>JBHJHK010000123.1:0-8020 GCA_050330975.1 Candidatus Competibacterales bacterium | reverse complement strand
GTTGTTTGTCAACATCCAACTCCCCGACGGGGCGGCCTTGGGGCGCACCGAGGCGGTGGTGGACGACGTGTCAGAGCGGTTGCGCCAGATCGAGGGGGTGTCGGATATCATCGAGATCACCGGTTACAGCATCCTTTCGGGGGCGGCCTCCAACGCGGCGCTGATGATCCCCATTTTGACCCCCTGGGAGGAGCGGCAGACCCTGGAGCTGCGCTGGTTCAGTATCCTGCGGCAGATCAACGCCGAGCTCGCCACTTTGGCGGGGGCCACGGCCTTTGCCTTTCCGCCGCCGCCCATCTCGGGCCTGGGTACCGGGGGGGGCATCGAAGCCCAGCTCCAGGATTTCCAGGGGGAATCTCCCCAGGCGTTGGCCGCCGCCACCCGCAGTCTCGCCTTTGGCGCCAATCAGCACCCGGCCTTGACCGATGTGTTTAGCACCTATTCCGCCAATGTCCCCCAGTACTTCCTGGACGTGGATCGAGACAAGGCCCAGGTGTTGGGGGTATCGGTGGCGGACATCTTCACCACCCTCCAGGCCAACTTGGGATCGCTGTACATCAACGACTTCAACCTCTACGGCAAGGTCTACCGGGTGATCATCCAAGCCGAGGCCCCGTTTCGCAACGACATCGAGGACATCGGCCGGCTGTATGTGCGCTCGGCGAGCGGCGATATGGTTCCCCTCCAGGGGTTGATCGACATCCAACCGGTGTTGGGGCCCTTGGCCATCACCCGCTATAACCAATTTGCCTCGGCCGCCATCCAGGGCTCCCCGACGACGGGTTACAGCACCGGCGATGCCATCGCCGCCCTGGAAGCCGTAGCCGTCGAGGCGTTGCCAGAGGGCTATGCCATCGAGTGGACGGGCACCTCCAAACAGGAACTGGAGGCGGGGGGCTATGTGGTGTTTATCTTCGCCCTGGCCATCGTGTTTGCCTATTTGTTCTTGGTGGCCCAGTACGAGAGCTGGAGCATCCCCTTGGCCGTGATGCTGTCGGTGTTGGTGGCCATGTTCGGGGCACTGGTGCCCCTGTATTTCTTACCGTTTTTGGACAACAACCTCTACGCCCAGATCGGCATTGTGCTGCTCATTGGCTTGGCCTCGAAGACGGCGATTTTGATGGTGGAATTCGCCATGGTGGAGCGAGCGGCGGGCAAATCCATCCGCGAAGCCGCCATGGGGGCCGCCAGGCTCCGCTATCGGGCGGTGATGATGACGGCGTTGTCGTTTTTGCTGGGGGTTTTGCCGTTGGTGTTCGCCAGCGGTGCAGGGGCTGCCAGCCGCCAAGTGGTGGGCTTTGTGGTGGTGGGGGGCATGGGGGCGGCCACAGTGGTCGGCATCTTTTTGATCCCGCCTCTTTATGCCGTGGTCCAGGGGTTGCGGGAGCAAATCAAGGCCCCTGCCAAGCCCCGCCGGCGCAAAAAGAAACGGGTGGGGACCCGAGGGGCAGCCATCCCCCAGGGGCGCTGAACGCCCCAGTCCCTAGGCGCTAAAGCGCCGGGCCACCAGCCCCGCCACCAGCATCAGCATCACCACTGAGGGGGCGGGGATGGGGGCGGCGACTTCCGATTGGGTAACGGTGCCATCGGGCTCCAGGGCGAACCAGGGGCTGGTGTCGCCGATGTCGATGCCGTTGGCCAGGTTCGAGGGCTAATCGAGCTCGATACCGGCGTTGAGGCCATCGCCGATAAATTGGTAGGTGGGGTTGCCGTCGATGAGCAACCACTGCAAGTCGGCGGGGGAATTGGGGTTTGGCAGCAACTCAAAGGTGACGTCAATGCTGGCATCGGCAATGATAATATCGCCCAAGACGGCGTCTGCCGCCAGGTAGACCCAGGGCCAGGCACCGCCGGGGTTAGCGCCGGGGAAATCGGGTGCGTTGTTGGTCTGGCTTTGAGAATCGTCAAAGTCCGCCGGGTCGAGGTCGTCGGTATCGCCAAAGTCGGGGGCAAAGACGTAGAGCGTCCGGGTCGCCGATGAAGCCTGGCCCCCGGGGTTACTATTGGCAATGGCATCGGTCACCTGCAAGATGGTATTGCCCTCGGGAAGGGTCAAGGTGCTGATGGTGACGGCATAACTGGCGCTGGAGATTGCAGCCAAAGCGCAGCAGAACAAGACGTTGCGCAATAGGGTTAGTGGATACATCGCGGTGTTCCTCTATGGTCGATTGGAGCATCGTTGATCCATCGAAGCGCTAGCTCGACCCGCCTGGGATGAGTGGCTCATCGCCACCTTGAACACCACCCCGGGCGGGAGGGCTAGACGCCCCCAGTCAGCGGCCTCCCTGCCACCCCGGCTTTTTTCCCATGCTGTGGGTTCCCGCTCCTGACCCAGAGGTTCACAAGGGCAGTACTTCACTTTCCCCATGGGGCACAGACCCCAATGGTGCGCCCAGACTCCGGCAACACACCGCCGGCGGTGCTAGGCGGCGGGCAACGCCGCCGCCGTAGCCCCCTGGACCACCATGGCCGCCGCCGCCAACGCCGCCTGGGTGAGTTCCCCCAAAGGCACCTTATCCCGGGTGTCGGCGGCGGTGAGGACGAAGCGCAAATCGCTATCCAAGCGGTCAAATCCCGCCACCAAGCGGGCGGCGGGGATGCCGTGGCGGGCGAAGTTGATGTGGTCGGAGTTGGCCATGGGGGGTTCATAGACCCCCAGGGGGATACCCATGGGTTCACAGGCTCCTCGGAGAAAGGGCCCCAACTGGGCAAAGCCACTGGTGAGAACCGTGAGGTGGGGAGAGCCCGCCACCGAGTCCAAATTGACGTTCAGCACTAGGTGTTGGCGCTCGGCGGCGCCCAGGGTTTCCAAGTAGCGGGCCGAGCCCGTCAATCCCCATTCCTCGGCGGTGAATAGACACAGTCGCACCCCCCGCCGCCAGTGGGCCACCTCCGGGGCCAAGGCGGCAAAAGCCCCCAGGGCGGCCGCCACCCCCGAGGCGTTGTCCATGGCGCTCTCACCAAAGGCGTGGCCGTCTAGGTGGGCGCTCAACACCACCCGTTCTGGTCCTTGGCCCCCGATATACACCACCAGGTTGTAGGCCTCAAACGGCGGCGTCTCGGCGGCGATGGTCAGGTGGACCTTTTCGCCAGCCCTGGCCGCCTGGGCCAGACGTCGCCCCCCCTCCAAGGCCACGGCCACCCCGGGCAAGGTCCCCTCGCCGCCGCCGATGGCCCCCGCCAGGGGCACTTGTCCCGGCAACGGGCCGGCCACGGCCAAGGCCGCCGCCCCCCGGGCCCTGGCCTCGGCCACCTTGTGGCGGCGGTGGATGGTATCTGGGGCGAACATGTACTCGTGGCGCACCAGTGCCAAGGCTCCGGGCAACACCGCCCCCACCCGCTCGAAGTCCGCCGCCGTACCCCGGCCCACGTCCACCACCGGCAAGGTCAGATCACCGCTGGAGCTGCCCACCAACGGCCAGGCCGGCAGGGTTTCCCCCGGGGCTTCCAGGGCCAGGGCGTGGTGTTGCAAGCGCCAGCCGGGGAAGCGAAAGGGGACCCGGGCCACGGCAAAACCCCGGGCGGTGAGCCAGTTCTCCAACAACCCCCGGGCCGCCAGTTCCCCGGGGGACTGGGTCAACCGGCCGCCGCAGCGACACAGGTCGTGGAACAGGTCGTGGTGGTCGCGGCTGGAGAGGATACGGGCGAGGATGGTCGACGGGGAATGCTGACTCATGGTGCGGCTCCGGGCTCTGCAAGATACCCCACCAGCCTAGCGGTGGAACCCAAGGGCTCGCCAGGACTTGCCGCACCCGGGGCATCGTTCCCTCAGCCATTGTGGGGAAATGGCTAGCGGCACGGAACTTGTCTACACTCATGGCAAGCCCTCACTTTCTTCTGGAGGCCACCCTTCGTGGCAACGGTCGCCCCAGCCCCGGTCCTCAGTGCCCGGGGCGTCCACAAGGCCTTTGGCCCCCTGATGGTCCTCCGTGGAGTGGATCTCACCATCGGCAACGGCGAGGTACTGTGCATCGTCGGGGCATCGGGCTCTGGCAAGACCACTTTGCTGCGCTGTCTAGCGCTATTGGAAGCCGTGAGCGACGGTGTGGTGGAGATGGAGGGCAAGGTGATCAACGCCCCCCGGGTTGACCGTGCCACCCGGCAAAACGCCCGGGCCGTGCGCCGGGAGATCGGCATGGTGTTCCAGCACTTCAACCTCTGGCCCCACCGCACCGCTCTGGAAAACCTCATTGAGGCGCCCATTTTGGTGCGCAAGCTGCCCCGGGATAGGGCGATCCAAGAGGCCGAAGGGTTGCTCGACAAGGTGGGGTTGGCCGACAAGCGGGACGTCTACCCCAAGAGCCTGTCGGGGGGGCAGCAGCAACGGGTGGCCATCGCCAGGGCCTTGGCCATGAACCCCAAGGTGATGCTGTTCGACGAAGCCACCTCGGCCCTAGACCCCGAGCTCAAGCGAGAAGTCCTCCAGGTGATGAAGGACCTAGCCGCCGAGGGGATGACCATGGCCTGTGTCACCCACGAGATGGGCTTTGCCCGCCGGGTGGCGGATCGGGTGATCTACATGGACGAGGGGCGCATCGTCGAACAGGGCGCCCCCCGAGACTTTTTCACCGCCCCCCAAACCGAGCGGGCCCAGCGCTTTTTGGCCAAGTTTGAAGACTGAACCAACCCCTCCAGCCGACCACGGAGACCCTGCCATGTCCCATCCTTTCACCCTCCCCCGCCTCGGTGCCGCCCTCCTCGTCACCCTGAGCGCTCTCTCGGGGCTGCTGACGACCCCCGCCGCCCAGGCCCAGGACTCCCGCCTCTATCAGGTCACCAAAAGCGGCGTGGTGCGGGTGTGCCAGTACACCAGCTACTACTCCATTTCCTATCGAGACCCCGCCAGCGGGGAAATCGTCGGCCTCGACGCCGATTTGGCCCAAGAACTGGCCAAGGAGTTGGGGGTAGAGCTCCAAATCGTCGAGACCAACTTCGCCACTTTTATCGCCGACCTCCAGGCCGACAAGTGCGAGATCGGCATGTTCGGGGTGGGCGCCACCCTCAAGCGGGCCCAGGCGGTGGCCTTTAGCGACCCCTACTTGGTCACCAGCATCTACGGGGTGGCGAAGAAGGGCGGCCCCATCAGCCAATGGTCCGACATCGACCAAGAGGGCCATGTGGTGGTGGTTTCCCTGGGGAGCTATGTACAAACGGTGATGGAGGCGCTCCTGGACGAGGCCACGGTCAAGCCCATCGCCCCCCCTGCGACCCGGGAGGGGGAAGTGGTCACCGGCAACGCCGACATCATGATGACCGACTGGCCCACGGTGTTGAAACTGCAAGAGAACTTCGACTGGGTCCAGGTGATCGAGCCCGAAGAGGTGGTGGGTCTCACCCCCTATGCCTATGTGGTGCCCCACGGCGACCCCATTTGGCTCGGTTGGGTCAATTTGTTCGTCGACACCATCAAGCGCGACGGCCGTTTGGCCCAATACGCCGCCAAGCACAACTTGGGACCCATCGTCGCCCCCTGATAACCTAACTCCCCCTGCTCCGGGGGGGCGGCACGGTCCCCCTTGTGGCCATGGACTATCAATTTCGCTTTGATGTGGTGTGGGCCAACCGGGATTTCTTGTTGGCCGGCCTCTACTACACCTTGGCCATTTCCGGGGTGGCCTTGTTAATGGCCACCTTGGGGGGCCTTGTGGTGGCCCTGATGTCGTTGTCGCGCCTGGCGGCGGTGCGCCTGGTGGCCAGCAGCTTTGGGGAAGTGATTCGCAATACCCCCATCCTGGTACAGCTGTTGTGGTGGTACTACGTGATTCCCATTTTGAGCGGGCTGCGAGTGGAGGCCTTCACCGCCGTGGTGGTGGGCTTGTCGGTGTATTCCTCAGCGTTTATCGCCGAGGTGTTCCGGGCCGGCATCCAGGCGGTGCCCAAGGGCCACAAGGAGGCGGCCCAGGTTTTGGGGCTATCGGCTCCCCAGACCTTTATCCGGGTGGTTCTGCCCCAGGCGGTGCGCACCATCCTGCCGCCCCTGGCCTCCAACTTTGTCATCCTCATCAAGTACTCTTCTCTGGCTTCTTATCTGGCGGTGGGGGAGATCACCCGCCGGGGGATGGAGCTCCAGGCCTCGACCTTTCGCCCGTTGGAGATTTTCACCGTCATCGCCGTGGTCTACTTTGTCATTTGCTTTCCCCTGACCATGGCCACCCGTTATTTAGAGCATCGCCTAGCTCGCTGGTGAGGACATGGCTTTGGAATTGGATACCCATCCGCCGTTGACCTTTATGGGGTTGCCCTTTCGTCGCACCGTGGGGGATGCCCAGGCGGTGGTGCTGGGGTTGCCCTTTGACTGGGGCCGGCATCCCTTTCGGGTGGGGGCCCGGGATGCCCCTTTGGCGGTGCGCTATCAATCGCGCCTCATGCGTCGCTTTGACCAGGAAGCCCCCTCGGCCGACGATCCCCTCGCGATTCTCAAGGCCATCGATGGGGGAGATGTCCGCCTCACCCCTGGCGAAGTGGAGCCCGCCCTCCAGGCCATGGAGGCGGCGGTGGCGGCCATCGCCGCCGCCGCCGCGGTGCCAGCCACCATCGCCGGGGACGGCACCACGGCGCTGGCGGAGCTGCGGGCCCTCAAGGGCCATTACTCGGACTTGTGCACCGTCCACATCGACGCCCACACCGACGCCTATCCCGTCCCCGGGGTCACCACCGCCACCAGCTTTAGCCGTGCCGCGGAGGAAGGCCTGGTGGAGGCCCGCCATTCCTGGCAGATCGGCATGCGAGGCAACACTTTTATGGCCGGGGTGTGCGAGGCGGGGCGCCAGTACGGCTATCAGGTGGTGACCTTTGACCAACTCTGGCAGCGGGGTTTCGCCGCCGTGGCCGCGGCCATCAAGGCCGACCTGGGCCAGCGGCCGGTATATTTAAACGTCGACATGGATTTTTTTGACCCCGGCGCCGCCCCTGGGGTGTGCTCCCCCACCTGGGGGGGTGCCAGCCCCCGGGAGGGCTTGGCGCTATTGCGGGCCCTGGAGGGTCTCAACGTGGTGGGTTGCAGCGTTGGCACCGTGAGTCCTCCCCACGACGTCGCCGGCCAGACGGCATCCCTGGCGGCCCATGTGCTGTTTCGTCTGCTCTACATGGTGTGGATCTACCGCAAGGGTTTGGTGGGGGGCTAAACTTGCCAAGGCCCACGCCGTCACAAGCCCAGGCCATGGGTTTAGTCCGGGGCGTTGAGGAACTGCCACGCCGCCAGGACGTAGATTTGGGCCAAGGCCAGTAACTCCCCGACGATCAAATACTCATCGGGGGCCCCCAGGTTGTGGGGAGTGGGGCCACAGACCACCGTGGGCACGCCGGCAGCTCGATAGAGGCGAGCGTCGGAGGCGCCGATGCGCATATCCACCAGGGGTGGGGCATCCAAGACGGCCTGGCTGGCGTGGGCCACCGCCTGGACCACGGGGTCGGCCGGGTCGGTCCAACTGGGTTCGTAGCGGCGCAGCACCTCCACGTCGATGCCTTCCATAGCCCCTAGGCGGGCGTGGATTTCCCCTTCGATCTGGGTGACGCTCACCCCCAGGGGCAGGCGGATGTCCACGTAGACGGTGGCGCGGTCGGCCACCAAGTTGGCGGTTTCCCCCCCTTCGATACGGCCGAAGTTGACGGTGAGGGTCTGGAGGATGGTGGCTTCTTCTGGGGGCTCCCGGCCCGCCCGTTGGACTCGAGCCCGGGCCATGGTATCCGCCGCTGCTTTGGGGGTTGTGACGGGGTAGTGGCGCAGCGTCGCCAAGGCGTCCATGGCCTGGCGCAGGCGGTCGATGGCGTTGATGCCCCGGTGGACGTGGGCGCCGTGGGCCATTTTGCCCGCTGCTCTCACGGCCAGCCAGATCATGCCCTTTTCCCCTAGCCGGAGGTGGGCTGGGCCGCCGACGTCGGCGCAGATGACCCCATCGCCTTTGGCGGCTGAGTGGCGATCGATGAGGTATTGGGTGCCCCTGATACCCATGACCTCTTCGTCGCCGGCCAGGGTTAGGACCAACTCCCCCGGCCAGGCGTCCCGGTGGCGGGCCAGGGC
>JBHJHK010000122.1:0-2388 GCA_050330975.1 Candidatus Competibacterales bacterium | reverse complement strand
CCCCCCCCCCCCCCCCCCCCCCCCCCCCCCCCCCCCCCCCCCCCCCCCCCCGCCCCCCCCCCCCCCCCCCTGGCCTGGTCCGACGCCGAGATCCAGCGCCGGTTGCCCCGCTTAACACCCCTGTGGGACCGCCGGACCGGGGTGTTGTCGGGGGGGAAAAGCAGATGGTGGCCATCGCCAGAGCCCTGGGGGGAAGGGTTCGACTGTTGTTGGACGAACCCTTCGAGGGCCTGGCACCGGCGGTGGTGGATGAACTGGTGGCGGTGATCGACGCCCTGCGCCGCGATGTGCCGCTCATCATCGTCGAGCACGACTTGGACCGGGTGCTGGCCTTGGCCGACCGGGTTTGCGTACTGGATCGCGGCACCGTGGCCCACCGGGGGCCGGCGCTGCCGCTGTTACAAGACCTGGACTACCGCAAGGCGGTACTGTGGGTCTGAGGAACGTCTCTGTGGAACCATCGACCCCTGTAGTTGCCCGCTTGGTACCCCCCCCGGGGCTGCGGGTGCTCATCACCGCCGGCGCCGCCGGCATCGGCGCCGTCATGGCCCGGGCCTTTGTCGAGGCCAAGGCCCAGGTGGCCATCTGCGATGTCGATCAAGCCGCCCTGGACACCATGGCCGCCGACTGGCCCACCCTGCTCACCAGCCCCGTCGACGTGGCCGAGGCCGCTGCGGTGGACGCCTGGGTGGCCGAGGCCACCCAGGCCCTGGGAGGCATCGACGTGGTGGTCAACAACGCCGGTATCGCCGGCCCCACGGCGGCCATCGACGACATCGTTCCCGACGATTGGCGTCGCACCATCGACGTCAACCTCACCGGCCAATACCTGGTGGCCCGGGCCAGCGCCGAAGCGCTGCGGGCCAGTGCCGGGGTGCTCCTCAACGTGGCCTCCGTGGCCGGGCGGCTGGGCTACGCCTACCGCACCCCCTACGCCGCCAGCAAATGGGCCATCGTCGGCCTCACCCAGAGCTTGGCCAAGGAGCTGGGACCCCATGGGGTGCGGGTCAACGCCCTACTGCCGGGGGTGGTGCGGGGCCCGCGCATCCAGCGGGTCATCGCCGACCGGGCGGCGGCCTTGGGGGTGAGCTATGAAGAGATGGAGGCCCGCTACCTGGCGGGGGTTTCCCTCAAACGCATGGTGGAGCCCGAAGACATCGCCGCCCTGGCGCTGTTTTTGGCCAGCGAAGGGGGGCGCAATATCTCCGGTCAGGCCTTGAGCGTCTGTGGCAACGTGGAAAACCTGTGAGGCAAGGCCTGTGAATACCCCCACTGATGCTGGCGTCATGTCCGGCCCCATCGCCATCGTCGGCGCGGGGCTCATCGGCCGCGCCTGGGCGGTGGTCTTCGCCCGGGGGGGCCACCGGGTGCGGCTATTTGATATCGCCGCCGAAGCTTTGGACGCCGTCGAGCCCTGGCTGGCGGCTACGGCCCAAACCCTGGCGAGCCATGGCCTCATCGACGATCCCCAAAAGATCGAGGGGGCCGTCGACCTCCACACCGACTTGGCCACCGCCCTTCGAGGGGCACAATACGTCCAAGAGTGCGGCCCGGAGACCGTGGCCGCCAAGCGGGCCCTGTTTGGCCAGTTGGACGACCTCTGCGGTCCCCAGGTGATCTTGGCCAGCTCCACCTCGGGGATCTACGCCTCCCAGTTTACCGCTGACCTGGCCCACCCCGAGCGCTGTCTGGTGGCCCACCCCGTCAACCCGCCCCACCTTGTGCCGGTGGTGGAACTGGTGCCGGCCCCCGACACCGCCCCCTGGGCGGTGACCCGGGCCCGGGAACTCTTGACTCTGGCAGGGCAGGTGCCCATCGTCCTCCACCGGGAAATCCAGGGCTTTGCCCTCAACCGCCTCCAGGGGGCCCTGCTGGAAGAAGCCCTGCGCCTGGTGGCCGGGGGCTACATCGATCCCGAGGACCTGGATGCCACGGTCAAACACGGCTTGGGGCTGCGCTGGTCGTTTATGGGTCCCTTGGAAACCATCGACCTCAACGCCCCCGGCGGGGTGGCGGACTACGCCCGGCGCTACGGCCCCCTCTACCGGGCCCTGGAAAAGGAGTTGGCCCACCTGGATCCCTGGGACCCGGCGGTGGTCGCCGCCGTGGAGGACGCCCGGCGCCGTCAGCTGCCCCTGGCCCAGCTGGCGGAGCGCCAGGTGTGGCGCGACCGGCGCCTCATGGCCCTGGTGGCCCACAAGGCGCGGGACAGCGACGGCGACACCTGAAAGGATCGCCCCCAGGCTTTTGACCCACCACCGACCTTTGAGGCTTTGCCCATGGCCGCCCCCGCCCCCGGGGTGATCACCGGTGGCGGGACGGGGGGCCACCACCCCCCCCCCAAGGCCCGCCCCGGGCCCGCCCCCCGCCGGGGCGCCGCCGCCCCGG
>JBHJHK010000121.1:0-5394 GCA_050330975.1 Candidatus Competibacterales bacterium | reverse complement strand
GGGTGTCGGCCTTGCAGTCGTTTATCGTCGTCACCGCGGTGCCGCTATCGTTGCTCTTGCGCCCCTGGTTGTGGTATGCGCCTCGATTGGCTTGGCAATTTAGGCCCCGGGGCTTGACCCCGGTCGCCGGCACCGCCCCCGGGCGTTGATGGGCGGCGCCGTTTGGCTGCCCCGTTCCCCTCACCCTTGATCACCCCCTAGGAGATCTTCCGCCATGGCTGCCGTTGCCCCCCTTATCGCCCCCGGGGCGCTGGCGTTGCGTCCGCCGGAGTCCCTGATGACCCTGGAGCGCCTCGGCGCCCTCCACGCCACCCGGCTGAGCTTTATGCGCTGTCTGTTGCGGCGCATGGCCGCCGAGGGCTGGCAGTTGAGTCGCCCCCACTTCGAGCTGGACGCCCGGGGCGTGGGGGAGGCGGTGTACCAGGTCAAAGGCCCCAAGGGTCGCTGTAGCCTGGCGGTGTTTTCCCACGACCTCGCCCCCGACAAGCGCAGCGACCGGGTGATCGCCGAGGCCTGGGACGCCACCTTCGCCCTGACTCGAGAGGCCCCCGATCAGGCCACCCTGGACCGCCTCAAGGCCAATGTGCCCCGCCAGGAGGCGGGGCGCTGCTCGGCGAACGAGTGGGTGTTGTCCAGGGCCAACAAGAGCGTGCGGCTGTTCGACGCCGTGGTGGCGGCCTTGGCCGCTGGCCGCCAACCCCAGGTGGCAGAGCTAGTCCAGGTGGGTTACCTCATGCGCACCACGGCGGTGTACGGCAACGGCAAGTTCGGCCTGGCGGATCTGGCCAACACCATCGGCGAGGACAGCTTGTTTCACCGCCCCTTTGAGGCGGAGATGCTGGCGGTGTATTTGATCCGGGAATTCACCTTTGACCTGGTGAACCACGTGGCCCGTGCCCGCTCTCCGGGGACGGCGGTGGCTTTGGCGACCGATCGCCGCCGGGCGTTGGGCATTGGCAATTCCACAGGCCTCGGCATGGCGCCCTTTTTGGTGGTCCATCCGGCGCTGCTACACCATTGGATTGCCGCCCGGGAGACGGCCGTCGCCCGGGTGTGCGCCCAGCCCGCAGCGACGCCCGAGGCTCGGGCCCACTTCGAGGGTTTGTTGACCCGGGCCCGGGTCCACGTGGGGGAATGGCACACGGCAGATCCCCGCCAGTCCGCTGCCATCGAAGTGCTAAAAGCCGAGCTGGGGCAATTGATTGCCGGGCTCAGGGCCGCCCCCCCGTGGACGGCTCCACAGCCCTGGCGGGCCATCCTAGAGCGGGCCCAAGGGTGCTCCCATGAGCTCCAGGGATTGGTGGAGAGTTTGATCCTCGAACCCCATGGTGACCTCGTGGACGATTTGGCCGACCACATGGCAGTGAGGGAGCCCCGGGGCCTGGAGCCCGGGGCAAACCTTGCAAGCCTCAAGGCCACCATCGAACGCCACTACCCCTGGGCCCTGGCCATGGATTTTCAAGATCCCGCCAACCAGCACTACTTTTGGTACTACTCCGAGGAGAAGGAAGAACCCCGTCTGGGTCGTCGGGGGATCGAGCCGGGGGAGGAGCTGGAGATGCGGGTGGCCATCGCCCGGGATGTCCAAGCCCTCCATGGGGTATTGAGCGACCCCAAACTCGACCTTTCCATGAGTGTCGCCGCCTTCTTGCTGGCAAAGCCCCAGTGGCGGTTTATCGCTGGGCGGGTACAACTCATCGACGCCCACCCCTACGGCGAGGTCCACGACAACTTGCTAGCCGCCCATTGTATTCCCGTGGATTTATTGCGCTGCAAGCTTTCGTTTTTCGGCGCCGCCAAGTTCGACCCCAAGTCGGACCGCTGGACCCGCATCGCCATGTACCAGGGGGCCCCCACCTTTGAAGAGCTGGACCCCACCAGCGCCGAGGACTGGGCCTTTCCCGCCTTTTTGGGCCAGGGCTCGGGGGTGGTGTGAAACGCTCGTTGGACGAAATCCGCCGCCGTTGCCAGCGGGCCGCCCAGGGCCTGGGGGTGGCACCGGGCCAAGATCGCGATGTGGCCATGGGCGCCTCGTGGCTGGCGGCCCGGGGGCTGCCAGGACTTGAGAGCCTGTGCGACGCCCTGGATCACCTGGACCGGGGGGAGCCTTTGGCCATGCCCCACAGCACGGGTGGCCCCGTTGTCCACTGTGGCGACCAATCGGCGGCCTTGGTGGGCCCCGCCTTGCTGGATTACCTGGTGGCGGGCAATGGCGTCGCCGGTGGGGTGTGGCAGCTCACGGGGCTCAGGGCGCCGGGGTATCTGTTGCCCTCCATGGCCCTCCACGCCAGTGCCGGTTGGTCCAGTCGCCTGGTGCCCGCCCACGGCCGCTGGCAGTTGGTGGCGAGTCCCGGGGGGGCCGGTATCTGGAGCCTCGAGGGCCATCTCAAGGACTTCGATGGCTTTGGGGACCCCTTGGATCTGGTGGCTACTTTGATTCAGGGGGCCATACCCGGGGTGTGGATCGCCGATGGGGTACCCCTCATGGCCCCCAAGGACCTGGAGGCCACGGCTAAGGTATCCTTGGGGGCGGGGATCGAGGTGGATGAAACGACCTGGCAACGCCTGGGGACCTACGCCAAGCTGGTGTTGGTGCCCGCCAGTGAGGCATCGCGCAGCGGAGCGGGACCCCAGGTGCGAGACGGGGATTGAGTAGGGGATTCACTGCTCGACGATCCTCAGTCCAAACTATCCCCGTCCTCCGGGGCGGGCATGGGGCACCATTTACACTAGAACGCAATGGGCCCCTTGGCCCGACGCCACAGCAAAGGTTCCTTACCATGCTCCACAACGACGTCATCGACCGCTGGGACCGCGCCCATTTTGTCCACCCCTCCACCCATTTAGCCGCCCACGCCCGGGGCGAAGGCCCGGGCCGTATCATCTGCGGCGGCGAGGGGTCCCACGTCATAGACCGCGACGGCAATCGACTGCTGGACGCCTTCGCCGGCCTCTACTGCGTCAACGTAGGCTATGGCCGCTCCGAGATCGCCGAGGCCATCGCCACCCAGGCCCAGCAGTTGGCTTATTACCACGCCTACATGGGCCACGGCACCGAGGCGTCGGTCACCCTGGCGCGGATGGTCGCCGAGCGCACCCCTGAGGGCCTCGACCACGTCTACTTTGGCCTTGGTGGCTCGGATGCCAACGAGACCAACATCAAATTGGTGCGCTACTACAACAACGTCCTCGGCCGCCCGGCCAAGAAGAAGATCATCGCCCGCTGGCGGGGTTACCACGGCTCGGGCTTGGTGTCGGGGTCCCTGACGGGCCTGGCCACCTTCCACAACCACTTCGACTTGCCTTTGCCGGGCATCCTCCACACCCACGCCCCCTATTATTGGCGACGCCCCATCCAGGAGCAGACGGAGCGGGAGTTCTCCGCCTGGTGTGCCCAGGAGCTAGAGGCCCTCATCGCCCGGGAAGGGGCCGATACCATCGCCGCCTTTATCGCCGAGCCCATGTTGGGCACCTGCGGCATCGTCCCCCCCCCCGAGGGCTATTGGGAGGCCGTGGCGCCCCTCCTCCAGGCCCACGACATTTTGCTCATCGCCGACGAAGTGGTGACGGGCTTTGGGCGCTTAGGGTCGATGTTTGGCTCCCCCCATTACGGCATCAAACCGGATTTAATGACCATCGCCAAGGGCCTCACCTCGGCCTATGCGCCGCTGTCGGGCTCGGTGATCTCGGATCGGCTCTACGAAGTATTGATGGCGGGGACGGATCGCTTTGGCCCCCTGGGCCACGGCTGGACCTACTCGGCCCATCCCCTGTGCGCCGCCGCCGGCGTCGCCAATCTAGAGCTCATCGACCGCTTGGGGCTGGTGGAGAACGCCAAAGAGGTGGGGAGTACTTTGCTGGCCAAACTCCAAGAGGCGGTGGGGGATCACCCTTTTGTCGGGGAAGTGCGGGGCGAAGGGATGCTGGCCGCAGTGGAGTTGGCACAAGATCCCGCCACCCGTCGCCCCTTCGACTCGAGCCGCAAGGCCGCCGCCGGCGTGGTGGCGCGGATGCTCCAGGAGGGCGTCATCGCCCGGGCCATGCCCGAGGGAGACATCATCGGCTTTGCCCCGCCTTTGTGCCTCGGGGAAGACGAGGCGGAGCAGATTGCCGCCGTCACCGCCCGGGCGCTGGAGGAATTGAGCAGCTAGGGCAGTGGGGGTTCCCAGCGCCAGGTTCCAGGGGGACGCCCAGGTTGGCCCCTCCCCCACCTGGGGTATGGTTTGGCTAAGCTGGGCCGGGGGATTTTCGCCACCCCCAGGGGGAGGAGTGGGGCGGGTAACACCATGGCGCCGACTGTACCGGTCATCGGGTGGGCGGCCTCAGCTGCGCTTTTGGGAGATGGGCGCAGATGGGGCCGAGGGTGACATATGCAGGGCGATTTTATACTCTGGGACAGACTGGGGATTTCTATTTGCCGAGGCTGGACGGGTCTTTGTCGCCTCTGGTATCCCATCCCCAAGGGACGCGACTGGGGGCGCTGGCCATCGATCTGGAGGACCAACTATGAGCCTCACCGCTGAAACCGCTCGTCACCAGGTCGAAGTTTTGCTCAAAAGTTACTGGCAACAGCGCTATCGAAGCCACATCGACAGGCTAACTGACGAGGACGGCGAACCCCTCGGCGATGGCTGTAGCGTCGTCCAAGACAACACCCAGCTGCCCACTAGCGTCGTCGAGGCCACCGAATACTACCTGGAACACGTGGCGCGGCAAGACTGGGGTTGGGTGACGATTTATCAACTGCCCCTCGAGGGCGAGCTGCTGTACGTGGTTTTTGTGGGCACCGACGGCGACGACGGCTGGCTCGAGTTGTTCGATGCAAGGGGCCATAGTTTGGGCACCGGACGGCGCTATATAGAGCTCGTCGCCTGGGGCGAACAAGCCACCATCCGCAGCCAAACCAATAGCCTGGAATTTCCCCCTGAATTAGAGGATGCCAGCGAGCGCACCCTGTGGGGGAAACCCCCGGGATAGCCGCCCCTAACCCCCCCGTCAGCGCGGTTCTCCACCACCTCGGCAGCGGGCCGACCAGGGGTCGGCGTCAGTTTTTCCCGCAGCCGTTGGATCATAAAATCGGCGGCCTGCACTATGTGCTGGTGGACCAACACCTCCGCCCGGGGGGCGTCACCGGCGATGATGGCATCGAGGATGGCGGCGTGCTGGTTCCAGATATCCCGGGGCTGCTCATCGCGCAGCAACACCTCCCCCATGACCCGATGGGTGTAGGCCCAGTGGTTCTCCATGGCGGGCGCAATCAGGGGATTTTCCGAGAGATCATAGATAAAGCCGTGGAAGGCAATGTCGGCTCCAATCATGGCGTCCATGGAACCCCTGTGGACCGCCTCGCGACCCGCTTGGATCAGGGCAGGATCTTTATACATATTGCCCACG
>JBHJHK010000120.1:0-11855 GCA_050330975.1 Candidatus Competibacterales bacterium | reverse complement strand
CAAGAATCGCACCCATTGGTCCAAGGCACTGCCCTCGGCCAACGGCTGCTTTTGTAGCTCGAAGATGAGTAACGCCAACTGATCTGTCAAGCGGATCTCCGGGCGATGGCGATCGCGAAGCTCGAACGCCCACCGGCTCTGGGGATCGTCGGGGAACAGGTCAAAGTTGAGAAAGTGGATGCCGATCACCCGCCGCAGCTCGGCGTAGCGCTGGCCTTCTAAGAGCTGCTGGGCGTTGAGCTTGCTCAGGTAGTACAGCGCCCGCTCGGCGTAGGCCGCGTGGCTCCTCACCTGCATTTCGATATCGTAGTGGTGGTGGGCTTCGTCCCGGGCGTGGATGTCCAGGGCGATAAATTTTTGCCCCACCTGCTCGGCGGTGACTTCGGCATTGTCGATGAACAGCTCGGTCAAGTGGGGATAGCCGTATTGGACGAGGACGAGGTTGACCAAATCGATGAGCAAGGGCCTGTTGCGGGCCAACAGCATTTTGAACACCGCGTCGTTGCGCGGCGAGAGCAAGGTCAGGGGATCGGTCATGGGTCATCCTGGGACGTGGTGGGCGGTAGACGGGGATCCAGTTTGCTAGTCGAAGAGACCTTGGCATGGACCTCGTGGAACGACAGCCCTGGCGCTCGATGGGCACAGAACCAAAGACCACGAAGATATTGAGGTAATTGGGGGATGTAGACGACGCGGCGAACTCCCGTTACATGGTTAAAAGGCGGTCAGCTGGCGAAGTGCCCCCGGCTCATCCACACTTACACGGCGTCGCCGGGGTGCTCCACGGTAAACCCCCGGCCGATCCCCGTTTAACCTTTATCTTTGTGAGCCTATGGGCACGACCACAGCGACCGATACCACAGAACTAGAAGAGCGATTTACCCCCGAGTTGCGCACCCGCACCGTGGGTCCTTGGACTCGCCGCACTTGTGTGATGTTGTCGGTGGTATTCGCCATCTACCACTATTACACGGCGGGCTTTGGCATCCCGGCGGACTATTGGCATATGGGCATCCACCTGGCCGGGGTGTTGCCCTTGATCTTTGTGCTCTACCCCTTTGTCCACCGCCGCGCAGGGGTCGCCCAGGGTCGCTACTGCCCGGGGGGTGTGCCCCTCCACGATTGGCTGTGCGGCCTCATCGCCGCCGTGGCGGCGTTGTACATCGGCGCCACTTGGCGGGGGGTGGATCTATCCCCCTGGGGTATCGAGTTTAGTTTGCTAGAGCAGGCCCTGCGCCAGGGCAACCCGGCGTTTTTGGATTTGATCATGGGCACCGCCTTGATAGTCCTCATCCTAGAGGCCACCCGCCGCACCATGGGGTCGGTGCTGCCGTTGATCATTCTGGTGTTCATGGGTTACGCCCTGTTTGGCCCCCATATGCCCATCCAAATCCTCCAGCACCCCGGGGTTAGCTGGGGACAGTTTATCAATAACATTTATTTCCCCGCCGAGGGGATCTACGGCATCACCCTGTGGGTGGTGTCCACCATCGTGTTTCACTTTGTGCTATTCGGGGTCATCGCCCAGCGCATGGGACTGGGGCAGTTTTTCATCGATTTGGCCACCGTGTTCGCCGGGCGCTTCACCGGGGGGCCGGCCAAGGTGAGTGTGGTGGCCTCGGCATTCTTTGGCACCATTTCGGGATCATCGGTGGCCAACACCGTCTCCACCGGCTCGTTGACCATTCCCAATATGAAGCGCTTGGGCTACACCCCCCACTTCGCCGGGGGGGTAGAAGCCGCCGCCAGCGCCGGGGGCCAGATCACCCCCCCCATCATGGGGGCCGCCGCCTTTATCATGGCGGAGAACCTGGAGATGCCCTACAGCACCCTAGTGATCGCCGCCGCCATTCCGGCGCTGATGCACTATGTGGGCGTGTTGACCGTGGTCCACTTCGAAGCCAAGCGGTTGGGGTTGGCGGGGTTTAGCGCCGACCAGATTCCCAAACTCTGGCAAGTGCTCAAAACCGGCTGGCCCACCTTGATTCCTTTGGTGGCGTTGATCTACGTGCTGTTCTCCGGTCGCACCCCCTACATGGCGGCCTTTTGGGGCATCACCTTGTGCATCGCCGTGGGTTTGGTGAACCCCTACCACCGCCTGTCGTTGCGGGATCTGTTCGACGCCTTCGCCCTGGGGACCAAGTACGCCCTGGCGGTGGGGGCGGCGGCGGCGGCGGTGGGGATTGTCGTGGGGGTGATCACCACCACCGGGGTGGCGTTTCGCCTGGGGTTTATGGTGACCAGCGGCGCTGTGGTCATCGCCGAGGGCGTCCAAGCCGCCCTGGCTTGGCTCCCGGTGGTGTTGTTCTCCCTGGACCAACTGACGTTGTTTATCTCCCTAGTGCTCATCGCCGCGGCCTGTATTTTCATGGGGGCGGGCCTGCCCACCACGGCGCTGTACATCATGCTGGCCGCCGTGGCCCAGCCGGCGCTGGCCAACCTGGGGGTTCCCCCCCTGGCGGCCCACCTGTTTGTCCTCTACTACGGCGTCATCGCCGAGATCACCCCGCCGGTGTGCACCTCGGCCTATGCCGCCGGGGGCATCGCCGGGGCCAATCCCTTCCGCACTGGGCTGTCGGCCTTTGCCCTGGGCAACGCCAAGCTCATGGTGCCCTTGGTGTTCGTCTACTCCCCGGCCATGCTGTTGGTGTTACCGGACTACTTCACTTGGGGAGAATTCCTCACCACCACCCTCACTTGCATCATTGGCGTCGCCGCCTTGGGTATGGCCCTGGCGGGCTACGCCCTGGTACCCCTCAAGGGCTTGGCAAGGGGCCTGGTGGGGGCGGGGGGAGTGTTGTTGGTGATGCCCGGTGTCATCACCGACCTCTACGGTGGGATCCCGGTCGCTCTGGTCTTGGGGTGGCAGTGGATCCGGGGACCGAAGGTGGTGATCGAAGCCCCCACGCCCCGCAGTGCCTTGCCGTGAACCGCGTTGGCCCCAGAGTCTCAACCCAGCTTGTACCTCAACCCAGGAGAACTTCACCCATGGCCTCACCTTTGGCTGTCATCCTGCGATTTGTAGTCTGTGCCCTCGTCGCCTTGGTAAGTGGCGGCGGCACAGTGGGCTTGGCCCAGGACTACCCCGAGCGCCCCGTGGAATTCATCGTCCCCTGGTCCCCCGGTGGTGGCTCCGACACCTTGATGCGGATCGTCGCCGAACACCTGGAAGACCCCCTAAGGGCCTCGGTGCCAGTGATCAATATGCCCGGGGTGAGTGGCACCCTGGGCCTCAAGGAGGCCAGTCGCCGGCCGGGCAATGGCTACACCATCGCCCAGATCCACGACGGCTTGTTGGTCTCCCACCACACCGGCCTCACCGACCTCAACTGGGATACCTTTGTCCCCGTGGCCTCCATCACCGCTTCCCCCCAGTTTTTGGTGGTCCACAAGGACACTCCCTACCAGACCTTGGAAGAACTGGTGGCCTACGCCAAGGAGAACCCCGGGGAAATTCGCGTGGGCGTCACCCTGGCCGGGGTGCCCCACCTCCACGCCGCCATGATCGAAGAGGCCACGGGTATCCAGTTTAGCTATGTGGGCTTCGAGGGCACCGGGGAGCGGATCCGCAATCTGGTGGGCCAGCACATCGACGCCGCCATCGGCGATGTGGCCTCCAGTGGCGCCTTTGTGGAGAGTGGAGAACTGCGCTTTTTGGCGGTGGGCAGTCCAGAGCGGTTGCCCCAGGCCCCCGACGTTCCCACCTTGAAAGAGCTGGGCTACGACCTGGAGCTCACCATCTTGCGGGGGGTCGTGGTGCCCGAAGGGACCCCAGAGGCCTCCATTGCAACCCTCGCCGATGCCCTGGAGCAGGTGGCCGGCGACCCAGACGCCGTCGCCGCCCTCGAAGCCGCCGGGGCGGCGGTGGCCTACCGCCGCGGCGACGTCTACAGCGCCTACTTGACCCAACTGGACGAGACCATCGCCCGCCTGATCGGCAGGTTGGAAGGGTGAGAGCCGACCCCGTCGTCCACGGGGCGTTGTTGATCGGAGCCCTGGTGCTCTTTGTCCAGGCGGGGCAGTTGCCCGCCTCCCGCTGGGAACCCCTGGGGGCGGGGACGTTTCCCCGCCTGGTGCTGGGGGCCTTGGTGGTGCTCAATGGGTTGGCGTTGGGGCGCTGGGCCCTGGGTTGGTGGCGGGGCCAGCCGCGGTCCAAGGCCGCTCCCTGGGGCGTCATTCGAGAACTGGGCCGCCGGCCCTGGGTGGTGGCGGTGGCCTTCGTCGGCTACTGTGCCACCCTGCCCACCGTGGGCTTTGTGGTGGCGAGTTTTGGTTTTGTGCTCTTGGTCGTCACCGGCCTTGGGGTGGCCGCTGGGGGGGCTTGGCGCCCCTGGCTCGTGGCGGGGCTCGCCTTGGGGTTGGTGCTGTCCGTCGGCCTCAACGTTCTCTTCGCCGAGGTGTTTCGGGTGTTTTTGCCCCGGGGCACGGTGTGGGCTCCCTAGGGGGTTCGGCTCGTGGTCGATACCAGCGCCCTAGGGGCGGGAGCGGCGGTGATCTTCCACCCCGTGACCTTGCTCTACATGGTGGCGGGGACTTTTGGCGGAGTGGTGGCCGCCGCCATCCCCGGCTTTACCATCACCATGGCCATCGTCTTGACCCTGCCCTTGACCTTTGCCCTGCCGCCCCTCCAGGGGTTGGCGGTGATGCTGGCGGGCTATGTGGGGGGCGATGCCGGGGGCTTGTTTAGCGCCGCGCTGTTGGGCATACCCGGCACCCCGTCGTCGGTGGCCACCACCTTTGACGCCTACCCCATGGCCCGCCGGGGTGAGCCCGGTCGGGCGTTGGCCATCGGCATTTGGGCGTCGTTCCTCGGCACGTTGTTGAGCACTGCCCTGTTGATTGCCGCCGCCCCACCCTTGGCGTTGGTGGCGGTGAAGCTCGGACCCTGGGAGTACTTCGCTCTGATCGTGTTTGCCCTGACGGCGGTGGCCAGTCTGGTGGGCCGTGACCTCCTCAAGGGGTTGATCGCCGCGCTGTTGGGGCTTTGGATCGCCACCGTCGGCCCCGACCCCATGATGGGCCGGGAGCGCTTTACCTTTGGGGTGGAGATGTTGGCCCCGGGGTTCCCATTTTTGGTGGTGTTGATCGGGGTCTACGCCATCAGCCAACTGTTGGGGGATCTAGAGCGAGATGCCCCCGAAGAGCGCCGGTTGGCCAGCACCGCCTTGGCCCTCCACCCCGGCCGCGCCTTTAAAGAGGTCGTCCTCCGCCCCCTCAACTTGCTGCGCTCGTCGTTGATCGGCGCCGTGGTGGGGGCGGTACCCGGGGCGGGGGGGAGCATTGCCAACCTGTTGGCCTACGACCAGGCGCGTCTGGCCTCGTCCCACCCAGAGCAATTTGGCACCGGCACCCCAGAGGGGGTGGTGGCCTCGGAGTCGGGCAATTCAGCCACCGCCGGGGGGGGGCTGATTCACCTCATCGACCTGGGTGTCCCCGGCAGCGCCGTGGACGCCGTCCTCATGGCGGCCCTCATGGTCCACGGCATTCAGGTGGGGCCGCGGCTGATCGTCGACTACCCCGAACTGGTCTATGGGGTCTTTATGGCCATGGCCGTGGCGGGGGTATTGATGGTGGAGATCTGCTTAAGCACTTTGCGGTTTTTCCTCAAGGTCATTTTGTTGCCCAGGGCGGTGTTGGTGCCCGCCGTCATGGTCTGTTGTGTGGTGGGGGCCTTTGCCCTCAATAACCGCGCCAGCGATATTTATCTGTTGGCCCTCATGGGGGTGGTGGGCTACGGCTTGCGCAAGTTGGACTATCCTCTGGCACCCTTGGTGTTGGGGGTGATTTTGGGGCCCATCGCCGAGGTCAACTTGCGCCGGGCCCTGATGATCGACGGTGACTGGGCGGTTTTCTTTACCCGTCCCGGTGCGCTATTGCTGTGGGCTTTGGCGCTGATCTCCCTGGGGGCGGGGATTTACCGCCACCGCCGAGCCCAATCGACGGCCTCGTCACCGTCCTCTATCCCTTCTTCCCACTGAGCCCTGTGAGGTTTGCCATGGACTTCGCTTTTCCCACGGAGATGTCTACTCCCTATCCCACCCGTCGCTCGCCGTTGTTGGCCGCCAATGTGGTGGCCACCTCCCAGCCCCTGGCGGCCCAGGCGGGCTTGACCATGCTGGCCCGCGGGGGCAGCGCCGTGGACGCCGCCATCGCCGCGGCCATCACCTTGGCGGTGGTGGAGCCGGTGAGCAACGGCATCGGCAGCGATGCCTTTGCCATCCTCTGGGATGGCCAGACCCTCTCGGGCCTCAACGCCTCGGGGCGGGCCCCCCGGGGCTGGACCCTGGAGCGTTTTAGTGGACGCGACGCCATGCCCCTTTGGGGCTGGGACGCCGTCACCGTTCCGGGCTGTGTCTCCGCCTGGCAGGCCTTGTGGCGTCGCCACGGCCAGCTGCCCTGGGGCACCCTATTTGAACCGGCCATTCGCTACGCCCGGGACGGCTTTTGGGTGACCCCCATCATCGCCGAGCAGTGGGCCGACGGCGCCGCCACCCAGGGGGATCAGCCGGGCTTTGCCGAGGCCTTTTTACCCCGAGGTCGGGCCCCCGTGGCCGGGGAGCACTTCGCCTGTCCGGCCATGGCCGACACCCTGACACAAATCGCCGATAGCGAGGGGGAGGCGTTTTACCGCGGGGTCTTGGCGGAAAAGATGGTGGCCCACAGCCAGTCCTGCGGTGGCGCCATGGCCCTGGAGGACTTGGCCGAGCACCGCTGTGATTGGTGCGACACCGTGTCTTTGGACTTTGGCGAGGTGCGCCTCCACGAGATCCCCCCCAATGGCCAGGGCATCGCCGCCCCCATGGCCTTGGGGTTGCTGGCCCATACCCCCATCCAAGGGTTGGATCTAGACAGCGTCGATGGTCTCCACTGGCAGATCGAGGCCATGAAGCTGGCCTTTGCCGATGTCTATGCCCACGTGGCCGACCCCGCCGCCATGGCCATCAAACCCCAGGAGCTGTTGGACGAGGGCTATCTCAAGGAGCGGGCCAAGCTCATCGACCCCAAGCGGGCCGCCGCCCCCGCCACGGGTATCCCCAAGGCGGGGGGGACGGTGTATTTGGCCGCCGCCGACGCGGCGGGGCGGATGGTGTCGTTTATCCAGTCCAACTACATGGGGTTTGGCTCGGGGGTGGTGGTGCCGGGGACGGGGATCAGCTTGCAAAACCGCGGCGCCGCCTTCTCCTTGGATCCTGGGCATCCCAATGTGGTGGGGCCCGGCAAGCGGCCGTTCCACACCATCATCCCCGCCTTTGTCACCCGTACCGATGGTTCGCCCCTCATGGCCTACGGGGTCATGGGTGGGCCCATGCAGCCCCAGGGGCACCTCCAGGTGTTGTTGCGAATTCTCAAAGGCCACAACCCCCAGACGGCCTGTGAGGCCCCCCGCTGGCGGGTCATGGAGGGCCGTGCCGTGGCCGTAGAGCCGACCATTCCCGGAGATGTGATCCAAGGTCTGGTGGCCCGGGGCCACGACATTGCCCCACCGGTGACCGAGCGCCGGTTTGGCTTTGGCGGCGCCCAGGTGATCTATCGCCTGGCGGATGGAGGCTTTTTGGCGGGGAGCGACCCCCGCAAGGACGGCCAGGCGGTGGGGTTTTAAGGCCCGCTAGCTCTCTTCCCGCTGGCGGCGCCAGTGTGCCAGCTGGGCTTCGATGGCCGGATCGCTGATCAGGGTGGGCTTGGAGTGGGGGTAGCCCGCCAGCATCTCGCGGAACTTGACCAAGCCCACCGCCCGCTGGAAGGTCTCGATAAAGTGGCCCCGTCGGTCGAGGGCGTCGTGGAAAAAGGCCCGGCCGAAGTAGGTGAAGGCCGCTTCATTGCTGCAGCCAAAGGAGACCCGATCACTGGCGGCGGCGGTGATGACCAAGGTTTGAGGGTTGCCGAGGGGCTCGCTAAACACCCCGGAGTAACAGGCGGAGACGGTCACTACCCGCCAGGGGATGGCGCTTTGGTCGAGGAGCTCCGCCAGTTCTCTGGGGGAGAGATCCTCTAATCTCAAACCCCAGCGAGCAAAGCTGATGCCCTGTTTGGGGTCGCCGTGGCTGGTGAAATAGAGGAACAGAATGTCGTCGGGGTCCATCTGCTGGGCGAAGTGGGCGAGGGCGCGGCGCAGGGCGGTGTGGGTGGCCATGGGGTAGCGGTCATAGCTCTCCAGGCTGTTCACCAGCAGCAGTGAACGATCCTCGGTGCCAAACAGGCGGTCGAACTTGTCGGCGATGTATTCGATCTCCCGCAGAAACACCATTTCGGAGTCCGTGGGGGCCACCCCGAGGAAATAGAGTTCCACCTCTTCGGGGTTCCCCGCCGCCACCTCTGTCAGTGCCTGGTTCAACAGGGCCTCTTGGTTGTAGAGGGCTGCCTCTAGGCGGGTGGCGGGGGGCAGGAAATGGGGATTGTCGGGCTGCTCCACCAGGACATCCCGCTCCCAGCGACCGACGATGAGGGTTTCAGCTCGGTCGGGGGTGCTGGGTCGGGTCAGTTCCCCCGGGCCATGGCGCTCCCCATCGGCAAAGGCCCCCCGGTAACGGCTGCCTTCGGCGGATACCAGTTCCCCCTCACCATGGTAGCGGTTGAAGCGAAACGCCCCGCGGTAGTAGCTGCCGTCGCTGTTGTGATAGCTGCCTTGGCCGTGGAGCATGCCGTTTTGAAAGGTGCCCCGCCAGTGGTTGCCGGCACCGTCCACGACTTCGCCCTGGCCGTGGAGTTGCCAGTTGTGGAAGGTGCCCCGGTACTCCAGGCCATCGACGCGCAGATAGCGCCCCTCGCCTTGGAATGCCCCAGCGACAAATTCCCCCTCATAGCGGTCGCCCTCGCCGGTGTAGTAGGTGCCAAAACCGTGGAATTCGCCGTCGTGGAGCGCCCCGGCGTAGTAGTCCCCTGGGCCGAAGTACCAATGGCCAAAGCCCGAGGGTTTGCCCCGGGCCATCTCCCCCAGGTAGATGGCCTCGCCGCGCCAGTAGAGGCCATAGCCCTGGGGGTACCCGCGGTCAAAGGTACCCAAATAGCCCTCGTCGTGGGCAAATCGCTGGAAGCCCAGGCCCTGGGGTAGCCCGCCGGCAAACTGGCCCAAGTACACTTCATCTTCGCCCCGTTGCCGTCGGCCCCAGCCCTGGGGGAGACCCTGGGCAAACTGGCCGCGGTAGACGGTGCCGTCGGGTTCTGCCAACTGGCCGGTGCCGTGGAAGAGTCCCCCTAGAAAGCTCCCGCGGTAGTGGCGGCCATTGAGCCCCAGCAAGACGCCTTCGCCCTCCAGCCTTCCCCCTTGCAGTGACCCCCAGTAGCGGGCGCCATCGGCCAATGTCGCCGCCGGGGGGGCGTCGGGCACCGCCGCCGGGGGGGCGTTGGCTGCCGCCAAAGACACGAGCAGTAGGGAAACTGGTAGCAGGGGCACGGTACGCAATCGTTGCATGGCAAAATCCATCGCATCTCAATAGGTTCTCGTTAAAGAGACGTCGAGGGCCCGGAAAAGTGTCCCAATGGAGCCCAGGGGATGCCCTCGCCTGGGGTTGAGCCGCCGCCATGGGTCGCCATGGAGAGCCTCCCCCTACCCGGTGGGGGCTGCTTGGGCGTTGGAGAAGCTGATGGTTGCTCCGCCGTCGGCGGCTCCAACGCCCGCCCAACCACATCGCGACCGATAAATGACGGCACTATACCTCTGTACCCGTTATTAGTTAGATGGTATTGCGTTCAACGACCCCAGGGAGCCAGATGAGATCGGTCACGCCAATATCTTGCCCAAATTGATTTAGCAGTGTGGTGAGTTGGCCGCGGTGATGGGTTTGATGGTTAAAGAAATGCGCAGTTGCCAACCACATTTCGCACTTTCGTGGAGCTGGGTCGACAATGCTGGTGTATTGTAGATCTCCCGCTAGTATATCGTCCGTGAGTGAGTGCGCCCAATCGATGATGATGTCATCTGTCGCTGTGCGATCCTTGTGAAGTTCTGCAAACTCGTGGTGCAGTTCTTGATCAAGGCTAGAGATCTGAATGGGTTTTCCCAAAAAGCGCCCCAACCAGAGTTTGTCTCCAAGTAGCAAGTGATTGAGAGTGCCGTGAATCGATTTGAAAAAGGCGCCGCAATCTTTTTTGCGGTCCCAATCGGAAAGCTGAGCACATATGGCGTACAAGCGCTCATTTATCCAGCGATTGTAGGACGCCATGTCTCTCGCCTGTGACGGCAGCATTTTATGATTTCTCCTTGCGGTCTGGGGTGTGTGCCAGTGGTTGGGTGAACGGGGGTAGTGAATAAGCTCGAATCTGCTCAGGTCCCAGCTGGGGTAAGCCTTACGAAGTAGAGACCGAGCCCACCGTACTCACGTCATAGGGCCTCTCAAAACTGGCTATTCTGGGGCCAATCGTCGGGGTCTGAGGCGTACCCCCAAGGGTCCCCGGGGCAGGATTAACTCTAGGCGCTGCTCTCCCCGCTGGACTTCCACCGTCACCAGTTCATCGGCGACCCCCGCCGCCGTGGCCTGTTGCAGATCATCGAAGCGGTAGATGGGGGTCTGATCGTAGCGCACGATGGTGTCCCCGGGCTGGATATCGGCCATTTGTGCCGGGGAGCCTTCAATGAGAGAGGCGACGGCCACCCGGTTGGATTGGCCACTGGCATAGAGCAATTGGTCGTAGGCCCGGTCGCCGAGTTCCTGGCGCAGGCTCTCGTTGCCCAGGGCCGTCTGGGCCTCGCGGTAGCGGGGGGTATCCAACCAGCCCTCCCGCTGGGCTTGGTCGCGAAGGTAGAGGCGTTCCAACGCCAGGTCGTTCCAGCGCTGGGTGATCATCAGGGCCTCGCTGGGGGTGAAGCCGCCGGCCAGGAGATTGTCCACGTTGACCCCTCGCCGGGGGGCCTCGGGGTCGCGGTCTGGGTCCTCCGTTTCCTCGGGATCCAGGGTGGCCGCGGCCAGGCGCCCGTCTAGGTCGACGAGATCCAAGGCGAGTTGTTCCACGGCGAGGCGGAGTTGATCCAGTTGCCGTTGAACATCTCGGTGGGACGGCGGCTCGGCCATAGCCCGTTCTGGGGATGGCCCTTGGGGAGCCTGGGGGGCCGAGGCGGGGAGCGGTGGCGCCTCGGGGGTATCTGGCGGCGTCCCTGTAGCCCCAGGTTTTGGGGCAGCGGGTTCGACGGCTGTGACCAGGGCGGTCGTCACTGGTGCTATCGAGGTCGGCTCTGGCGACGGGCGGGGAACGCTGAGCATCACGATGAGCGCTCCCCCCGCTCCCGCCAAGCCACCGCAAAGACTGGCGCCTACCAGGGAGAGTAGGGGAAGTGAGCGGCTGGATTCCATGGTGGGTCCTTTGGGAATGACGTATAAACTTTAGACCTCTCAAGGGCTGGCTTTACTTGCCATGGCAGCTCCCCATGCCCATCACGCTCCTCCTCGACGCTGGTTCCGGGGAGGGTCTCAGCCCCCGCTGGCCCTGGCGAGGATTGCCGCTTGGTCTACGGTGAGAAAACCCGTCTCGGCTAAGCCGTAGCTGCGTTGGTAGGCCCGTAGTGCTCGGCGGGTGTTGCTATCCGGGCCCCCGGGGAGGCCATCGATGGCCCCGGGGTCGTGGCCGATTTGCCGCAGACCCCGCTGAATGGCGCGCCAGTCATCCCTGCCCAGGGCCAAGGCCCCCTCGCCGGCGGCGGGGCTTGGGGGTAGCGCGGCTGATGCCGCCGGGGCTGCGGCGAGCTGAGGGATGGCAGGGGAGGGGGGTGAATCCGGGGGATCGGTGTTGCGCACGTCGCGGCGGATGGTTTTGATAATCCGCTGCAGGGGGTCGCGATAGATGGGCGAGCCCATGGGACAAAATTCGTCGTCTCTGCGGCTGGAGGTCTTGAGGATGGGGGCGTAGAAAACCCCACCAGTGGC
>JBHJHK010000119.1:0-9147 GCA_050330975.1 Candidatus Competibacterales bacterium | reverse complement strand
GCGCCCGCCCCCCCGCCGCGCCGCGGGGCCGGGCGGCGGGCCGGGGGGGGGGGCCCCCGGCGCGGCCCCCCGGCGGGGGGAATATTGCCATCGACGCCGGCAGTGTGGCGCTGACGGGTGCAGTGTTGAACACCTCGGTGGCCAGTGGCGTGGAGGGAGGTGGCAATATCGCCATTGCCGCCGACAGCGTCACCGCCTTGGAGGGCACCGCCATTGTCGCCCGGGCCGATCAGGGGGTGGGGGGCAATATCCTGTTGGATGCGGAAGTGTTCCTGCGCAGCGCCGACACGGTCCTCGACGCCTCGTCCAACGTGGCGGGCAACGCCGGCACGGTGGCGGTCAACGCCCCCGAGGTGGACCTCAACCCCGCCCTAGTGGGGTTGGCGACGGCCTTCTTTCAGGGCGAAGTCCTGGGGGATGGCTGTCGTCCCAGCGCCCGGGAGAGCCAGTTTGCGGTGGCTGGGATGCGGCTGGCGCCGTCCCCCCCGGGGTTTCGCCTCAGCGACAGCCTCGCCTTGTTGTCCGAGCCCCCGCCCTTGAGCCTTGATGGGGCTCAGGTGGCTCGCGCCCATCCCGCGGCCGACCCCGATCCCCCGCCCGCGCCAGACCTGGCCCTGGTCACCCCGGGTCTCAGCCGCTGTCGCAGTTAGACGCCCTGCTCGCTCTATCCTGGTGCCCCGTGGTTGATTGGTGCCCCGTGGTTGATTGGTGCCCCGTGGTTGATTATTGGGCACCTCCCCCCACCCCTCCCGGGTCCGAGGCCTCGATGGATCGCGACCGCGGACACCCCAGCAAAGACTGTTAGACGCCGCCAGCACGGGTCCAAGGAAGGCTCTACACCCCCGTTGGCGTGTGCGCATCGGGTTGTTTCAGACTCTGTTGGTGAGCACGCTGGTGGCCGTCAACCTCCAAACCGCCTTTCTCTCGCCGGTGGCCGTGGCTGCCTACTACCCGAAGGCAGCGGTTCCCGGTTGGGGCATCGGCCAGATCTATCGGGGCATGTTGCAGTTCATGGTCCTCCAGATGGTGGGCTTGATCCTGTTGCTGTTGTTCCCCGCATTGGCCCTTTGGTTGCCCCGCCAGCTCTTTGGCTAGGGGCAAGGCCCTGGGGCCATTGCTCAAAGACCCTTGGAGAGGGGCGGGGTTGGGTTTACCATGGCTTTCCACGGACGCCATCGCCGCGGGTTTGAATTGCGGCGATTTTTGTCCCTCGCCAAGGAGATTCCCGGTGCTCGATGTCGTCGCCCCCCAACCCGCTTTTGCCCCGGGGCCCCGGGGCCTCAAAGACATCCTGGATCACTTGGTGGCCGATGGCCTCATCACCGCCAAGGACAGCGAAAACACCCTCGCCCGCTGCCGCTGGCGCGGCCAGCGGGAGCTCCATCCCCTGGTGCTGGTCGCCAACCAGAAGCTCTCCAGTGCCCAATCCCCCGATACGGTCTTGAGCCTCGAGCGCCTGACCCAGTGGTTGGCCAAGAAGGCCGATTTGCCCTATCTGCGCATCGACCCCCTCAAACTCGATATGTCGTCGGTCTGCAACCTGGTCTCCCAGAGTTACGCCCGGCGCTACAAGATTTTGCCGGTGGCCGTCGACAGTTCCAGCGTCACCTTTGCCACCACCGAGCCCTTTGTCACCGAGTGGCTCAAGGACTTGGGCACGTTGTTGCGCAAGGACATCGCGCGGGTGGTCATCAATCCTTTGGATCTCGACCGCTACATCATGGAGTTCCACAGCCTGGCGCGCTCGGTCCAGGGGGCCCAGGAAGGGGATCGACCCGACGGCATCAACAATTTCGAGCAGCTTTGGGAGCTGGGGGAGGGGTCCGACCTCGGCGCCGAAGACCAGCCCATCGTCCAACTGTGCGACTGGCTGTTCCAGTACGCCTTTGAACAGCGCGCCAGCGACATCCACCTCGAGCCCCGGCGCGACGAGGGAAGCATTCGGTTTCGCATCGACGGGGTGATGCACAAGGTCTACCGTATGCCCCCGACGGTGATGCGGGCCCTCACCAGCCGGGTGAAGATTTTGTCCCGCTTGGACGTGGCCGAAAAGCGCCGTCCCCAGGACGGCCGGATCAAAACCCGGTCGCCGTCGGGCCGGGAGGTGGAGTTGCGGGTCGCCACCATGGCCACCGCCTTTGGCGAGAAGTGTGTGGCGCGGATCTTCGACCCCGACGTCGTGGTGAAGAGTTTTGACCAGCTGGGGTTCTCCGCCGACGAGGAACTCCTGTGGCGCCAGCTCATCGACCGACCCAACGGCATCGTCTTGGTCACCGGTCCCACGGGGTCGGGTAAGACCACCACCTTGTACGCCACCCTCCAGGCCTTGGCCCGCCCCGAGGTGAACATCTGCACCGTGGAAGACCCCATTGAATTGGTGAACCCGGCATTGAACCAAACCCAGGTGCAGCCGGCCATCGATTTGGGATTTGCCCAGGGGTTGCGCGCCCTGTTGCGCCAGGACCCCGACATCATCATGGTGGGGGAGATTCGCGACCTGGAGACGGCCCAGATGGCCATCCAAGCCAGCCTCACCGGCCACTTGGTGTTGTCGACCCTCCACACCAACGACGCCCCGTCGGCGGTGAGCCGCCTGATGGACTTGGGCTTGCCCCACTACTTGCTCCAGGCCACCTTGGCCGGTGTTATGGCCCAGCGACTGGTGCGCACCCTATGCCCCCACTGCAAGGGGGTTGGCACCGTCGATCCCGCTCTGTGGGAAACTCTCATTCATCCCTATCGCCGTCCCACCCCCAGTCGCGTGGCCATTGCCAGGGGATGTCCCGAGTGCCGGGACACGGGCTACCGGGGACGGGTTGCCCTCTATGAAATCCTCGCCCTAAACGGCTCCCTCAAGTCGGCCTTGAACGAGCACCCCGACACCAACAGACTGCGCCAGCTGGCCGTGCGCGAGGGCATGCAACCGCTGCGGGTGAGTGCTATCAACCAGGTGCTCAACGGGGTGACCACCGTCGAGGAGGTATTGAAAATCATCCCCCCCCACGACGAAGAGGAATAGCCCCCCGGCGAGGCCGCCGCGGGTGCTGTTCTCCGCGGGGCCCCACTATTCCCCTTGGGGCCGCTGCTCCGGTGGGATGGGGAAATACAAGGGGCGGGGCTGCGGCGCCTGGGAAGGCCAGGCTCGCCAGAGGTCGAACCAGCTCTGGAGGGCCCGCAGACCCAATGCCCAGCTGAAGGTGGAGATGATCAGGGTGCTCTCGGCGGCGAGGGCGTAGATGTTGAGGGGTATTTTGCGGTGATTCAAGAGGCCTGTCCTCCTTGGGGTATCGCGATGGCAAACGACCGTTTCTGGCGGAACAACCCGGGGCTTGCCGAAGCCTAGCACGGCGACTAATAAGTCATGTAATAGGTCAGTTTAGCGCTGTTGGTCGACACTACTCCAGAGGTTGACCAATCCTTTGGTGACCCCTTCGAGGCGCAGGGCAAATTGGGCTTCGACGGCGGCCTTGGCAGCTATGGCCGCCGCGCCGCGGATCACATTGGCTTGGTCGAGTAACCAGCCCACCCCGTCGTTGGGACCCAAGTGCACCACGTAGCCCTGTTCTTGGTAAGTGTAGGGGGTGGGGCTGCCATTGCGGGCCACGGCGCGGAGGTTTTCCGCCGCCGCCGCCCCTTTGCGCAGGGCCGCCTGGGCCGACAAACGATTGAGTCCCACGCCGTCGAAGCGGGCGCAATCCCCGGCGGCAAAGACGTTGTCCACCACTTCCCTGCCGTCGACCACCACCTGGCCATAGCTGTTGGTGGTCAGGGGTTCTGGAGCCGGCATGAGGCCTGGAAACAGCCAGGTGAGGCGCGAGGGCAGGGTGAAGCGCTCCTGGGGGCCCTCTAGGATCACCTGTCCCGGTGGGCTGTCCACTAGGCGGGTGGAAGGGAAGTAGTCGATGCGGGGCGTGGCGCGAATCTTGGCATCGACTGCCGCCACGACGCCTTCGGGAAATCCCGCCAAAGGGGTGGGACCGGCGTTGACCCACTGGATGTTGATGGCGCGGCCCCGTTGGCGCAGCCAGGCGTCCAATTCAAAGACAAACTGCACCCCCGTGGGCCCCGCCCCCACCACGGTGATGGCACCGGCGTCGTCGGCACCCTGGAAGAGGCTGTGGAAGGCGGTGGATGCCCCTTGATCTTGAAGTTGTGCCAAATCCCGTTGGTCGGTGGTGGTGGCCCGGGGGGGGCGTGGGGTGTGGCCGGTGCTGACGAGCAAATAGTCAAAGGGGATTTCCCCATCCCCCACGGGGAGCCTCCCCCGTCGCCCCCAGGCGACCAAATCCCGGGCCTCAAAGGCCACCTGACCGCGGTGAAATTCGAAGTCGTGGCGCTTGGCCAGGGTGGCGTAGTCGCTCTCCAGGTCCGACACCGGGCGGTGGATGGTCTGGTGGAGTTTGACCACATCCAAAAAGGCTGGGCGCCGGTCCACCAAGACGACGTGGAACACGTGCTTGGGCAACGACCACACGGCGCTGAGGCCGGCGTAACCACCCCCCAGGACTACCACCCGGGGCTTGAATTGATCCAGGGACAAAGCATTCCCCCATCGCTATTGGGCTGTCGTTGAGTTACTTTTTGGACCGGTGACTCCGGGCGGGTTCCCCACGAGTTTTCCCGTTACCGCTCCGTTTCGCCACTTCCGTTGCAACCTTTGAATTTTGAATGCCGCCCATGTTTGGTTTAATCACCGATGCCCTGTGCCGCGCTGCCGAGCGCACCCCCGCTGCCCCCGCCCTGGTCCACCGCCATCGCGTGTGGCGTTACGACGATCTGTGGCGGGCCAGTGAGGCGGTCGCTCGGGGTCTCGGGGATATCGGCGTCACCCGGGGTGATCGCATCGCCGTCTATTTGCCCAAAAGCCCGGAGGCCGTGGCAACCATGGCCGGCATCTGGCGGGCTGGCGCCGTGGCCGTCCCCGTCAATCCCCTGCTAAAGCCCCATCAGGTGGGTCACATCCTGCGAGATTGCGGGGTGCGGGTGTTGGTGAGCAGCGCGGGCCGCCGAGGCAGCCTGGGCCCGGTGCTGGGCCAATGCCCGGACTTGGCGGTCACCGTGTGGCTCGCCGACGGCAGCATCACTGCAAAGTCCTCGGCCCTACCCCCTCAGGTGGCCGCTTTGGACTGGGAGGCCTGGGTGGCCGAGGGGAGGGGGGCGGGGAGGGGAATCTCCATCGACGTGGATGTCGCCGCCATTTTGTACACTTCGGGGAGCACCGGGCCCCCCAAGGGGGTGGTGCTCTCCCACCGCAACCTGGTGGCCGGCGCCGCCGCCGTGGCCCAGTATTTGGCCCTGGAGCCCCAAGACCGCCTGTTGGCGGTGCTGCCCTTGAGCTTTGACGCCGGCTTGAGTCAACTCACCACGGCGTTTTGGGTGGGGGCTCGGGCGGTGCTGCTGGACTATCTCTTGCCGCGGGAGGTGGTGGAGACCGCGGCGCGGGAGGGGGTGACGGGAATCACCGCCGTGCCGCCCCTGTGGATGCAGCTGGCACCTCTGGCGTGGCCGGCCAAGGCCCTAGAATCGGTGCGCTTTATCGCCAATACCGGCGGGCATTTGCCGCGGCCGGTGGTGGCACAGCTGCGCCGGGCGCTGCCCCGAGCTCGGGTGTTTTTGATGTACGGCCTCACCGAGGCGTTTCGCTCCACCTATTTGCCCCCCGAGGAACTCGATCGCCGCCCCGACTCCATGGGAAGGGCCATCCCCGGGGCCGAGGTGTTGGTGGTGCGCCCCGACGGTGGGTTGTGCGAGGTGGACGAGCCCGGGGAGCTGGTCCATCGGGGGGCCACCGTGGCCTTGGGGTATTGGAACGATCCCGCGCGCACTAGAGAGCGCTTTCGCCCGGCCCATGGGGTAGCCGAGGAGCTTCCCTTGGGGGAATTCGCCGTGTGGTCTGGGGATACCGTGCGCCGGGATGCCGAGGGGTACTTGTATTTCATCGGCCGCGGCGACGACATGATCAAAACCTCGGGCTATCGGGTGAGTCCCACGGAAGTGGAGGCCATTGCCCACGGCAGCGGCCTGGTGGCGGCGGCGGCGGCCGTGGGTGTTCCCCACCCCCAGTTGGGTCAGGCCATCGTGTTGCTGGTGGTCCCCGTGGGCGGCGTCGACGAAAAGGCCTTCGACCCCGAAGCCCTGGGGGAACACTGTCGCCGCCAGTTGCCGAGCTACATGGTGCCCAGCCATATTATCCCCCGTCGAGAGCTGCCCCATACCCCCAACGGCAAGGGGGATCGCCGGCGATTGGCCGAGGAGTGGGGGGGGCATTTTGTCCAAAGAGAGCCGTTGCCATCCAAACCGTCGAGGTCGACGCCGTGACCCCATCCCCCCCATCGCCCCCGGTGCATGCCCCCATGGAGCAATTTCCCGTGGTGGATGGCTGTTTGTGGGTCGGTGGCCTCCCTTTGCCCCGGCTGGCCCAGCAGGTGGGACAAACGCCGTTCTACGCCTACGACCGACGGCTTATCGCCGAGCGGGTGGCGGCGTTGCGGCGGCTGTTACCCCATGCCGTACGGCTGCACTACGCCGTCAAGGCCAACCCCCACTGTGATGTGATCCGCCACTTGGATGGGTTGGTGGACGGGCTGGATATCGCTTCGGGAGGGGAATTGGCGCGGGTGCTGGAGATCGGCGCCAACCCCGAGACGGTGAGTTTCGCCGGCCCTGGCAAGCGCCCCGTCGAGTTGGCCGCCGCCCTGGCGGCGGGGGTGACCATCAACCTGGAATCCGAAGGGGAACTGGCTACCGTGGCCCGGTTGGCGGCGGACAGTGGTCGAGTGGCCAAGGTGGCCGTGCGGGTTAACCCCGATTTTGAACTCAAGGGAGCGGGGATGCGCATGGGAGGTGGCCCCAAGCCCTTTGGGGTCGACGCCGAGGCCGTGCCTTCGTTGCTGGCGCGCGTCACAGCCTTGGGGTTGGCATTTCAAGGTTTTCACATCTACGCCGGCTCCCAGAATCTCAACCCCGAGGCCATCGTCGCCGCCCAGAGCCAAAGTGTGGAGTTGGCGTTGCGCCTAGCCTCCCATGCCCCCTATCCGCCGAGGCATATCAACATCGGCGGCGGGTTGGGGATTCCCTATTTTCCCGGGGAAAAGCCCCTGGACCTGGCCCCGGTGGCCGCCAACCTAGACCTGCTCCAGGAGCGCTTGAGCCAAGCGCTTCCCGGGGCGTATCTCGTGTTGGAGCTGGGGCGATACCTCGTGGGCGAGGCGGGGCTCTACGTCACCGAGGTGGTGGACCGCAAGGTGTCCCGGGGCCAGGTGTTTTTGGTGGTGGACGGGGGATTGCACCACCACCTGGCGGCGTCGGGCAACTTCGGCCAGGTGCTGCGCCGCAATTATCCCGTGGCGGTGGGCAACCGGATGGGGCAAACGCCTTTGGAGATGGTATCCGTAGTGGGGCCGTCGTGTACTCCCTTGGACCTTCTGGCCCATCGGGTGGTTTTGCCCCGGGCCGGGGTAGGGGACTTTATCGTCGTCTATCAGTCGGGGGCCTACGGCCTAACCGCCAGCCCCCAGGGGTTTTTGAGCCACCCGGCGGCGGGGGAAATCGTGGTGTAATATTGGGTTGGCAACTACCACATTATTGGATATCGTTGCCGAATGTCCCTTGTTGGACGCCTGTGGCCGCTGATCGGCCGGCACATTTCGCTTCATGAACCGGGTCGACTGTCATGGGTCATCGCCAAGGAGATCCTGAATCAATGGCGCGGCGCTTTGGCCTTCAGAACCGGTCACTGGCCCCAAGGTCGGGGCTGACGAGGCCGTTGTACACTGGATATTCAAGTTTGAAGCGAGGAGCACAGTCGTGGTCATGCAAAAACAGCAGGGCTTTACTCTCATAGAACTCATGATAGTGGTGGCTATTATTGGTGTTCTAGCCGCCATCGCCTTACCTGCCTACCAAGATTACATTATTCGCGCTCAAGTTTCCGAGGGTTTGGCCTTATCCGCTGCCTCTAAAACGGCTGTGTCTGAATACTTCTCAGACAGAGGGACCTATCCCATCAACAATACCGTTGCTGGCGTCGCTCTCCCCGGATCGATCTCCGGCAAATACGTGAGTTCTGTCGCCATCGTCACTGGTGTCATCACAGTGACCTATGGGAATTCTGTCAACGCCATTATCAGTGGCTCGCAAATCGTACTCAGACCCACAGCGGCTGTTACCGCCGCTTCCATTCAATGGTCTTGCACCGGGGGTGGCCTCCTCAGCAAGTACCGCCCCGCTGCCTGTCGTCCCTAGATTGAACCAAATGCACAAAATCCATAACCCGTGTTCATTCCAATAATAACCTGTTGGCCACTGATTTCTCGGGGGGTTGCCCACCGCTGCGCCTCCACAAGGTGACGGCGTTTATCAGTGGATTCCGCACAGAGAATTGATTTTTGAAAAGCAATGGATTGGCGATGGCCCTATGCCTTTCGACAGGGTCTGCGAGTTTTGCCTCCGTGGCGCCGGGTCAGACGGCCATCGAGCGTCTCACCCTGCTCACCGAGCACCACCCACCTTCCCCAGCGGGCTCGCCCCCGCCCCTCAGCCTCTGACTTCCGCCAACTGAGCCATCAGCCGCAACAACACCCGTCCGCCGGCGACCAGTGCCTCTGGCGCCGTGTCCTCGGCGATGTTGTGGCTGATGCCCCCGCGACTGGGGACGAAGATCATCGCCGCTGGACAGCTGCGGGCCATGAGTTGGGCGTCGTGGCCGGCGCCGCTGTAGAGTCTCTGGTCGCTGTAGCCCAAGCTTTGGGCGGCATCGGCGATGGCCTGGACCAGTTGGGGGTCGAAGGCCACCGGGGCAAAGTCGGCCAAGGTGCGCAGCTGTACCTCGACCCGTTCGGGGGCGGCCATGGTGTGGACAAACTGCACGACTTGCTGTGCCGCCCGCTCCAGGATTTCCCCGTCGCGATGGCGCAGATCGGCGGTGAATTGGACCCGTTGGGGGATGACGTTGATCAAATTGGGTTCAAAAATCACCCGGCCCGCGGTGGCCCGCAAGCCTTCGATCTTTTGGCTCAGCATCCGCAAATACTGAATGATGCAACCGGCGAGGTAACCCGGGTCGCGGCGGGTGTCCATGGGGGTGGTGCCGGCGTGGGTTGCCTGGCCCGCCAGGGTGAACGCCAGCCCGCGGATGCCCGGGGGCCC
>JBHJHK010000118.1:0-10156 GCA_050330975.1 Candidatus Competibacterales bacterium | reverse complement strand
AGCTCGAGCGCCAGGCGCAGCTACGACGTGTGCGGGTGTTCTTGTTCTCGTTGGGGGGGGGGCCATGGCTGGAGTCGTTGGGGGCGATTGGCGCCGATGCCCTGGGGGTGGACTGGACCATCGACCTGGCCTGTGCCCGGGCTCGAGTGGGGGAGCGCGTGGCCCTCCAGGGCAACCTCGATCCCTGTGCCCTCTACGCCGGTGAAAGCGCCCTGCGGGCCGAAGTTCAACGGGTGCTGGCGAGCTTTGGGTCCGGTCCCGGCCATGTCTTCAACTTGGGGCACGGTATCCACCCCGCCGTCGACCCCGAAGCCGTGGCGGTGATGGTCGACGCCGTCCACACCCTCAGTGGAGAGCGATCTCCATGAGTTAGGGTTTTGCGGTGGCTTTCGGGCGCGGACCACAACCCCCCGTGGCCCCCCGCCGCCGCTTTGAGAGGGCCCATGAGCCGATCGCCAAAGCGTTCTTCCCCTGCGCGCATCCTGTCGGCCGGCGTCGTCGTGGTGCGGCGCCAAGAGCCTGGCTATCGCTACCTGTTGCTGCGGGCCTACGACTACTGGGACTTTCCCAAGGGCATGGTGGAGGCCGGGGAATCACCCCTTGAGGCGGCGATTCGCGAAGTCCAGGAGGAGTCCAGTATCTGCGACCTGCGGTTTTACTGGGGGCATGTCTATCGCCAAACCCAGCCCTACAACCAAGGGCGCAAGGTGGCCCGGTACTACGTCGCCCAGACCCACACCAAGGCGGTGCACTTGCCCATCAACCCTGTGTTGGGTCGCCCCGAGCACAGCGAATACCGCTGGGTGGACCGCGAGGAGGCCTGGCAATTGCTCACCCCGCGGGTGCGGGCCATATTGCGCTGGGTGGACGGCGTCATCGCCGAAAACCCCGTGGCCCATTCCACAGCAAATTCCCCCTAGGGTCGCCCCCCGCCTCCGGGGTGGCACGGCATAGATCGAGCGAGACCCCATGAATCCATCGTTCCAACCCCTGGCCTTCCACGCCCCCACCGACGCCGTGGGGTATTTCAGCCCCCGGCAGACTTTGCCCGAGCGGGTGACCCTCACCGCCCCCGCCCTGGAGGTCATGACGGACTTTTCCCTGGTGACGGCCCACACCACGGGGCTGGCCACCCCCATCGACCGGGCCCGGGAGACCATGATCGCCCGGGGGGTGCGGTTGTTGTTGGTGTGCGACGACACCGGTGCCGTGCGGGGGCTCATCACCAGCCGCGACATCGACGGCGAGCGCCCCCGGCGGCTGTTGGAGAAATCCCATCTCACCCGGGAGGAACTCCTGGTGCGGGATGTCATGACCCTAAAGGGGCGCTTGGACGTCCTGGCCATGGAAGATGTGGCCCGGGCCCGGGTGGGGGATATCATCGCCACCCTGCGGCAGGTGGATCGCCAACACGCCATGGTGGTGGATCGAGACCCCACCACCGGCCGCCAGGCGGTGCGGGGGGTATTTTCCGTGTCCCAAATCGCCCGCCAGCTGGGGCTGACCGTCGACCCCGCCGCCGCCCCCCTGACGGCCTCCAAGCTCGATGCCCTACTGGCCGACGACCAAGGATCCTCGCCGGGGGAGGGCTCGCCGGGCTAGGGGACGAGTCCCGCCGTCGGGTCCTTTGCCGAAGCCCCCGGGGGCTTCGGCTCTGCGGATCTCCCCTGGAGCTGGGCTTCCACGGCGGCCACCGCCGTCATATTGACGATGCGCCGGGCCCGGGCGTTCTTGCTCAGCACGTGGGCCGGCAGGCCCACTCCCATGATGATGGGGCCCACCGAGGTGCAGTCGGCGACGCTGCGCAACAGATTCAAGGCGATGTTGGCGGCGTCGATATTGGGCATCACCAGAAGGTTGGCGGCGCCGCTCAGCCGCGAATGGGGAAAGATCCGCTGGCGCAGACTCTCCCCTAGGGCGCTGTCGGCCTGCATTTCCCCCTCCACCTCCAGGTGGGGGACCCGTTCCTGGAGGATTTCCAGGGTGTCGGCCATCTTGCGGGCCTGGTGGGCGAGGCTGGAGCCAAAGTTGGAGTGGGACAGCAGCGCCACCTTGGGGTTGATGCCAAAGCGCCGTACCCGCTCGGCGGCGAGGACGGTCAAGTCGGCCAACTGGACGGCACTGGGATCGACGTTGACATGGGTGTCGCACAAAAACAGCGTCCCCTTAGGGGTCATCACCATGGTCAAGGCGCCGATGGTGGTATTGCCGGGGCTCAGGCCCACGGTCTCTTTGACGTGGCGCAGGTGGTCCCAATAGCTGCCGATGGTGCCGCACAGCAGGGCATCGGCGTAGCCCAAGCGCACCAGCATGGCCCCCAACACCGTGGGGCGGGTGTTGATGCGGATCCGGGCGGCGCTGGGGTCCACCCCAAAGCGCTCCCGAAGGCTGTGGTAGGCTTGCCAACACTCGCTGTAGTGGGGGTTGTCGAAGGGATCGATCAGTTGAAAATCGCGGTCGATGCGCAACCCAAGGCCAGTCTTTTCCAGCCGCTTGGCCACCCAGTCGCGACGACCGATGACGATGGGTACCGCCGTTTGCTCCTCCAACACCACCTGGACGGCCCGCAGCACCCGCTCCTCCTCCCCTTCGGCGTACACCACCCGCTTTGGATCGGCCTTGGCCTGGTCGAAGATGGGTCGCATGGCCAAGTTGGTGCGGTCGACGTAATCCCCCAGGCGGGCTCTGTAGGCGGCGAAGTCTTCGATGGGGCGGGTGGCCACCTTTGATGCCATGGCGGCGCGGGCCACCGCCTGGGGTAGCTCCACCATCAGCCGGTTGTCGAAGGGCTTGGGAATCAAGTAATCGGGGCCAAATTGCAACCGCTTGGCCCCGTAGGCCGCGGCGACGTCTTCGTCCACCGGGCGGGTGGCCAGCTCCGCCAAAGCATCCACCATGGCCAGCTTCATGGCTTCGTTGATGGTGGTGGCCCCCACATCCAAGGCGCCGCGGAACATATAGGGAAAGCACAGGACGTTGTTGACCTGGTTGGGGTAATCGGAGCGTCCCGTGGCGATAATGGCATCGTCGCGCACCGCCTTGACCGCCTCGGGCATGATTTCCGGAATGGGGTTGGCCAGGGCGAGGATGATGGGCTTGGCCGCCATGGAGGCCACCATCTCGGCGGTCAGTAGCCCCGGTTTGGAGACCCCCAAAAAGATGTCGGCCCCCTCGATGGCCTCGGCCAGGGTGCGGTGGGGGGTGGCGGCGGCGTACTGGGCCTTTTGTGGGTCCATACCGACATTGCGCCCCTGGTAGATGACCCCCCGGCTGTCGCAGACGATGATCTGCTCCTTGGGCAGCCCCAAGCCCACCAAGATATCCAGGCAGGCGATTCCCGCGGCCCCGGCCCCCGAGGCCACTAAACCCACGGTTTCCAGGGGTTTCTCCACCAGTTTGAGGGCGTTTTTAATGGCGGCGGCGGCGATGATGGCGGTGCCGTGTTGATCGTCGTGGAACACGGGGATGTTCATCAGTGAGCGCAGTTGGCGCTCGATGGCAAAACACTCCGGCGCCTTGATGTCTTCTAGATTGATGCCGCCAAAGGTGGGCTCGAGGCTTTTGACGATGGCGACAAACCGCTCGGGGTCGGTCTCCGCCACCTCGATGTCGAACACGTCGATGTTGGCAAATTTTTTGAACAGCACTCCCTTGCCCTCCATCACTGGCTTCGAGGCCAGGGGGCCGATGTCCCCAAGGCCCAGTACCGCCGTGCCGTTGCTGATCACCGCCACCAAGTTGCTGCGGGCGGTGTAATCGGCCGCCACCTGGGGGTTGGCGACGATGGCTTGACAGGCGGCGGCGACCCCGGGGGAGTAGGCCAAGGCCAGGTCCCGTTGGTTGGCCAGGGGCTTGGAGGGGTTGACCTGGAGTTTGCCGGGGGTCGGGTAGCGGTGGTAGTGGAGGGCTTGGGCCTCGAACTCGTCGTTCATGGAATGTCTCCGCTGATGGCAGGTGTAGCGTTTTGTTGGCTGGGGCGGTGCTTCGGTGGGGTGCGGCGTTGCGGGTGGCCATCACCCGAGGCCCGGGCTCAGGGGGTGTGGTGGGCCAAGGCCAAGGCCAGATGGCGGGCCACATGGTCGGGCAGCAACCCCTGGAGGCAGCGCTGGTGGCCCAGGGGGCAACGCCGCCGGTGACAGGGACGGCAGGGCAGATCCAGGGCCACCGTCTGGGCGCGGTCTGACAAAGGCGGGGTGTGGCCGGGGTCCGAGGGCCCGTAGAGGGCGACGACGGGCCGCTCTAGGGCGGCGGCCAGGTGCATGAGCCCCGAATCGTTACACACCACCGCCGCGGCCAACGACAACAGGTCCAGGGCTTGGGGCAGGGTGGTGCGGCCGGTGAGGTCCACAAGACCCGTGTCCCCACCTCTTCGGGGTTTTCTCCCTTCGACGGCGGCGGCGATGGCGCTGGCCAGGGGGCGATCCCGGGCTGAGCCCAGCAGCCATACCCCGTAGCCGTCGGCGGCCAGCCGAGTCGCCAAGGTGGCAAAGTGTTCGCCGGGCCAGCGCTTGGCGGGGCCGTACTCGGCCCCGGGGCCCAGGACTACCACCGGTTGCTCCAGGGCGAGGCCCAGGGCTTCAGCGGTGGCTCGGGCGTGGTGGGGATCCGCCATGAGCCGCGGGTGCGGCGCCGCCGGGGGGGGCCAAGTGCCCGGGGGCTCTGCCAAAGCCACAAAGCGCTGGACGGTGGTGGCCAGGCGGCGGTCCAAAAAGCGGGGGTCGGTGAGGAGCTTAAACCGTCCTTCCCCCCAGTAACCCGTGCGCCGGGGTATGGCGGCCACGGCGGGTACGAGGGCGGCTTTGAGGGATCGGGGCAAGACGATGGCCCAGCTGTAATGGTCCCGCAGGGCCAGCCCCAGTTGGCGGCGACGGGCCAAGGCCAATTCGCCGTGGGCCACCGCCAGGGGCCAAGCGCGGCGCACCTCGGGCATCCTGGCCAACAGGGGGGCGCTCCAGGGGGGGGCGACGACGTCTACGGCTGCCAGGGGATCGGCGGCTTTGAGGCGTTTGAACAAGCTCTGGGCCATGACCATATCCCCCACCCAGGCCGGACCCACCACGAGAGTTGCCGCCGTCAAGGGTGGCTGGCCCACCCGAGGCCAGGGGCGGGCATCACAGGTAGGTCAACCACTCGGGATAGGCTTCGCGGCGACCGTTGACCTGGTCGAAATAGAGGTTTTGCAAGCGCTCGGTGATGGGTCCCCGGTGGCCACTGCCCACCTGGCGGCCGTCCACGGAACGGATAGGGGTCACCTCGGCGGCGGTGCCGGTGAAAAACGCCTCATCGGCGATGTAGACTTCGTCCCGGGTGATGTTGCGCTCGTGGACCTCCATGCCCTCGTCGCGGATAAAGCGGATGATGGTGCTGCGGGTGATGCCCTCTAGCACCGACTGGAGGGGCGGGGTGTACAAGACCCCATCGCGGACGATAAACAAGTTTTCCCCAGTCCCCTCGGAGACATAGCCGTGGGGATCCAACATCAGCGCTTCGTCGTAGCCGTGGTTGATGGCCTCGTGGAGGGCCAAGGTGGAGTTGATGTAGTGGCCATTGGCCTTGGCCTTGCAAAAGGCGGCGTTGACGTGGTGGCGCATAATGGACGACACCTTGACCTTGATGCCGTTGACCAAGGCGTCATCCCCAAGATAGGCGGGCCAGTTCCAAGCGGCCACCATCATGTGGACCTTGAGGTTGCTGGCGCGGATGCCCATGCCCTCGGAACCGTAAAAGCACATGGGGCGGATGTAGCCGCCGTCAAACAGGCCGTTGTCCCGCAGCACTGCCCGGCAGACTTCGTTGACGGTGGCCCGGTCGTAGGGGAGTTTCATCCCCAAGATGTGGGCCGACTCAAACAGCCGCTTGGTGTGGGCGTCCAGGCGAAAAATGGCGCAGCCCCGTTGGGTTTTATAGGCCCTGATGCCCTCGAACACCCCCAGGCCGTAGTGGAGGGTGTGGGTCAACACGTGGACCTTGGCCTCGCGCCAGGGCACCATTTCGCCGTCGAGCCAGATGAAACCATCGCGGTCGGCCATGGACATGGAGTGAATTCCTCGCAATCGTCGGGATATCGGTGGAGTTGTGGGGCGACGGTCCACCTCGGGGGCGGGCCGTCGTGCCATCCCAGAGACAGTGGGTTAAACTTTCATTTCAGCACAATTTGTCCCGGGGGAGTAGCGCGGCCACCGCGCTGCCGAACACCCCGCGATTCCCCGTGGTCTCCTTCCTCTCTCGTCCTGGCCCGTGCCAGGGAGGCATTGTCGTGACAGCGATTCCCCCCCTTGACCTAGCCGCCGTTGACGCGGTGCTGCTGGACCTCGACGGCACCCTGGTGGACAGCGCCCCCGACATGGCCTTGGCCGTCGATGCCACCCTAGAAGCCCTAGGGCGCGCCAAAGCCGGGGTGGAGCGGGTGCGCCAATGGGTGGGCAACGGCGCCGAGCGCCTGCTCCATCGGGCGTTGACCTTTGACCTCGATGGCCAGGCCCCACCGGAACTCGTGGAGCGGGCTCGCCCGTTGTTCTACGACTTCTACCGGCGCTTCCTCGTGGTCCACACCGCGCCCTATCCCGGGGTGGAGGCGGGGTTGGCAGCCCTGGCCGAGGCGGGTTACCCCCTCGCCTGTGTCACCAACAAGCCCACGGCGGCGGCCCGAGCCCTGGTGGCCCACTTTCCCTTCGGCGCCCACTTGGCCACCGTGGTGGGGGGGGACTGTGCCAACGCCAAAAAACCCGACCCGGCCCCTGTGTTCCTGGCCGCCGAGCGCCTGGGGGTGGCCGTGGATCGCCTCCTCATGGTGGGGGACTCCATCAGCGACGTCCAGGCGGCGCGTCGGGCCGGTTGTGGCGTTGTGGCGGTGCCCTACGGCTACAACCACCGCCGCCCCATCGAAGAAGCCCAGCCCGACGCCGTGGTGCCCTCCCTGGAGGCGTTGGCGGCGCTGTTGGCCCAGGTCCGGGGTCTGGGGTAAACTCAGATCCATGAACGATGGCACCGTGGCATCTCCAGGGCACCCTTTCCGTGGGCGCGACGACCGATGGCGTCGCCCACCCCACCCCTTGTTCTAAGCGCCCCCCTCCGCCCCAAGGAAACGTCCATGGACCGCAGTGAATTCGATGCCCTGGTGGCCCAGGGCTACGGTCGTATCCCCGTCTATCGACGGGTGCTGACCGACTTCGACACCCCCTTGAGCCTGTACCGAAAGCTCGCCACCGCCCCCTATAGCTACCTGCTGGAATCAGTCCACGGCGGGGAAAAGTGGGGGCGCTACTCCTTTATCGGCCTGCCGTGCCGCAAGATCATCCGGGTGCGCGGCAAGAGCATCACCGTAGAGCACAGCTTGGAAGTGGTGGAACGCCAGACCACCCCTGACCCTTTGGCGTGGATCGAGGCCTACCAGGCCCGCTACCGGGTGCCGACGGTTCCGGGGCTGCCGCGGTTTATCGGCGGTTTGGTGGGCTATTTTGGCTACGACACCATTCGCTACATCGAGCCTCGCCTGGCCGTTTGTCCCAACGAAGACCCCTTGGATACCCCGGATATTTTGCTGTTGGTCTCGGAGGACGTAGTGGTCTACGACAATTTGTCGGGGATGGCCACCCTCATCACCCTAGTGGATCCCGCCCTGGAAGGGGCCTATCCCAAGGCCCAGCAGCGCTTGGACCAATGGCTCGCCACCCTGCGCCGCCCCGGGGCCTACCCCGAACCCTCGCCCTCGGTGGTCGTGGACGAGGGCGACTTTCGCTCCACCTTTACCCGGGAGGGGTATATGGCGGCCGTGGAGCGGATCAAAACCCACATCGAGGCCGGGGACTGCATGCAGGTGGTGCCCTCCCAGCGCATGACACTGGCCCTCGCCGCCCCGCCCTTGGACCTCTATCGGGCGTTGCGCACCCTCAATCCCTCCCCCTACATGTACTTTTTCGACTTCCAGGACTTCGCCGTGGTGGGCTCGTCCCCGGAGATCCTGGCGCGCCTGGAAGACGGGGTGGTCACCGTGCGCCCCATCGCCGGCACCCGGCCCCGGGGGCAAACCGAAGCCGAAGACCTGGCCCTGGAGCGGGAACTGTTGAGCGACCCCAAAGAGCGGGCCGAACATTTGATGCTCATCGATTTGGGGCGCAACGACGTGGGACGCATCGCCGACATCGGCAGCGTCCAGGTCACCGACCAAATGGTCGTCGAGCGCTATTCCCACGTGATGCACATCGTCTCCAATGTCACCGGTCAACTGCGTCAGGGCCTGGGCCCCATCGACGTCCTGCGGGCCACGTTGCCGGCGGGAACCCTGAGCGGCGCCCCCAAGATCAAAGCCATGGAAATCATCGACCAGCTGGAACCCGTCAAGCGGGGGGTCTACGCCGGGGCGGTGGGCTATGTATCGTGGTCGGGCAACATGGACACCGCCATCGCCATTCGCACTGGGGTCATCAAAGATGGGTTGCTCCACGTCCAGGCCGGAGGTGGGATCGTCGCCGACTCCGAACCCGCCACCGAGTGGGAGGAAACCCTCAACAAGCGCCGGGCGCTGTTTCGCGCCGCGGCTCTGGCGGCCCGCGGCCTGGACCGCGGCGTCCTGTAAGGGGGATATGCCTTGTGATTGTCATGATCGACAACTACGATTCGTTCACCTACAACTTGGTGCAATACCTCGGGGAACTGGGGGCCGCGGTACACGTGGTCCGCAATGACCACTTAGACCCTCCAGCGGTCATGGCCTTGGGTCCCCGGGCCATCGTGCTATCGCCGGGTCCAGGGGCCCCCGATGAGGCCGGGATTTCGTTGTCCCTCGTGGCCCATTGTCGCGGCGAGCTACCGCTGCTGGGGGTGTGCTTGGGCCACCAGGCCATCGGCCAGGCCTTTGGCGGGCGGGTGGTGCGGGCCAGGCGGGTGATGCACGGCAAGACGTCGTTGATCTACCACGCCAATACCGGGGTGTTCAAGGGCTTGCCCAACCCCTTTGAAGCCACGCGCTACCACTCGTTGGTGGTGGAGCGCGCCACTTTGCCCGACGCCCTGGAAGTCACGGCCTGGACGGTGGACGCCTTGGGTGAGCCCGAGGAAATCATGGGGCTGCGCCATCGGGACTACCCCCTGGAGGGGGTGCAATTCCACCCCGAGTCCATTCTCACGGGCTGTGGCCACGCTCTGTTGGCCAACTTCCTCGCCGCCCACGGTCTGCCCCTCCAGCCCCGGGACGGGATCGAGGCCGGCGTCGCTGCGGTGGAGGGGTGAGCGTCATGGATATGCCCACGGCCATTCGCACGGTGATGGCCCACAAGTCGTTGGACGCCGCCGCCATGACCCAAGTCATGGAGTTGATCATGACCGGCAGCGCCACAGGAGCCCAGATCGGCGGCTTTCTGGTGGGCTTGGCCATGAAGGGGGAAACCGTCGACGAGATCGCCGCCGCCGCCGGCGTCATGCGGCGGCTGGCCACCCGGATCACGGTGGCCGCCCCCCATTTGGTAGATACCTGCGGCACCGGGGGCGATGGCACCCGAACATTTAATATCTCCACTGCCAGCGCCCTGGTGGCCGCCGCCGCCGGCGCCCAGGTGGCCAAGCACGGCAACCGGGCGGCCTCGAGCCGCTCGGGGAGCGCCGACGTCCTCGAAGCCGCCGGCTGCCGTCTAGACTTGGCCCCAGCCTTGGTGGCGGACTGCATCCAGCGGGTGGGGGTGGGTTTTCTGTTCGCCCCCGCCCACCACAGCGCCATGCGCCACGCCATCGGCCCTCGCCGGGAAATGGGTGCCCGTACCCTATTCAACCTCCTGGGGCCTTTGACCAACCCCGCCGGTGCCCCCAACCAGGTCATAGGGGTTTTTGCCCGCCACTGGGTGGAGCCCTTGGCCCGGGTGCTCCAGCAGTTGGGCAGCCGCCATGTGATGGTGGTCCACAGCGAAGATGGCCTCGATGAGATCAGCCTGGCCGCCCCCACCTGGGTCGCCGAACTCAGGGATGATGAGGTCCGTTCTTATACCATCATCCCAGAAGATTTTCAGCTGCCTCGCCAGTCGTTGACCCCCCTCCAGGTGGATGCCCCCGCCGAGAGTCGCGTCCTGCTGCGCCACGCCCTGGAAGGCCGCCCGGGCCCCGCCCGCGGCAGCGTCGCCCTCAACGCCGGAGCCGCCATCTCCGTCGCCGGGCTGGGGGAGCATCC
>JBHJHK010000117.1:0-23646 GCA_050330975.1 Candidatus Competibacterales bacterium | reverse complement strand
GTGACTTGGTCGGGGGGCGCCCGTGCGGCGCATAAGGGGGGGGGGATATTGTTTGGGGCGTGATTTAGTGGCGGGGGGTCGACGCTAGTGTAAAGGTTATTTTGAGAGGGATAGCTAGCCCGGCGCCGGTGCGGATGGAACGGGTTGTGGGCTCGTCCCCTGGCTTCTACCTTTGAAGTTAGATCCACCAACGATGGCGGTGTCTCTCGAGCGAAATCCCTTGAACCAAGACCGCTGCGGTTAGCGGTTGCCCTCAGGCGTCCCCTGGGCGCCGGGTCGAGACGGGGCGAGCGGTTTTTAGTGGACGGCTCGCCTCCTCGATACTCGATGTTGCGAGGTTGTCCATGAGCGAATACCAATACTACGAATTTGCCGCCCTGGCCCGGCCCCTCTCCAGCGATGAAATGGCCCAATTGCGGGCCATCTCCAGTCGGGCCACCATCACGCCGACCAGTTTTCAAAACGAATACCACTGGGGGGACCTCAAGGCCGATCCGACCCAGCTGTTGGAGCGCTATTTCGACCTTCACCTCTATTTTGCCAGTTGGGGGACGAGGGTGTTGATGCTGCGCTTGCCCAAGACCCCCGAGCGCATCGCCGCCCTCAAACCCTATTTGCCCGGCTACCCCGCAGAGCTCATCGTGGGGGATCAGCACTTGATCGTGCGCTTGAGCCAGGACTGCGAAGGGGGGGACGTCGACGAGGCCTTTTGGGAAACCTCGTCCAACCTTGCGCCGTTGGTGCCCGTGTGGCAGGCCCTGCGCCGAGGGGATTTGGCCCCCGCCTATCTGGCCTGGCTGGCGGCGGCCAGCGCCGAGACCCGGACCGCTGGGGAGGACCCCTGGGAGCCGCCTCCACCCCCCGGGCTCAAGGACCCCGGCCTGCGCGAATCGTTGGCGGCGTTCCTCGACCTCGACCGAGACCTCGTGGCCGCCGCCGTGGAGGGCAGCGCTGAGGTGAGCGCCGACGAGGCGGCCCTGATGGCTTGGCTCCAAGGGCTGACCCCCGAGGACAAGGATCGCTGGTTGCTACAGGCGGTGCAACACCCCGACCGGGCGCTGGGCCGGGAGCTTTTGGCGGCGTTTGAGCGCCACAGCGGCCAACATGATCCCTGGACTCCCCGACGCACCCTGGGCCAACTCAAGGCCCGGGCGAAGGAGCTGTGGGATATACGCCAGCAGGAGGCCGTGCACCAGGCGGCGGAGCAGCGCCGCCGGGAGCGCGCTGCCCGGGACGAGTACTTGGCAGAACTCGCCCACCAGGCAGATGTTTGGGAGCGACTCCAGGGTCTCATCGAATCCCGGGACTACACTCGGGCGGCGAATTTGGCCGTGGACCTCCAGGTCCTCGCCCTGCGCCGGGGCGACGGCGACGCCTACCAGCAGCACTTTGCCGAATTGAGGAGGGCCCACAGCCGCCGGCGCAGCTTTTTGAATCAGCTGAAGAATGCCCAGGCGGAGGCCCAGCGGCGGGGCGAGTTGTCCCCCGGGTGAACACCCAAGTCCACCGGCTCCTCGGCGCCCCGTGGTTGGTCTGTCTCCTTGGGGGCTTGGGCCCTAGTTCACTTCTTCGTAGATATGGCGGAAGAAGTGGCGCTTGGTCTCGTCGTCAAAATCCGCCTTGAAGGTCAAGTTTTGGCCGATGTTCCTCGCCCGCTCCACGGCGGGGCGGGCGTTGACCCCCTGGTACCAGCGGTGGAGGTGGGCAAAGGGCGCCAGCTCCCCTTCCCCCAGCACCGGCACATAGCGGTCGATCCAGCCCCAGGCGGCCATATCGACAATGGAGTAGTCGTCGCCGACCATAAACGGCCGGTTGGCGAGATGTTCGTCGAGTACTGCGTAGTGGCGCTTGGCCTCGAACCGGTAGCGCTTGATGGCGTAGGGAATCTGTTCGGGGGCCATGCGCTGGAAGTGGACCGCCTGGCCGGAGTAGGGGCCCAAGCCCGTGGCGACGAACATCAGCCACGACAATAATTCGCCCCGATCTTTGGGTGTGCCGACGAAGCGTTGGATCTTGTCGCCCAGGTAGAGGAGAATGGCATTGGAGTCAAACACCCGCACTCCGTCGTCTTCGATGGCCGGGGTTTTGCCGTTGGGGTTGATGGCCCGATACGCCGATTCGTGCTGTTGGCCCTTGAAGGTATCTACGGGGACAACCTCGTAGGGCAGGCCCGCCTCTTCTAGGAACAGGGCGACCTTCATGGGGTTGGGGGTGTGGTGGAAGTAAAAGCGAATCACGGTGATCCTCCTCGGCGCTGGAGATGGCAGACGACGGCGGGGGCGATTGCAAAGAGTACTGCCATGGCTCGCGGGCTTGCCATTGCAAGCTCTGCCGTCGCCCCATTAGAGTGTCGCGCCGGGGAGAGTTCAGGATCCTCGGCGAGGAGTTGAGGACTCGTGCTCACCGTTCTCCGCGACCCCGTCTATGGGCGGTTGTTCACCGCCCAGGTGCTCTCCCTGTTGGGCACCGGCCTCACCACCGTGGCGTTGGCGCTGTTGGCCCACGATTTGGCCGGCGCCGACGCCGGGGTGGTGTTGGGCACGGCCTTGACCTTGAAGATGGTGGCCTATGTGGGGGTGGCTCCCCTGGCCTCGGTCTTGATCGTTCGGCTCCCTCGGCAGAAGTTATTGGTGGGGCTGGACCTCTACCGGGCCGCTCTGGTGGCGTTGTTGCCCTTTGTCGACCAGGTCTGGCAGATCTATGTCTTAGTGTTTTTGTTCCAGGCGGGCTCTGCCGCCTTTACCCCCACTTTCCAGGGTACCATCCCCGACGTACTGCCCGACGAGGCCCGCTACACCCAGGCCTTGTCCCTATCGCGCCTGGCCTATGATCTGGAGTCATTGCTGAGTCCGCTGGTGGCGGGTTTACTGCTGCTGGTGTTGGAGTTTCACTGGCTGTTTGTCGGTACGGGGCTGGGCTTTGTCGCTTCGGCGGCGCTGATTCTAGTCGTTACGCTGCCGACGATTCCCTCGACCGATCTGCCACAGCCCTTTATCCGGCGCCTTGGCAAGGGGTTGCGGATCTATCTGGCCACCCCCCGGCTGCGGGGGCTGTGGGCGGCGAGTTTTGCCGTCGCCTGCGTGGGGGCGGCGGTGATCGTCAACTCGGTGGTCTATGCCCACCAGGTGCTGGGGGGCGGCGACGCCACCTACACCCTGTTGCTCATGGCCTACGGCGGGGGTTCCATGGCGGTGGCCCTGGCCTTGCCCCCGTTGCTCCATCGGGTGGCGTTGCGAACGGCGGTGCTGGGGGGCATTGGGGTGTTGGCGGTGGCGGGCGGGGCGGTGGCTGTGTCCCCCCGTTGGCCCGAAGCCCTGGGGTTGTGGTGTTTGATGGGGGCGGGGAATGCCCTGGTGCTCACCCCGGCGGGGTTGCTGTTGCGGCGCTCGGCCCACCCCGACGACCGGGTGGCCCTGTTTGCCGCCCAATTTGCCCTGTCCCACGCCTGTTGGTTGCTCACCTACCCGGCGGCGGGTTGGTTGGGGGCCAGCGTGGGCCTGGGGCCGACCTTTGCCCTGCTGGCCCTGGGGGCCGCCGTCGGCGGCCTCCTGACCGCTCGGCTGTGGCCCGGGTTTGATCCTTGGGTGTTGGAACACCAACACCTGGCCCACCACCACCACCACCCCCACATCCACGACGAGCACCACCAGCACGCCCACGAGGGCTGGGAAGGGCCCGAGCCCCACAGCCATCCCCACCACCACCCGCCCCTGCGCCATCGCCACCCCTTTGTCATCGACGACCACCACGGGGCGTGGCCCAGGGGGTAGGGTTTTGAACGGTTCGAGATTCAAACGACGGCCAAGGAGGCACTGGTGGTGAATGATCTTTTCCGGCTCTTTCCCATCTGCTGTGAAGCCCTCCCCGTTCCGTATGGGGTGTTGGCTCTGGCAGCCCTCACCCCCTGCCCCTCTCCCACACCTATGGTGTGGGAGAGGGGTGACTTGTATCCATAGATTTGTTGCGATGACTTTTGGATTATCGTTTTTGGGCGCGCTGTTTTGGCGTCTGGAGAAACCGGTCAACTACGAGGCCATGGCGATCTTTGAGGGTCATTTCGAGTACAAGGCCCTGGGCGAGACCCATATTATTCCTTGGCGGGAGGTAAGCTATCTGGATTTTGTGCGGGAGGAAGCGCTATTTCCCGATCCCTGGGTGGGCTACTATCCCGAAACCCAGTGGCTTTTTCGGCTCTGCGATGGCCGTTGTAGGGTTGTCATGGATGAACGGCCCCATCGCCGCCAGCTGCTCAAGGCCTTTCAGCGTCAATGGCCAGCCTTCGACCTGGGGGCGGCTAGGGCGGGCCTGCAAAGCCGCCGGCTGGGGCGCTGGCGCTGCTACACGGCTCGCTCAACGCTAAGTGAAAACGATACATGAGAAGTTTATCAATAGCACTATCAACAGTGTTGGCCTTATTGGTTGCGGCCTGTTCTTATCAAGATATTGCCGAGGGGCTGACTCCTCAAGCAGAATCTCAGTTTGCAGAGAATTATCTCCGTCGACTGCTGGCACGGGACTTCGATTATGTAAAACAGCACCTCGATGCCGGTGTTGCCCCACAAGTTACCGACAAAGTTCTTTTGGAGATGGTGGAGCAATTTTCCGCTGGTGAGTTGCTCAGCATAGATCTCATCGGCTCGCGGGTACTTTCCTCTAGCTCGCAGCTACAAAGCAATTTTTCATTTGAGCTCCAGTTTTCAGAGAACTGGATGCTGGCTAACATCGCCCTGAAGACTGTAAACGACACCATATCAGTGATGGGCTTGAGTGGGCAAAGGCTAAACGCATCACTGAGGAGTGCCAACGCATTTACCCTCGAAGGTAAATCTCCATTGCATTATTTGGTTTTGATGTTGGCTATGGTGGTTTCTGTATTTACATTGGTGACGCTGTATTTTTGCGTCAGAACGCCTAGATTAAAGTTGAAATGGCTGTGGCTTGTGTTTGTTTTGATCGGCATTGGGTCGATGAATTTGAATTGGACCACGGGGCAGTATGGTTTCCAGCTCTGGAGTATTATGCTTTTATCGGCGTCAGCGGTGACTCCTGGACCACTGGGGCCATGGATTATTTCAGTGTCCCTACCCCTGGGAGCTATACTGTTCTGGTTCAAGCGCCAGAGATTGATGGCTGCAACCAGGGCTGCCGGTGGCGCTGGTTTTGAGGCCTAGTGGGCCAAGTCGCACTATCTATGCACTTTTTTGCCAAGGGGGCGTTCGAATGGAACCGCAGTCATTCACTCGTTTTGCCCTCGATGAAGAAAAGATCTACCTCGGCAGCTTGCCCCCGGCCCTCGCCAATCCAGATTTTGAGAAGCTGTGGCAGTTGCATCCAAAGGAGTATCACACCGTGGTAATTCACGGGCGCGAAGTTAACCCCCCCCGCTGGCAACAGGCCTTTGGGCGCAATGATCTGGTATACCGGTTCGCGCAACAACGCCTTGCCAGTGCCCGCTGAGCTAAAGCCCTACCTCGCCTGGGCCACGTCGACCGTCGATGGGCGCCCCAACGGCCTACTGTTCAACGGGTACGATGCAGCGCTGGGGCACTACGTCGGTCCCCACCGCGATAACCCCCGGGATTTGCTACCCGGAACGCCCATTGTCACCGTATCCCTGGGAAGTCCCCGGCTGATGCGCTTTCGCCTTTGGAAGCAGTAGGGGTTTGTGGATATACCACTGGCCCACGGATCGGTGGTCGTCATTAGAAATTCACCAGACGGCCTCTAACCCGCTAGCACCACCAGCGTCGGGGCGTCGGCACCAGCCCCCAAACGCTCAAAAGACGGGGCGTCGGCACGGGTCTCCCCGCCGCCCTCTCGCCAGGCCTGGAGGCGCTGCCACACAGAGGGCGCCAAGGTCTCCAACGGGACGTCGACACCGGGCTTGGCTTCGACGCCGAGGACCTCCTGGGCTCGATGATTGATCAGCTGAACTCTCCCCGCGGAATCCACCACCAACACCCCCACCGTCAGACGCTGAATCACCTTCTCGTGGAGCTTGGCCATATCGATGAGACTCAAGGTCTGGGCCCGCAGGACCTGTTCCTGGATCCGGGTCTCCCGGGCCCAGCGGTTGACGGCGAAGCTGCTGGCCACCAGCACCCCCCCCAACACCGAGCCCATGATGACATGTTCCAGGCCCAGGCCCTGGGCGCTACTGTGGAACCAGCCCGCGCCGGCAGCCCCCACCGCCGCCGCCAGGGCGATCACCAACGCCGACACCTGGGGTAGCAACATGGCGCTGGCAGCGACGGCAATGAACAGCACCAACACCAAATTGTTGTACAACAGCGGGGCCGCTCCCATGGCGATGGTGATAAACGCCACGTCTAACACCGCCCCCAAGTGAATCTGCAGCAGATAGACAGGCCGCCGCCACAAACTGAGCCCCAACAGCAAACCGGCCAGGGCAAAGTAGACCAATGTGGTGACGAGCAAAGCCGGGGGCGTTTGATCGAGGGCTTGTGGCGTCAGGCCCGAATCGGCGATATCCACCAAAGGCAGCCGTTCAAAGACCAAGTAGGCCGCAAGGGCGGCAAACACCAGCCGGTAGAGGGTGAACACCCGCAGCACCTGCCAGTGGCGCCGGCGGTCCAAAATGCCGTGGGGCATCACGCTCCGGGCGAGGTCGCGGTTGATGGAGGCGGCGGTTTCCATGGCGGTGGGGAGCTCCTGGCTTCGATGCCGGCAGCTTAACGGCTGCTTTGATCCGGGACAAGAACCCACCCCGGCCGTGGACTCGTCGGGGTCGAGGGGTAGGGTCGAGGGGTGGGGGGTCCTGGGGTATACTGCCCCCTTGATCGATCCTACCCCACTCCCAAACTCAGGACCCACGGCGGCGATGTCATAGCCCATGGATAAAACCTACGATCCCCACACCCTCGAAGCGCACTGGTACGACCGCTGGGAACAACAGGGCTACTTCACCCCCCAGGGGAATGGCGACCCCTATTGCATCATGATTCCGCCGCCCAACGTCACCGGCACCCTCCACATGGGCCACGCCTTTCAAGACACCCTCATGGACGCCCTCATCCGCTACCGGCGGATGCAGGGCCGCCAAACCCTCTGGCAGCCGGGTACCGACCACGCCGGCATCGCCACCCAGATGGTGGTGGAGCGCCAGCTCAACGGCGAGGGCCGCACCCGGTACGACCTGGGTCGGGAGGCCTTTGTGGAACGGGTGTGGCAATGGAAGGCCGAATCCGGTGGCACCATCACCCGCCAGCTGCGGCGCATGGGGGCGTCGGTGGACTGGAGTCGGGAACGCTTCACCATGGACGAGGTGTGCTCCAAAGCCGTCACCGAGGCCTTCGTCCGCCTCCACGGAGAGGGCTTGATCTACCGCGGCCAGCGCTTGGTCAACTGGGACCCTGTACTCCTCACCGCCGTGTCGGACCTGGAAGTGGAAAGCGCCGAGGAACAGGGCTCCCTGTGGCATTTGCGCTATCCCCTGACCGACGGTGAAGGCCACTTGGTGGTGGCCACCACCCGCCCCGAAACCTTGCTCGGGGACAGCGCCGTGGCGGTCAACCCCGAGGACGAGCGCTATCGCCACCTCATCGGCCAGACCGTGGAGCTTCCCCTCACCGGTCGCGCCATCCCCATCATAGGCGACGACCACGCCGACCCGGCCTTTGGCTCGGGCTGCGTCAAGATCACCCCGGCCCACGATTTCAACGACTATCAAGTGGGTCTGCGCCACGACCTGCCCATGATCAACGTCTTCACCAAAGACGCCAAGATCAACGACCAAGGGCCGGCGGCCTACCGGGGACTGGACCGCTTCGAGGCCAGAAAGCGCATCGTCCAAGACCTCGAAAATTTGGGGTTGGTGGAGGCCATCAAACCCCATACCCTCCAAGTGCCCCGGGGCGACCGCACCCTGACGGTCATCGAGCCCTACCTCACCGACCAGTGGTTTGTCAAAGCCGAACCTTTGGCCAAGCCCGCCCTGGCGGCGGTGGCCGACGGCCGCACCCGCTTCGTCCCCGACAATTGGGCCAAGACTTACAACGAGTGGCTCAACAACATCCAAGACTGGTGCATCAGCCGCCAGATCTGGTGGGGCCACCGCATCCCCGCCTGGTACGACCAAGACGGCCAGGTGTACGTGGCCCGCAGCGAGGCCGAGGCCCGGGAAAAATACGCCCTGGGGGATCGACCCCTGCGCCAGGACGACGACGTCCTCGACACCTGGTTTTCCTCGGCCCTGTGGCCCTTTTCCACCCTGGGTTGGCCAGACGACACCCCGGCACTCAAGACTTTTTACCCCACCTCGGTGCTGGTCACCGGCTTTGATATCATCTTCTTTTGGGTGGCCCGGATGATGATGATGGGGTTGAAGTTCATGGGTGATGTGCCCTTCCACCACGTCTATATCCACGGCCTGGTGCGGGATGCCGACGGGCAAAAGATGTCCAAGTCCAAGGGCAACGTGTTGGATCCCCTGGACATCATCGGCGGTATCGACCTGGAATCCCTGGTGGCCAAGCGCACCACGGGGTTGATGCAGCCCCAAAAGGCCCCGGCCATCGAGCGGGCCACCCGGTCCCAGTTCCCCGAGGGCATCCGCGACTACGGCACCGATGCCTTGCGCTTCACCTTTGCCTCCCTGGCCACCACCGGGCGCGACGTGGTCTTCGACCTCGGTCGGGTGGAGGGCTATCGCAACTTCTGCAACAAGCTGTGGAACGCCGCCCGCTTTGTATTGAGCAACACCGAAGACTTCGACGTGGGCTTGGGCGACGATCCGGTCACCCTATCCGCCGCCGATCGCTGGATCATCAGCCGCCTCCAGCGCACCGAAGCCGCCGTGGTGGAAGCCTTCGACCACTACCGCTTTGATCTGGCCGCCCAGGCCATCTACGACTTCACCTGGCACGAGTACTGCGACTGGTATTTGGAACTCACCAAACCGGTGCTCACCGGCTCGGACGATCCAACCCTACTGCGGGGGACGCGCCGGACCTTGGTGCGGGTGCTGGACGCGCTGCTGCGCCTTCTCCATCCGTTGATGCCCTTTATCACCGAGGCGATCTGGCAGCGGGTACGGCCATTGGTGGGAGCAGCGGGGGAAACCATCAGCCTCCAGGCCTATCCCGCCGCCGACACCAGCCGCCTCGACGAGACCGCCGAGGTGGATATCCACTGGCTCCAGGAGGTGGTGTTGGGGGTGCGGCGCATCCGCGGGGAGATGAATATCCCCCCGGGCAAGCCCTTGGAGGTGTTGCTCCAAGACGGCACCGTCGACGACCGCGAGCGCCTGGACCGCCACCGGGGGCTGCTCCAGTCCCTGGGTAGATTGTCCTCCGTCGCCTGGCTCGAAGCGGGGGTCGAGGGGCCGGAATCCGCCCTGGCCCTGGTGGGGGATCTCAAGGTGCTCATCCCCCTGGCGGGGCTCATCGACGTGGCCGCCGAGCGCGAGCGCCTCGACAAGGAGCTCAACAAAAAGCACCAAGAGCGCCAGCGCATCGCCGGCAAGCTGGACAACGAGAGTTTTACCGCCAAGGCCCCCGCCGATGTGGTCGCCCGGGAGCGGGACAAGCTGACCCGCCTCGACGCCGACATCGACCAGCTCCAGGGTCAGCGGACTCGCCTCGACCGCCTGGCGAACTAGGGCGAATGGCCAATTTCGATACCCACCTCACCGTCGCGGCGGTGGTCAGCGGCGTGGTGGCCATCAACTTGAGTCTGAGCGACGTGGTGGCCCACCATCGCCTATTGGAGTACTTTGTCTTGGGGGTGGTGGGGGGCCTTTTGCCCGACATCGACGCCGACAACTCCGTGGCCTTTCGAGGGGCTTTTAACATCCTGGGTGTGCTGTTGAGTTTTTGGCTGGTGTTTTCTCTGGGATCCGGCTACAGCCTCCTGGAGCTTCTGCTGGTGGCGGGGGCTTGCTTTGCCGCGGTGCGCTACGGCCTGTGCCCCATCTTCGCCCGCTACACCGTCCATCGGGGGATCATCCACTCCATTCCCATGGGGGTTTTCTGTGCCCTGTTGACGGTGATTGTGTACGCCCACAGTCTAGGGCGACCCATCGTCCACTCTTGGGCCTGTGGCACCTTTGTGCTGTTGGGGTTTTTGGTCCATTTGACCCTGGACGAAATCTACAGCGTTGACCTACTGAATCGGCGTATCAAGCGTTCCTTTGGTACGGCGTTGAAGCTGGGCAGCTGGAACAACCCCTGGGGGACGGCGACCCTCTACGCCGCCATCGTCGCCGCCTTTTACCTGGCGCCGTCGCCCCGTCCCTTTGTGCGTCACCTCATGTCGGGTCACTACGACGCCTGGGCGACCAAGCTGTTGCCCCGGGGCTGGGGCACTTGGCTGACCGGGGGTTGGTGAGGGAACCAAGGGCGAGGACGGTCCAGGGCTTGGGGTCGCCAAGGGGGCCGTGGAATGGGAGACTCATGCAAAAGATCCACGTGTTAAGCCATAAGGACGAACTCGAGGAGCGACGCCTGGGGGACAAGGTGGCCGTGGTCATCGATGTGTTGTTCGCCACCTCCACCGTCGTCGCCGCCCTCCACTACGGCAGTCGCGCCGTCCAGCCCGTGGCCCTCGGCGAGGCCGCCCGGGCCGCCGTGGAGGGGCGAGACCCCGACAGCTATTTGCTGGCCGGGGAGCACAACGCCGTGACCCTGGCGGGCTTTGCCCCCTTTGCCCCCCTGGGTCTATTGGCCTGTGAGCCGGCGGGCAAGTCGTTGATCTACGTCACCACCAACGGCACCGTGGCCCTGTGTCGGGCCAGCAAAGCCCGCTTTGTCTACGCCGCGGCGCTGTTGAACGGGGCGGCGGTGGCCCAACACATCCGCCGCCACCACCAGGCGGAGACGGTGTTGGTGGTGTGTGCCGGGTCCCGGGGGCGCTTGAGCCTCGAGGACTTCTACGGCGCCGGCTACCTGGTGGAAGAACTCCTCCGGGAGCAAAAGAGCCGCTGGGCGTTGACCGATGCCGCCCTGGCGGCCCACAGCCTCTACAAATCCTGGGAGCCCCGGGCCTGCTTGCTGGGCTCGCGGGTGGGTCAAATGATGCTCGCCCGGGATTGCCAAAACGAAGTGGAATACGCCGCTCGCCTGGGGGTCTATCCCACGGTGCCGCGCCTCGACGGGGGTTGGTTGTACGACCTGGCCCGAGCCTCTTCCCCGGGGGGTGAATCGTGTTGGGGATAGGGACAGCCCTGGGGGAGTTCGCCTTCTATCCGCTGCCCATTGCCAGTGTGCGCCTGGCGGCCCGGGTGGCGGATGGCATTTTCTTTTTTTTCGGCCTGTTTTTGTTGTTCGGCGGCGGTTTAAACCCCCTCACCCTGGGCTTTGCCTTGCTCATTTTGGGGTTTGCCGGCGTCAACCTCCACGTCATCGGCCTCAGCCGTGTGGCCTTTGGGCCCCAGACGTCGGCCCACCGCCTGCGGTCCAGTGCCCATCTGTTCAGCGTCGCCTTGCCGGTGGCCTTTTTCTTGGGGTTGTTGGATCACCAGGGTTTTGGGGTGGCGTGGTCTTGGTCTGGGGCCATGGCCATGGTGACCCCATCGCTGTTGAACGGCCTGGCCATCGAAACCACCTTGCGTTTCAACCGCGCCTTGATCGCCAAGTAGCGGACCAAAGCCCCGGGGTGCGGACCCCAGGCTCAGGGGTTTGGGTCCGGTTGGCCATCGCCAAGGCGCCCGTTTTGCCGAGAGCACAATCCACATGACTACTGCCCACCACACCGTCAATAAAGTCGTCCTCGCCTACTCGGGGGGCCTCGATACCTCGGTGATCCTCAAATGGCTCCAGGAGACCTATGGTTGTGAGGTGGTGACCTTCACCGCCGACCTAGGTCAAGGAGAGGAGCTGGAATCCGCCCGCACCAAAGCGCAAGCTCTGGGTGTCAAAGAGATCTACATCGACGACCTGCGGGAGGAGTTTGCCCGGGACTTTGTGTTTCCCATGTTTCGGGCCAACGCCCTCTACGAGGGGGAATACCTGCTGGGTACCTCCATCGCCCGGCCGTTGATCGCCAAGCGGCTGATCGAAATCGCCCGGGAGACCCGGGCCGATGCCATCTCCCACGGCGCCACGGGCAAGGGCAACGACCAGGTGCGCTTTGAGCTAGGGGCCTATGCCCTGGCCCCGGATATCAAGATCATCGCCCCCTGGCGGACTTGGGACCTCACCTCCCGGGAGCGGCTGTTGGCCTATGCCCAGTACCACGGCATCGCCATCGACCGCCGCCATGGGGAAAAGTCCCCCTACTCCATGGACGCCAATTTGCTCCACATTTCCTACGAGGGGGGGCCTTTGGAGGATCCTTGGCACGAGCCCGAGGAGGATATGTGGCTGTGGACCACGGCCCCCGAGCAGGCTCCCCACGAGCCAGAATATATGGAACTGGATTTTCGCCGCGGCGACCCGGTGGCCATCGACGGCGAGGCCTTATCCCCGGCGGCGCTGTTGGCGCGCCTCAACACCCGGGCGGGGCGCCACGGCATCGGCCGGCTGGACCTGGTGGAAAACCGCTATGTGGGGATGAAAAACCGCGGCTGTTACGAGACCCCTGGGGGCACGGTGCTCCTCAAGGCCCACCGGGCCCTGGAATCCCTCACCCTGGATCGGGAGGCGGCCCACCTCAAAGACGAACTCATGCCCCGCTATGCTTCGTTGGTGTACAACGGCTACTGGTGGAGTCCCGAGCGGCAAATGCTCCAGGGGCTCATCGACGCCTCCCAAGGGTCGGTGAATGGCACCGTGCGCCTCAAACTCTACAAGGGACAAGTCATGGTGGTGGGCCGGCGCTCCGACGACAGTCTATACGACCCCCACATCGCCACCTTTGAAGACGATTACGGTGCCTACGACCAGGCCGACGCCGGGGGATTTATCAAGCTCAACGCCTTGCGACTGCGCACCGCCGCCGCCAAGGGGCGGAGCCTCAAATGAGTGATGCCTTGACCCTCGCGGGGATTTACATTTACCCCATTAAGTCCTGCCGGGGGATTGCCTTGACCGAGGCCGCCTTGACGGGCTATGGCCTCGCTTTGGACCGCCAGTGGATGGTGGTGGACGACCGGGGTCGGTTTCTCACCCAGCGGCGTTTCCCGGCCATGGCCCGCATTGTTCCCGCACTGGCGGCCGAGGGTTTGACCGTGACGGCGCCGGGGATGGCGCCCTTGACGGTGGCGAGCTCGGCCCCCTACGGCGAGCAACCGGTGGCGGTGCGGGTCTGGGGGTTTGAGGGGATCGCCGCCGACGCCGGTGCCGAGGCCGCCGCCTGGTTGAGCCATTACTTGGGCCTGGCTTGTCGCCTGGTGGCCCTGGGGAGCCAGTTCCAGCGGCCCGTGGAGGAACCCTACAACACCGGTGCCGACCACATCGCCTTTGCCGACGGGTTTCCGCTGTTGCTCATCGGCGAGGGATCCCTGGCCGATTTGAACGCCCGCTTGGAGATGCCGGTGCCCATGGATCGGTTTCGCCCCAATCTGGTGGTGGCGGGCAGCGAGGCCTTTGCCGAGGACGGCTGGCGGCGCATCGCCATCAACGGGGTGGAATTCACGGTGGCCAAGCCCTGTAGCCGCTGTGCAATTCCCTCGGTGGACCAAGCGACCGGGGAGCGGGGGGCTGAGCCCGGGCGGACCCTGGCCAGTTACCGCCAGGGGGAGGATGGCGAGGTCTACTTTGGCCAAAACCTCATCCATCACACCAGTGCCGGCCTGTTGCGGGTGGGGGATGGGGTGACGGTGTTGGCTTGAGGGCGGTGGCGGTCGGCGATCACCACGGTTCAGGGTGTGGAAAAAGCGCCGGGCCGGGGCCGTTTTGTCACTGCTGTCGTACTCGGCCAGGGCTTCGTTGAGGGCATTGAGGGGAAAGCCCACCGAGACCTCGCTGGCGGGGTGCGGGCGATATTCGCCGTCCACCAGCCCATAGACCGTCACCCCCCCCGCTGCCAGCGCGCACCGTCTAGATCTACCCCAACCGAGATGTGATCACCAAACTCGACTTTGGGGGTATTGTGGTGGGCAACGGCCGCTCAAGTAGCGGTGACGGGACTCTTGTCGACTGGAGAGGCGGACCGGTGGGTGCTGTTGGAAGGAAAAAATGGCCAGCGCGTCCGGGATGGGCTAAATATTTCTACCCATCAGTTTGAACCTCGCCGACGGGGGCGGGAACTCAAGGGGCAATTGACGTTTATGCCATCGATAAATTCTTGAGGAGAGTCCGCCCATGTCCGCTATCACTGCCCCTGACCCTTGCATTGTCGAGCTAGTGCCCGTGGCCCGTCTGCAGACGTTTCCCCACCGCTTTGAAGCCCTATCCCCCCAGGAATGCCAGCGGCTGATGCTGGCCTTTATGGCTCGCCATCTGGGGGATCTGGTGTTATTGCGGGAACACTTGGGGGCGACATTGCCCCTCTGTTCGCCCGTACCCGCCAAGCTGTTGGCGGGCCTCAAGACGGCATTGCGGGCGGCGGTGACCCAAAACCGTCCCGACCTCCAAAAGACCCTGGCGACGGTAGTGGCCACCCTGGATCGCCAGTTGCCGGTGACCGATCAGATGTTGGCCGAGATGGAAACCGCGGCGCGGCCCACGGCCCTTGGGCCGACGCTGGCGCAAATCGAGGGGCAATTGACCCGCTATGTGGGTCCCATCGCTTCTGTGCTGGTGAAGCGAGGTCTGGCCCAGGGGTATCGGGGGGTTGACTTGGTTCGCCACCTGAGTCGCCACCTCGACATTGACCAGCGCCGGGAATTTGTAGCAGATCTAATCCCTGGGTAGGGATGAAGGATCCCGACCTCGAGGACGGGTTATCACGTCGACCCGAGTGATCGCCCTGAGATCCTCTAATCGGGTCACTATCAATTCCTTATGGCCCCGAAAGAGGGGTATGGCCACCATGCCCATGGTGGCCATGAAGGCTTCAAAATCATCCTCTGGGATGGAATGAGGTGGGACCGAACCCCCGGCCCACCAAAGCTGTCCCGCCACAGCCCCGCCGTGTCCTGGACGGCGAAGTCGAACACCCGCCGCCCCGAGCCCGCGGCCAAGGTTGCCCCGTCGCTGACCAAAAGCCCTGGAAGTCCGTAGCCATCAGCAACCAAAAGGACCGTGTTGGCGAGCCCTCTTGGTTGTAGGTCTTGGGCTTTTCCGCCCGTCTTGAGTCTTCTTGCTAGTGACCCATCGCACCGAGGTATGGGGATTGTCCAGGATGGGTACTCAATCGAGGTGTCTTCACTCAGTATGAGCCACTGCCCTTTTCTTCGGGTAACTCTTGCATGACCATGGGCATCGGATAGTATTGAAAGCCTTCGCCGTGTTTGGCTATGTGACCGATGCCAGGCCAGGGAAAGTGGTAGGCGATCATTGGGATGCGCTGGGCCGCCAGCATATCGAGCACTCTGTAGCGGGTCTGCGCAGACATCTTCGAATCGGTGTCGTAGGCGAATTCCATCAGTGGTTTTTCGAGCAGTAGCACTTGATGGTGGGTGGTATCGCCGATGGCCGCCATGGTCTCACCAGCCGATGTGATCATGAAGATCGTATGACCGATGGTATGGCCCGGGGCGGACATGGCCTGGATGCCAGGGAGGAATTCTTCGCCGTCCTTGATAAAGATGATGCGGTCTCTATTGGGCAGCAAGTTCTTGCGGGCGCCTTCCACAAATAGCTTCATGTAAGACGGTTCTTCCATCGATAACTTGGCTTCGTCCGTCCAGAAATCGAAGTCCGCCTGGGAGATGTAGATTTGTGCGTTGGGGAAGTTGCGTTCACCTCCCTCACTCATGATGCCCCAGACATGGTCGCAGTGGGCATGGGTGCAGACCACCGCATCGATGGCCCCTGGATCAATACCGGCGGCTTCGAGGTTGTGCATCATCTTGCCCGTGGTGGGCCCGAAAAGGGTCGATTCGCCCATCCCTGTATCGAAAAGGACAAGTTTTTCGCCGGTATTTAGAACCAGGATATTCTGTTCCAGAATGACGCTGGAGGGATCGAGGAAGTTATTGGTGAGCATCGCTGCGACTTCCTCTTTGGTTGTGCCGAGGAAGCTGGAGGACGGGTCACCCAAGGGCAAAATGCCATCTGAAATGACCGTGCCCTGCATCGCGCCATGCTTGAAGCGGTAAAAATAGGGCACTTGATCAGTGGCCATTGGTGCTTTGGCGAGTAGCGGTCTACTGCTCAGGCCGAGTGTTGATGTTCCGGCTAAGGCGGCTACTCCCATTAAGGCTTGACGCCGAGTCAGTGTGAGATCCCGCATGGCAACTCCTCCTGGTATTTTGTTCGGGTCGTGTCGGCAAATATCACAATTCGGGTATTTGCCCAAGGGTGCGTCATCTAAACTGTGCTTTTAAGCGTTCTGAAGTATTACTTCAGCTCGGTAAGCTTAGTACTACAATGCAGTGATTTCAACGCGTAAGTCAGCCCACTGTTTGGGCTGAAGCTTCTCGTGCCGCGAGTTGCCGGTCTCCGTAGACATGGGGCCGTTTCGGGTGGGGGTACGCCAGCCTTCGCCGTGGGCGACCGGGTGACCCATTTGCCCTAGTGCGCCCGCAGTCGGACCGGCGAGGTGACCGCCTATCGCGGCGCCCATGGACGCCTGGCGTTCGGCCCACGAGCACACGCCCCACGGACAACTAGCAAGGCCTGGCTAGGGGCCGTCCGATAAAAGCAGGGCCCCGCCGTTGCTCGTTTAAACCACTGATGACTCGCCGTGTCCCTACCAGTCTAGGGCTGGAGCGACCCACGCCTCCTGGACGGTAAACTGAAAGCCGTGGTCGAGCCCCGTGGAAATCGCCACTTCCTCAAATCGACTGGCCCTTTGAAAGAGGTCTGGGTGGGGTCGACAGGGCCCGGCGATGGTGTCGGATGTGTCGTAGATGGACAGCACATTGCCCGTCATCTGGGGCGGGTTACCCTCTGCCATGCGGGGGAAGTGGCATCCCCCCACCAAAACCCAGCGGATTTGAGGGTTGGCGATTTGCCCACTGGCCAGTTGGGCGATAAAGGCGCCTTTGGAGGCCCCGACCACCTTGATGTGGCTCGGCTCGCGGCCAGCGGCGATGAGGGCCTCTAGCTCCTCGACTAGGTTTGCCGCTTCGGCCGTGGGATCGGCGTTGGCGCCCCGCTCGGGCGCCATCACTTCACCCCCTTGGGCAAGGGCTGCTTTGATTTCTTCGAAGGCATAGGGACCAAATTTCCCGTGGGGCTCCCCAGCCTTGTTATTTTCGTGCCATGCGTTGTGTAAAAAGATGATTAAATCTTCTTGGGAGTTCGGTTGGGCCATGGCCAACGTGGACCAAAACAGGGTGGCCGCAACCGAGCCCCTAAAGGCGCTAATTTCAAAAAAACCCATGGTTATCCTCCAAACCTCGACAACTTGTGGCAGACGGTGGGTAAACATTCCGTCGGGTCAGGGGCTCATTCTACGCCGTTGCCATTTTTTTTGTGCTGAATGTCGGGCAATTTAGACGGCGGCACCGTTGCAGCCGAGGACTGATCTCGATCAACAACCCTCGGGGTCGCGGCCGATTCCAACCGTTGGCTCGTCGGCCCCAGCGAAGCGTGCCTTGACCATCAATCCCGGTCGCGGGGTGGCGAGGATGAGGCCAAGGGGCGGGAAGGGGCGTTCAAAGGGGGCAAGGCTGATGTCCAACCGCCCGGCGACCAGGGGTGCGGCAACCTGGTCGTGGAGTACCCGGGTGATCCAGGTGCCCGCGACCGCCACGGCGACGGCGACGCCGGCGCCATTGACTTGACGGCCGGCCTGTCCACAGCGCCCCGCCTTGATGCTCACAGACCCTTAATGGCCTCATAGCCCTTCAGCGCTGCCTGCCGACTCGCCTTGAGATCCACCAGGGGCTTGGGGTACGTCTCCCCAAGGGCCACCCCGGCCTGGACCAACACCCCCCCCGGCGCCTCCCAGGGATTGTGAATCCATTTGGCGGGCAAGGGCTCTAGCGCTGGTACATAGCGTTTCACAAACGCCCCCTCGGGGTCGTACTGTCCCCCCTGGCGCACGGGGTTGAACACCCGAAAATAAGGAGCGGCGTCGGTGCCCGAACCGGCGGTCCACTGCCAGCCCATGGTATTGCTGGCCAAGTTGGCATCCACTAGACAATCCCAAAACCACCGCGTCCCCTCCTGCCAGGGGATGCGCAAGTTTTTGGTGAGGAACGACGCCACGATCATCCGCAGCCGGTTGTGCATCCACCCTGTCTGCCACAACTGGATCATGGCGGCGTCCACAATGGGAATGCCCGTCTGCCCTCGCTGCCAGGCCGCCAGGTCTGAACCGTAGTCTTCAACCCATGGATAGTGGGCAAAGCGCGCCTGGAGGGGTTCCTCGGGGGTGTGGGGCCAGTAGTACAGCACGTGGTGGGCAAACTCCCGCCAGCCCAACTCGCGAATATACGCCTCGGCGTGGGGTACCTCCCGGGGATCCCCCTCGATGGCGGCGGCCACCGCCCGCCACACTTGCCCAGGAGATACTTCCCCAAAGTGTAGGTGGGGGGACAACCGCGACACCCCCTCCTGATCCGGGCGGTTGCGCCCCGATTCATACCTGGCCAAGGGCCCCTGGATAAAGGCGTCGAGGCGCGCCACGGCACCGGCTTCCCCGGGACGCCAGGTGGCCTCGAGCCCTTGGTACCAGGCGACTCGAGGCAGTAGGCCAAACTCGGCGACATCGAGGCTGGGGGGCGGATTTTGCAAAGGGGGAAGCTCCGGCGCCGCCAACGGCCTCGGCTCGGTCTCCCGGGCCAGGGCGCGCCAAAAGGGGGTGAACACCTTGTAGGGTTCCCCCTGACCGGTCTTGACCGTCCACGGCTCGGCCAACAGCGCCGCATTAAAACTCTTGACCTCTAGACCATCGCCGGTCAACGCCGCCTTGAGGACTTTGTCCCGGGCGATGACGGCGGGCTCGTAGAGGCGGTTCCAAAACACCGCCGAAGCCTTGGTCTCCGCCGCCAAGGCTTTGAGAGTGGCCAGGGCCGGGCCGCGGCGCAACACCAGGGCCGATCTTCGGCGGGCCAGGTCTGCCCCCAAGGCCTGGAGGCTGTGGTGGAGCCACCAGCGGCTGGCGGCCCCCGGGTCCCAAGGCGCTTCTTCCTCAAGGCTCAACACGTAGACGAGAATCACCCGCTCAAAGTGAGCGGCGGCATGGGAAAGGGCGGGATTGTCGGCCAGTCGCAGGTCGCGGCGCAGCCATACCAGAGCAGTGGCCAAGGGTTACCTCCTTGAGTCAATTGGCCACTTTGGTGGCCAAAATGTCCCCGCCGTTCCCCGCCGCCCTTCGGAATTCCCCGAGACAAACTGGGTCAAACTCGCCAGTCTAGTTGTCAGTAACCTGCGCTATGGCCGCAACTAAGGTAGAGCTGTGACATTCAACACTTCGTCTTCGACGCCGTCGAGGGGCCACGGGGCCACAACGCCCTGGCTGGCCCTGCTGTTCCTCGCTTGGGTAACCCTCCCAGGCCAAGCCCAGCCCCCAGCTACCCTCGTTGGGGTGGACACCGTGGCCAAGGAGACCATGGCCCAGACCATCCCCGTCATCGGCCGCATCGTCTCCCCCCAGATGGGGGAGGTGGCGGCGCGGATCGACGGCCCCGTGGCCCAGGTCTTCGTCCGGGTGGGGGACGTGGTGGAGCAAGGCGCCACCCTGGCCACTCTCGACACCGCCCGCATCGAGGCCCGCCACCGCTTGGCCGTCCGCCAGGTGGAGGAATTCAGCGCCCAGCTGGATACCGCCAAGGCCATCGAGGACCTGGCCCGCAAGCAGCTCGACCGCCTAGAGCGCCTCAAGGGCAGCCCGGCCTACTCCCAGAGCACCTTTGACGAGCGCTTCCAAGAGTGGGCCGTGGCCAGGGCCCGCCGCCAGGAGACCGAAGCCAAGCTCCAGCGGGGGCAGGTGAGGCTGGAATTGGCCCAAACCGACCTGGACGACGCCACCGTCAAAGCCCCCTACCCCGGCACGGTGATCCGTCGCTACGTGGCCGAGGGGGCCTGGCTCGAAGAGGGGGAATCGGTGGTGACCCTCGTCAACGACTCCGAGCTGGAGCTGGAAGCCGACGTGCCCGCCAGCCGTCTGCGAGGCTTGACGGTGGGGCAACCGGTGGACTTCACCCTCAACGACGGCAGCCGACACCGGGCCGTGGTGCGGGCCATCGTCCCCGACGAAAGCCCCGCCGCCCGCACCCGCCCCGTGCGCTTTGTACCCGCCTTTAATGTGATGGAAACCCCTCTTGCCCTCAACCAAGACGTCACCTTGCTCTTGCCCGTCGACCGCCAGCGGGAAGCGGTGACGGTGAGCAAAGACGCCGTCATCCGCCGCGGCGACCAGGCGGTGGTCTACGTGGTGGAAAACGGCGTCGCCAACCCCAAAACCGTGGAACTCGGGGAAGCCATGGGGGGCTGGTTTCGGGTCTTGGGGGGCTTAAACCCCGGCGACATCGTGGTGGTGCGGGGCAACGAGCGCCTGCGCCCGGTCCAGCCGGTGCGCTTTGAACTCAAAGCCAATCCCGGCCGGCCGGCGGTGACCTCGGCCAGCGGGGGGCAGAGCTAAACCCATGGATGCCCTGATCCAAAGCGCCATCCACCGCCCCATCGCCTTGGTGGCGGCGGTGCTCATGACCTTGATGTTCGGGGGGTTGGCCCTCACCACCATCCCCGTCCAGCTGGCCCCCGACGTGCGCAAGCCGGTGATCACCGTCACCACCGATTGGTTTGGCGCCGCGCCCTTGGACGTGGAGCGGGAGATCACCAACCGCCAAGAGGAAGTCCTCAAGGGGTTGGAGGGCTTGGAAGAGATGATCTCCTCCTCTAGGAACGGCGAGGCGGAAATCACCTTGGAATTCAAGGTCGGCCAGAATATGGACCGGGCGCTGTTGCTGGTGGCCAACCGCCTAGACCGGGTGGCCGACTATCCCGAGGAGGCCGACGAGCCCGTGCTGGAAACCGCCGGCTCCGAGGACAACCCCATCGCCTGGTTTGTGGTCACCCGCCTTGAAGGCGTCCAGCGGGAGATCCACACCTTTGGCGACTTCGCCGAGGACATCATCCGCGCCCGCCTAGAGCGGGTGCCGGGGGTGAGCCGTGTCAACGTCTTCGGCGGCAGCGAGCGGGAACTCCAGGTGGTGGTGGAACCCCGCCTCATGGCCCAGCACGGCATCACCGCCAGCGCCCTCTCCGACGCGTTGCGCAACGCCAACGTGTCTCTGTCGGCGGGCAACGTCGACGAGGGCAAACGCCGCTATGTGGTGCGCACCGAGGGGGAACTCAAGACCCCCGAAGAGGTGCGGGCGGTGATGGTCCAGTCCCTCCGGGACCCCGCCACCGGGCGCATCGCCCGGGTGACGGTGGGGGATATCGCCGAGGTGGGCTTTGGCTACAAGGAGCCCACGGCGCGGATCCGGGTGTTGGGGGAACCCGCCATCGCCTTCAACGCCGTACGGGAGACCGGCGCCAACGTCATCGAAACCATGGCGGAGCTCCAAGAGGCGGTCGCCGAACTCGAGGCCACCGTGTTGCCCCGGGCAGGTCTCACCGTGCGCCAGGTCTACGACGAGACGGTCTACATCGATTCGGCCATTCGGCTAGTGCAGCAAAACCTGCTCCTAGGGGCCTTGTTGGCGGCGATCATTTTGCTGGTGTTCCTGCGCTCGGGGGGGGCCACGGCCATCGTCTCCATGGCCATTCCCGTCTCGGTGATCGGCGCCTTTGTGGCCATGGCAGCCCTGGGGCGCTCCATCAACGTCATCTCCTTGGCGGGGTTGGCCTTTGCCGTGGGGATGGTGGTGGACGCCGCCATCGTGGTGTTGGAGAACATCTTTCGCCTGCGCCAGCAGGGCATGAACCCGGTCCAGGCCGCCTACCACGGCGCTTCCCAGGTGTGGGGGGCGGTGTTGGTCTCGGCCCTCACCACGGTGATGGTGTTCGTTCCCCTCCTCACCCTGGACTTGGAAGTGGGCCAGCTGTTTCGCGACATCGCCGTGGCGCTGTCGGTGGCGGTGATCCTGTCGTTGCTGGTGGCCATCACCCTCATTCCGGCCTTGTCCCGCCGGCTCCTCAAGGGCGACCTCCACGATCTGCAGCAAAAAAGGCGGTTGCCCGTGGTGGATGCCGGTGCCGGGCTGTTTTGTCGCATGGTGATGGGGTTTACCCGCGGTGTGGTCAAGCGCCCCACCCTGTCGTTGGCCGTGGTGGGGGGCTTGATGACTGCGGCCTTTGCCATTAGTTTTTTCATGCTGCCCAAGTTGGAGTACTTGCCCGAGGGCAACCGCAACCTGGTATTCGGCATCATCTTGCCGCCGCCGGGCTACAACCTGGACACCACCACCGACATCGCCCAGACCCTGGAGGGCAGCATCCGTCACCACTGGGCCTCGGAGACCGGGCCCCAGTCTGCCCCGGGGGAACCCCCCAAGATCAAGCACTTTTTCTTTGTCGCCACCCCGGCGAGGACCTTTGTGGGGGCGGCGTCCATGGAACCCACCCGGGCGGGGGAGCTGATTCCCGTCCTCCAGGGGCCGGTGTTCAGCGAACCCGGAACCTTTGGCTTTATCACCCAGCCCTCCATCTTTGGCAGGGGGATAGGCGGCGGGCGGGCCGTCAACTTGGACATCTCGGGCCCGGATTTGGAACAAGTCCTCCAGGTGGCCCTCCGGGCGGCGGGGAAGGTGGGAGAGGCCATGCCCCGGGAGGCCGGCAACCAGCTCCGCCCCCAGCCGGGGCTGGAATTGGGGGCGCCGGAGCTGCGGGTGTTCCCCGACCGCGTGCGGCTGGCCGACGCCGATGTGACGGCCAGGGATTTGGGCCTCACCGTGGACACCTTCAACGATGGGCTGCGGGTGGCGGAGGTCACCGTGGAGGGCAAACGGTTGGATTTGATCCTCAAGGGGGTGGAACTCCAGGCCGAGCGCACCCAAGCGGTGGACTATCTGCCGGTGGTGACCCCCGGTGGTACCATCGTCCCCGTGGGGTCGCTGGCCAAGGTGGTGTATACCGCTGGCCCCACGGAGATTCGCCACCTAGAGCGGGTGCGCACCGTCACCCTAGAGATCCGCCCCGCCCCTGGCATTCCCCTAGAGGTGGCCATGGACACCCTCCGGGAGGGGGTGATCGAGCCCCTCCGGGCCCAAGGGATACCGGACACCATCACCCTGGGGCTGTCGGGCACCGCCGACGAACTCAACACCACCTGGAACGCCATGAAGTGGCAGCTGTTGGTGGCCGTGGTGATCGTCTACTTGGTGATGGCGGTGTTGTTTGAGAGCTTTCTCTATCCATTGATCATTTTGTTCGCCGTACCCCTGGCCACCGCCGGGGCGGTGCTGGGGCTCAACCTCCTCAATCAGTTCACCTTTCAACCCCTGGATATGCTCACCATGTTGGGGTTTGTGATCCTGGTGGGAATCGTGGTAAACAACGCCATTTTGATCGTCCACCAGACCCTCTACCACTGGCGGGAGGAGGCCATGGACGCCACCGAGGCCATTTTGACCGCCACCCAACATCGCATCCGCCCCATCTTTATGTCGACCCTCACCTCGGTGTTCGGCATGTTGCCGTTGGTGCTGTTTCCCGGCGCGGGCTCGGAGCTCTACCGGGGTCTGGGCACGGTGGTGGTGAGTGGTTTGGCGTTGTCGGCCCTGTTGACCTTGGCCATCGTGCC
>JBHJHK010000116.1:0-13270 GCA_050330975.1 Candidatus Competibacterales bacterium | reverse complement strand
GGCCTCTGTAAACTTACTTAATAGCGCTTAGACTAGCACCAGCATATCACACTGTTTTGACTGGGCTGCCATTGGCTGTGACACGGGATTTCAATGGGCCGGGGGGGGCACCAGGGGCATGGTCACAAGGCGCGGCTCGTGGCCCAAGTAGCGGATAAACGCCAACAAATCCCGGGGGTGCAAGGCCAGGGTGGCGGTGTTTTCCAGGGGGTGAAAGTTCACCGGATCGGCGTCTAGGACCCGCTCATCGAAGACCACGTTGACTCGCTGTTCGGGGTCGTTGATCAGGGCCAAGGGGGTCACAGAACCCGGCACGACCCCCAGGTGCTCCCACAACCGCTCTCGGCTGGCGAAACTCAACCGCCCCCCCTGGAGGATCTCGCCGAGTTGCTGGAGGTCGATGGTGGCGTCGTCTCGCAGCACCACCAGCCAGTTGTGCTTTTTTTTGCTGCGCAAAAACAAATTTTTGAAGTGCCCCCCCGGGAGGTGGGCGCAGTGAACCCGGGCCTCCTCGACGGTGAACACCGCCGGATGCTCGTGGAGACAGTAGGCAATTTCCAGGGCGTCGAGGCGCGCCAACAGCTGTTGGCGGGTGGCGTACACCGTCACTAACCCGCCGCCAGGGCGGGCATCAGGGCGTTGAGCAGCCCCTTGACCTTGGCCATGCCGTCGGCCAAATGGCGCTGGATTTCCGCCATGGTGATTTCCCCATCGGTGATCCCCGCTCCCCAGTTGGCCACCACGGCGCAGGTGGCGTATTCCAGCGCCAACTCCCGGGCTAGGGCCGCCTCGGGCATGCCAGTCATCCCCACCACATCGCAGCCATCCCGGGCCAAGCGGCGAATCTCGGCGGCGGTCTCCAAGCGGGGGCCCTGGGTGGCCCCGTAGGTGGCGGATTCTCGGGCCTTGAGGTCACAGGTCCTGGCGGCGTGGATCAACGCCTGGCGCAAGGCGCTGCTGTAGGGCCAGGTGAAGTCCACGTGGACCACCTCCTCGAGATCTTGCTCGAAAAAGGTGTGGGCCCGACCGAAGGTGTAGTCGATAATCTGGTCGGGAAAGGCGATGACCCCAGGGGCCATATCCTCGCGGATGCCCCCCACCGCCGCCACGGCGATCACCCGGGTCACACCGATGTGTTTCAATGCCCACAGGTTGGCCCGGTAGTTGATCTTGTGGGGGGGAATGGTGTGGTGAGCGCCGTGGCGGGGCAAAAACACCACCGGGCACCCCTGGAGTTCGCCGTGGACCAAGGGCCCCGACGGCTCGCCAAAGGGGGTGGGGACCATCTCCCGCCGGGTGAGGGTCAAAGTCGACAACGACGTCAAACCGGTGCCGCCGATGATGGCGATGGGGGCTGGCATAGCAGTTGGCTCCTCAGGCGTCTTTGAGGGCGTAGATGCCGGGGAGGTGGCGCAAGTACTCGCAGTAGTCCATGCCACAGCCAAACACGTAGCGATCGGCCACCTCAAGGCCCGTAAAGTCCACGGCGAAGTCGGCCACCTTGCGGTCGTGGCGCTTGTTGACCAAACAGGCCGTCAAGACTTCCCGAGCCCCCCCAACGCCCTTGAGGTTTTCCACGATGGCCTTCAAGGTGATGCCCTCGTCGAAGATATCGTCCACCACCAGCACCACCCGGCCCTCCACACTGCGGCTGGGGGGTGCAATCCAATGGAGCGCCCCCCCCTTGGTCTCACCTCGGTAGCGGGTGGCGTGGAGGTAGCCCACCTGAAAGGGAAAGTCGAGGCGAATGAGCAGCTGGCCCGCGGGAATCAAGGCGCCATTCATCACCACCAACACCACGGGGTCGCTGTGGCGCAGGCGATCGCTGATGGCGTGGGCCATGAGGTCGAGGGCGGCGTTGACCCGCTCGGTGCTGTGGAGCAAATCGGCGCTTTTGAGCACCTCTAACGCTTGGCGGGCGGTGATGGGGGCTGACATGGAAGTAGTGATGTCCAAAGGCGGCTCGAGGTGGGGCCGGATGGGGCCGGCAACTCAGTAGGTCAAGGTAGCGGTGTCTTCGTCCATGACTTCGCTGACGATGTAGGCGCCGCCGACGGTTTCAGCCACCTCGGGAATCAACGAGGCCGGGGGACCATTGGGCGCCGGACACACTTTGAAAGTCACCCCAGCGCTGTGGATCGCTTTGATCACATCGTAGAGGGTGCGCCCGTGGTCGGCGACGATGCGTTCTGCCACCCCCAGCCGCGCCAGGGTCTCGGCCCGCCCGGAGAGGACGATTTCCACGTCGTACTCCATGGCCGCTGCGGCGGCCGCTTGGGCAAAGGGGGCGTTGAGAGACAGGGGATCGTCGGGGGCCGCGTTGGCGACAATGATCAACAGACGATGGGCCATGGGGTTTCTCCCGTCGCTGCAATAACGCGACTAGTGGCGGATTATAGGAGGGACGAGGGGATAACACCACCGCTTCAGTCCGTCCCGTCGCCGTTGCTCTCCAAGGCCACGAGGGCCTCTAGGTCGTCTCGGGTGCGACGATAAAACGCGTCGTGGCGTAGGTCCGACCACAAAGGCGCCGTCCGGGGCCTGGCCAAGGGCGCCCAGGCTCCGGGGGGTACCTCGGCCGGGGGGCTGTCGATGGCGGCCAGGGTTTCAGCAGCGCGACCCGCCGCCTCTAGGTCGTTGCAGACTAACAATAATTGACAACCCGCGGCCACCGCCGCCTCGACCCTGGCCGCCCCCTCCCCGGCAAAGGCCGCCCCGGCCATGTCCAAATCGTCGCTGACCACTAGGCCTCGGTACCCCAAGCGGCGACGCAGCACATCATCGAGCCACAAGGAAGAAAAACCCGCCGGCCGGGGATCCACCTGTTGGTAGAGGACGTGGGCTGGCATCACCCCCGCTAGGCGGGGAGCGAGGGCGGCAAAGGGAATGAGGTCGTTGGCTTCGATCTCGCCTAGGGGGCGGCAGTCCACGGGCAACGTCGTGTGGGAGTCGGCCGCCACCCCTCCGTGGCCGGGAAAGTGTTTCCCCACAGCGGCCATGTCCTCTGCCGCCATACCGTCGATGAGCATGGAAGCCAAAGCGCTCACCACCAGAGGGTCGCGGTGGAAACTGCGCTCGCCGATGATCGAACTCACCCCCCATTGGAGGTCCAATACAGGAGCGAAGCTAAAATCCACACCGGCGGCGGCGAGCTCGGCGGCCATGAGTCGACCGCTGCGCTGCGCTAACCCCAGGGCGGCCACGGGGTCGCGGTCGAAATAGCGGCCCAGGGAGGCGGCGGCGGGCAAGGGGGTGAAGGGCGAGCCAAAGCGCTGTACAGGCCCACCCTCTTGGTCCACGGCCACCAAAAGCGGCGGTTGGCGCAGGCGTTTAATCGCCGTCACCAGGGCGGTCAATTGGGGTAAATCTTCGAAGTTGCGAGCAAATAAAATGACGCCCACCACCTTTGGATGGCACAGACGATCGATGTCTTCGGCGGTAAGGGAAAGCCCCACCGTGCCGACCATCAGTCCAGGTAGAGGTAAATTTTGCACCGCGCCCCGTGACATAGTGACCTCCTCGCGCTAAGCTGCATCGCAGCAGGGCACCATCGGCGCGCTGTTCGATGGCTTCTGCCGCTAGGCCCTGGTCAACCGGTTTCCATGTGCCTGTGAAGCTAACACGAAATAGCCCAGTCGTCCCCCTGGCAAGGACTTCTCCCGTCGCTCCCCCCGACGCCAGCCCAGAAGTCCCCGCCCCTGTGGCCTACCTCGCCACGGATGATGTGCATCCGCCATCGGCGCCCGGGGAACGGATCGCCATCGTGGTGGGCTCCAAGCCCCCGCCAGACCTCACCGTGCAGTTGCAGGGGTTGGGCTTCCATAGCACTGTGGTCGACCCCACTTCGGCCGGGTTGTGCATCCTGGAGCAATCCCCACCCCCAACGCTATTGCTGTGGCTCAAAGACGATCTAGGCGTCGACGCCACCCTCCACACCACCCTCGGCCAATTTTCCCACCTCCCCATCGTCGTCGTGGCCGCCCAAGCCACCGTCGCCGACGCCGTAGCCACCATGAAGGCCGGTGCCTGGGACTACTTGGCCCCACCCGTGACTTCGGCATCCCTGGCCAACGCCATCCACCACACCCTGGCTCGAGCCGCCGACTTGGAGCGCCAAAAACACCGTCAACAACAGTTGGAGACCACCGTGCACAGTTTGCAGGTGAACCTCCAGCGCCTGCGGGAAGACGAAGAGGCCGGACGACGGCTCCAGTTCCAGCTGCTGCCCAAAAACCACACCATTTATCAAGATTTGAGGTTTAGCTATAAACTGGTGACATCGTCTTACTTGAGCGGTGACTTCGTCGATTTCTTCGCCATCGACGACGACCACGTGGGGTTTTACATCGCCGATGTCTCCGGTCACGGGGTGCCGTCTTCGTTTGTCACCGTATTGCTCAAAAGCTATATGAGTCGCTATTTGGAACTCTACCGCCAGGGCAAGAGCCAAGGCATCCTCAACCCCGCCAAGATTCTTTCGAGGCTCAACCACAACGTCCTCGGCGGCGAGCTAGGCAAATACCTCACCATGTTCTACGGCGTCATTCAGCGATCTACCCAGACCCTTTCCTACAGCAACGGCGGTCACTTTCCCCTGCCGCTGCTCTACGATGGACGACGATCGACATTCGTCGGCGACAAGAGTCCACCGGTGGGATTATTCGACTTCGCCGAGTACGCCAATCACGACCTCACATTACCCTCACACTTCGCCATGGTTTTGCTGTCCGATGGAGTACTGGAGATCCTGCCCCAGGCCAAACTCCAAGCCAAACTCGGCTTTTTACTTTCCATCACGGATGATGTGGACATCGATATCGAGGCGCTGTTGACGCGGGTGGGGCTCTGCCCTAGCGCCACGCCACCCGACGATGTCACCCTGCTGCTCGTCAAAAGGGAGTCGTAAAATGGATGCCATGGGCATGGTCTTCTACGCCAAGCACGACCGGTTGTACATTTTGAAATTCGTCGGGGACATCCGCTACACCTTGAGCTGTGCCCTAGACGACTTCCTCGATGAGTTGTTCGCCCGCAACGACTTCGACGGCATCTTGCTGGACTTGAGCGCCACCACCTACATCGACAGCACCAACTTGGGGTTGCTGGCCAAGATTTCTCGCCACCTGCGCCGGGGCGGCTTTCCCAGGCCCACCCTCTACACCACCAATGACGACATCACCACGCTGTTGACCAGCATGGGCTTCGATCAAGCCTTCACCCTGTGCGCCGACCGCGGCAGCTGTTTGGCGGCGGTGCAGCAGTTGGCGGTGACCAATCCCTCCAAGGGCCAGCTGACTAGGACGTTAGTGGATGCCCACCACGCCCTGTGTGACCTGAGCGAGGCCAACCGGGAGAAATTCCAGGGTGTCCTCGACGCCCTCGACCGCCGCTGTGTGGCATCCACCTCCTAGGGTGCAGCGGTCTCTCGGGCAAATCTATTCATCGCATCTTTGACCCAACACCCCGCGTAGTTGTCGGTGAAGCTAAGGCGCGTTCGCCATAGCAGGTGCACGTCGCCTCAACCCTTGACGGCGTTTGACAAACGCCGCCGGACAACTCGTGTTGGGAGAACCCATTGATGAACCACAACGGCAAGTGGGCGCTGGTGGCCCTCGTCATCGTCCTCATCGGCGTTTTTTTCGCCTTCGACCTCGACCAGTACTTTAGCCTTACCTACAACAAAGACCAGCAAACCGCCCTGGTGAGCTACTACCAGGCCAACCCCTATTCGACGGCGGCGGCTTTCTTCGCCATCTACGTGCTAGTCACCGCCTTGTCCCTCCCGGGCGCCGCCATCATGACCGTGGTGGCCGGGGCCATCTTCGGGGTTACCACGGGGTCGGTGTTGGTCTCCTTTGCCTCTTCCATCGGCGCCACCTTGGCGTTTCTCATCGCCCGCTATTTGTTCCGCGACGCGGTGCAAAGCCGTTTTGGCCAGTGGTTGACCTCCATCAACCGCGGTATCGAACGGGAGGGGGCTTTTTATCTCTTCGCCATGCGGTTGGTGCCAGCTATTCCCTTTTTCGTCATCAACTTGGTCATGGGCTTGACCCCCATCCGCACCGTGGTGTTCTACCTGGTGAGCCAGGTGGGGATGCTGCCGGCCACCATCGTCTACGTCAACGCCGGCACCCAGTTGGCCCAATTGGAGTCCCTGGGGGACATCGCCTCCTTCGACCTCATCGCCTCCTTTGTCCTCCTGGGCCTGTTTCCCTTTATCGCCAAGCGCTTGCTGGGGGCGGCCAAGGCCATCAAAGCCTGGCGGGAGGGCCAGCGCCAGTTGGCGCCCTTTGCCAAGCCCAAACGCTTTGACCGCAACCTGGTGGTCATCGGTGCCGGTGCCGCCGGTTTGGTGTCGTCCTACATCGCCGCGGCGGTCAAGGCCAAGGTTAGCCTGATCGAGAAGCACAAGATGGGGGGAGATTGCCTCAACTACGGCTGTGTGCCCTCCAAGGCGCTGATCCGCTCGGCGCGAATCCTAAACTTGGCCAAGCGGGCCGAGGACTTTGGCCTCGACAAGGTGGAGATCCAATTCGACTTCGCCAAGGTCATGGAGCGGGTACACCGGGTGGTCAAGGCCATCGAGCCCCACGACTCGGTGGAGCGCTACCAGTCCCTGGGGGTGGATGTAATCCAGGGGGAAGCCACCATCAAGTCCCCCTATGAGGTGGAGGTCAACGGCCGCACCCTCACCACCCGCAACATCATCATCGCCACTGGCGCCAGTCCCCTAGTGCCTCCCATCGAAGGCCTTGCGGAAGTGGGTTACCTCACTTCGGATACGGTGTGGAACCTGCGCACCCTGCCCCGGCGGTTGGTGGTGCTGGGGGGTGGCCCCATCGGCTGTGAATTGGCCCAAACCTTTGCCCGCTTTGGCAGCCAAGTCACCCAGGTGGAGATGGGACCGCGAATCTTGGCCAAGGAGGACCCCGAAGTGTCGGAGGTGCTGGCCGAGCGTTTTGCCGCCGAGGGCATCAAAGTGCTCACCGAGCACAAAGCGGTGGCCTTTGAACGCAGCGACAGTGGGGAAAAACACTTGATCGCCGACCACAACGGGGAAAAAGTGTCCATCCCCTTCGACGAAGTGCTGTTGGCCCTGGGCCGCAAGCCCCGCACCGAGGGCTTTGGCCTGGAGGCCTTGGGCATTCCCGTGGACAAAACCGTCGAGACCAACGCCTACCTCCAGACCCTGTACCCCAACATCTACGCCGTGGGGGATGTGGCCGGCCCCTATCAATTCACCCACGTGGGGGCCCACCAGGCCTGGTTTGGAGCGGTGAACGCCCTATTTGGCCACCTGAAGAAGTTCAAGGCTGACTACTCGGTGATCCCCTGGGCCACCTTCACCGACCCGGAAATTGCCCACGTGGGCCTCAACGAATCCATGGCCAAGGCCCAGGGTATCGACTACGAAGTCACCACCTACGGCATCGACGATCTCGACCGGGCCATCGCCGAGGGGGAAGCCCACGGCTTTGTCCGGGTCCTCACCGTCCCCGGCAAGGACAAAATCCTAGGGGCCACCATCGTGGGGGAAAACGCCGGCGAGATCATCGTCGAATACGTCGCCGCCATGCGCCACGGCTTTGGCATGAACAAAATTCTCTCCACGGTGCACATCTATCCCACCCTGGCGGAGGCCAACAAGTACGCCGCCGGCCGCTGGAAGCAGGCCCACACCAACCCCAAGGTATTGGAATGGCTGGCCCGCTACCACGGCTTTTGGCGGGGCGAGGGCTTCTCCAAAGCCCCCTCCACCACGTCGCTCCCCGCCGGCAGCGAAGGCCACTGATTTCATCCCATGACCTCCAGCCATCGTTAATCAGGAGTGATCGCCATGTTTTCCAACGGCTTTATCCACCTCAAGGCCCTGGTCCCCGCGGGGGTTTTGTGGGCGATAACCCTCAATCCCGTGTTGGCCTCCCAGGGATTTGACCACCAACACAGCCAGTGGAGCGACCTCCTCAAGGACCACGTGGTGTGGGTCGACGACGGCCACGCCTCCCAGGTGGACTACCGGGGCTTTCAAGCGGATCGCCAAGCTCTACAAAACTACCTGGAGGCCCTGTCTGGCGTAACCTCCGAGACCTTTGACACCTGGACCCGCGAACAGCAGATGGCGTTCTTGATCAACGCCTACAACGCCTTCACCGTGGAGCTCATCCTCACCGAGTATCCCGAGCTGGATTCCATCAAGGAGTTGGGGTCTTGGTTCCAGAGTCCCTGGAAGCGGGAGTTCTTTACCCTCCTCGGCGAGGAGCGTCACTTGGATTGGGTTGAACACGAGGTCCTGCGCCCCCAGTATCGCGACCCCTTTATCCACGTGGGGGTCAACTGCGCCTCCATCGGCTGCCCGGCCTTGCGGGACGAGGCCTTTGTGGCCACGCGGTTGGAAGAGCAGCTCCAGGACAGCTGGCGGCGGTTTTTGACCGACGACTCCCGCAACCGCTACAACTTAGAGCGCCAGCGCCTGGAGGTCTCAAAGATCTTCGACTGGTTCGAAGAGGACTTCCAGCGGGGCGAGCGGGGCTTTGACTCCCTGGAAGACACCTTTGCCCCCTACGCCGAGTGGCTGGCCGACGACCCCGAGCACCGAGCCCGCATCGCCGCGGGCGAGGCGCCCGTCGCCCACTTGTCCTACGATTGGGGACTCAACGACCTCAAGCCCTGAGCCATCGCGGTACAGCCCCCTTTTATCCTTTGCCCTGGGATGGGGGGCTTTGACCCCTTGAGTTGATCCCTTGCATGTTGGATGCCCGTGTCCAGTAGCGACGAGTCCGAGTCCCCACCAAGACCACGGCGGAGGCGCCCCCCTCCCCCGGAGCTGCCCCCCAAGTATTACCGGGACAACTTCGACGAATTCCTCCGCTTTGTCGCCCACCACTACGGTGGGCTACTCGACCCCGAGGAACGGGCCTTCGTCACCTGCCTCCAAGGCCTCGACGAAGACGCCCGCTGCCTCTACGCCCGCCTGGCCCACCGCCGAGGGCAGTTTTTTCGTTTGGATGGGTTGAATTACCCGGAGATCCAAGACCTAGCCGCCGCGGTGGCCACCCTCGACGCGGTGGGGTTGGTGGAATCCCTCGGGGCCTGGGGCAAAACGCCGCAATCCCACGAACCCCTATTGGCCTGGCTCACCCGTCGGGAACTGAGCCAAATCCTCAGGGATTTGGATCGCTGGCAGCCGAGTTTGACCAAAGGCCCCAAGGAGGGGTTGATCAAAGCGCTCGCCAGCGCCGACGGGGTGACCCCAGGGGACCTGGTGGCGGCTGTGGAAGCCCGTGGCCGGGTCATTTGTCGCAGGGGCGATGGCATGATGGCCTGGCTGCGGTTTTTGTTCTTCGGCCGCCCCACGGTGGATCTCTCGGCGTTTGTCCTGCGAGACCTGGGCTATCGGCGGGTGGAGACCATTGACCCCGCCCAACTGGCTCCCCACTACCAGTGCCGGGCCGAAGCGGTGGCCTGTTGGGCGGTGGCTGAAGCGGCGGCCCAGTTCGCCGTCCTGGCCGACAGCGCCTGCCCCGAACGGGTGGCCGCCTGGTGGTTCTCCTGGTGGGCCACCCGCCCCCTGGAGCCCGCCGCCAGGACCAAGACGGAGCGTCTGGCCCGGACGGTGGGACGGTTTTTCGAGCGCCAAAGCCACTTTGAAGCCGCAGAGCGGGCCTACGCCCCCCTGCAACAGCCCCCGGCCAGGGAGCGCCGGGTGAGGTTGCTCCAGCGCTTGGGCCGCAAAGCCGAGGCCCTGGCCCTGGCCGAGGCCATGGCCACCGAGCCGGGGAGTGCCGAGGAGGCCATCGCCGCCGCCGACATCATCGCCCGGCTCAAAAGCCCCAAGCGCCCCCTCAAGCGGGCCACGGCCACCCTGCGGGCCGCCCCCAGCGTCGCCCTGGATCCCCGTTTTCGGGGCGCCGTCGAACAGGGGGTTATACACCACCTCCACGGAGAAGGCCTCCAGGCCATCCACAGCGAAAACTGGCTGTGGTGCGGCCTATTTGGTCTGTTGTTCTGGGACGTCCTCTACGATGGCACCCCGGGGGCCTTCCACCACCCCCTCCAGATGGGACCGGCGGATTTGGCCAGGGACAACTTCTACCACAGCCGCCGCGCGGCCATCGAGGCGCAGCTGGCCCTCCTGGAAGACCCATCCCGCTGCCTGGCCCTGTTGGGCCAGCGCTTCGAGGCCAAGCGGGGTTTGACCAACCCCTTTGTGGTGTGGCACCCGGGACTGTTGTCGGCCATCGCCGTTTGTCTCGGCCAATTTCCCTCTCCGGGCATCGCCCGAGTCCTCGAGGGCATGGCCCAAGACCCCCGCCACAGCCGCCGGGGCTTCCCCGACCTACTGGTATGGGGGGCTGGCGGGGGACGGTTGGTGGAGGTCAAAGGCCCCAACGACCAATTGTCGGCCCTCCAGCTCCACTGGCTGGAATTTTTTAACCGCGTGGAGATCGACGCCCAGGTACTTCAAGTCAGTTGGAAAACGTGACCTGGGAACCCCCACCCTCCACCGGGGTCTCTTGCAGTGTCTAAATTTTGTCTAAAATCGAATTGGGGTTGGCGGGGCACCCATCGATTGGGCCCTGGAACCCCACTGCGGCCAGCACAGTCACAAGTCGATAATGATAAACCGCCACAGGGGGTCAACAATATGGGCGATGGGATAGCGTCTGCCGTCGGTCGAAGCGCTCTGCAGGTCGATTTTGCCACCCCCGGCCAGCACGTCATCGTCGCCGACAGCGACAACCCCACTTCGCCGTCGTTGGCTGAATCGAGCAATACGGGGCCCGGGCGCTACTGGCGCTGGGCCGAGGCGCAATTGCCCGCCGTCAATGGCCTATTGGATGGCATCGCCCAGGTGGCAGAACCCCTGGCCACGGGGGTGAATTATCACCTGGCCGGTCGCGGTCGGCAGTGGCGAGCTCGGCTGGCGTTGGCCGTGGCCCGCTGTTGGGGAGCCACCGAGGGTACTACGGCCATCGCCGCCGCCTGCGAACTGCTCCACAACGCCTCATTGGTCCACGACGACCTCCAAGATCGGGACACCACCCGCCGGGATCGGGAAGCCGTGTGGTACCGCTTTGGCCCCGAGTACGCCATCAACTTGGGGGATTACCTCATCGTCCAGAGCTTTGCCCTCGTGGCCGCCGCCGATATCCCCGCCGCCCGGCGGCTAGCGGTGACCCAGGCCTTTAGCCGGGCCGCCAGCACCGCCATCACCGGTCAAGCCCTCGACTTGGAGGGCGAACTCATCGACGATCCCCGGGGCGCTTGGCATCACTACTGCACCACGGCGCGCTACAAGTCGGGATCGTTGTTCGCCCTCCCCGCCGAGTCGGTGCTGCGCTCAGCCGGCGCTCCCGATACCCTTTGCCAGCGAGTCAGCGACCTGTTGGTGGACTTCGGTCTCCTCTACCAGCTACTCGACGACACCGCCGACGTCCTCGACCAAAAGCCCGGGCGCGCCGCGGGCTCCGACCTGCGCCAGCGGCGTTTGACGGCGCCGGTGGTGTGCCACCTCACCGACCCCCGAGTGCCCGTGGCCCAAGCCAACGCCCTGCGGGCCTTTCTGCAAACCGACCCCGCGGCCGACGACGACCCCCACCTCCCCGACCACTGGCGCCGGATCCTGGCCGACGGGCCCGGCGTCGCCACCTGTCGCGCCAGCGCCAAGACCCTCAAGGGCGAACTGTTCGCCGCCATCCGCCAGCTCCCCACCCCGCTGCGGGACTGCCTCAACACGGGACTAGAGGCGGCCCTCGGGGCCTCGGGGTTGTGGGTCGGCGTCACCTCAGTTGGAGAACCCACACCATGACGACCCCTGGGACAGCCATTGTCATCGGAGGGGGCTTTGGCGGCCTCGCCTCGGCCCTGCGGCTGCGGGCGCTGGGCTATGCCGTACGCCTCCTCGACCGCGCCCCTCGCCTGGGGGGCCGGGCCCAGGTCTTCGAGCGCGACGGCTTCACCCACGACGCCGGCCCCACGGTGCTCACGGCGCCGTTTCTATTTGAAGAGCTGTTCGCCTTGTTCAACAAGTCGTTGGCCGACTACGTGGAGCTCGTGCCGGTGACCCCCTGGTACCGGTTTCGCTTCCCCGACGGGCGCCAGTTCGACTACGGCGGCACCTTGGAACAGACTCTCGACGAGATTCGCCGCATCCACCCCCCGGATGTGGACGGCTACCGGCGCTTGGTGGAGACCTCGCGGCGAATCTTCGCCGTGGGCTTCACGGAACTGGCCCATCGCCCCTTCCACAGCCTGCCCTTTATGCTGCGCCAGGTGCCGGCCCTCGTGCGCCTCCAGAGCTATCGCACCGTTTACGGCCTGGTGTCTCGCCACATCCAACACGACTATCTGCGGCGGGCCTTTAGCCTTCAGCCCTTGTTGGTGTGGGGCAATCCCTTCGACACCACCTCCATCTACGCCCTGATCCACTACCTCGAGCGCCAGTGGGGGGTCCACTTCCCCAAGGGGGGCACCGGCGCCTTGGTGGACGCCCTGGGGAAGCTGATGGACGAGGAGGGCATCGAGGTGGGATTGTCCACCACCGTCGACCAAATCCTGGTGGAGGGGGGCAAGGGTCGACGTCCCCGGGCCACGGGGGTGCGGTTGGCGGACGGTAGCCATTTGCGGGCCGACGTGGTGGTGGTCAACGGCGACCCCCCCCACGTCTACCGCCACATGATCCCCAAGGAGAGGCGGCGGCGCTGGAGCGACCGACGCATCGACCGCCTCAAGTACTCCATGGGGCTGTTTGTACTCTATTTCGCCACCAACCGCAGCTACGGCGATGTGGCCCACCACACCATCTGGCTGGGGGAGCGCTACCGAGAATTGTTGCGGGACATCTTCCAGCGCAAGGTGCTGGCGGACGATTTTAGCCTCTACCTCCACCGCCCCGGGGCCAGCGACCCGACCATGGCCCCGCCGGGCTGCGACGGTTTCTACGTGTTGTCGCCGGTGCCCAACCTCCAGGGCAACGTCGACTGGGCCGCGGTGGGGGACAGCTACCGGGATCGCATCCTCGAGGCCCTGGAATCCACCCTGCTACCGGATTTGCGTCGCCATCTGGTCCACCAGTTCTACATGACTCCCCTGGACTTCCAGAGCCGTTACTTGAGCTATGTGGGCAGTGGGTTTTCCCTGGCGCCCCGCTTCACCCAGTCGGCCTACTATCTCTTCCACAACAAGGCCGAAGACATCGACGGCTTATACTTCGTCGGCGCCGCCACCCACCCCCGCACCGATAAGCCCGCGGAGGAGAGTACCACCAAGG
>JBHJHK010000115.1:0-3447 GCA_050330975.1 Candidatus Competibacterales bacterium | reverse complement strand
CACCGCCCGGGGATGGCCCGCCAGGTCGGGATTCCCCAGGGGGCCCCAGGGGGTCTCCAGGTAGGACACTTCCACGGATTCTTCTCCGGCGACGGCGATGGTCTCGGTGAAGGTTACAAGGGGCGCTTCGCCGTCGGGGGTGCGGTAATGGTTGTCGCCTTCCCCGGGGAGCAGCGTGATCAAATCGGTCCAGTCACCGTAGCTGTTGGTGAATCCCCAGGCGACGTCGCCGTTGCTCCCCACGGCCACCACAGGGGTCCCCGCCAGGGTCAGGCCCACCACCCGTCGCTGCCCGCCGTCGTCGCCGGGGTAGACCAGGGCCAGGCGGTACCAGGTGTTGGGCACCCGCAACGCCAAGTGCATGTCGTTGGCCAGGATGGCGCCACCGTGGTCGGTGAGGGCGCCACCGACGGCGAAGTTATTGCTGCCCAGGGCCACCCTGGGGGCGGGCCCCCACAGGGGATGATGGGGGGCAGTGGCCACGACGGGGGCCGGCGCAGTATCGGCGAGGGCGAGGCGCCGGGCGTCAAAGAATTCGGGCCCGGGGATGGGCGGTGGAGCCATGGACTCTCCCACCAAGGGGGCATCCCAGGGGGTGCCTGGGGGCATGAGAAAATCCGCCACCGCGACACCCACGGTATCGGTCAGCAGCCCCCGCAGCTCTTCAAAGATGCCTTCGGGATCCTGGAGCTGCAAATACATGGCAAAAACCACCAGCAGGCTGTCCTCGGGCTGCCAAGGCCTGGGGCTTTGGTTGAAGAGCCAGTATTCAAAGGGGGCGGCAGCCAGGTGGTCGATGCCGGCGTTGACACCATTGGCGTAGGCCTCCAGGTGACGGCGTTCAGCATCACTGAGGGCGGTGAGGATCCCCTTGGCCCGGTGGCGCAGGCGGTGGCGGCGGATGTAGATGTCCCAATCCCGGGCCTGCGGCCCCACCACGGCGGCGATCTCCCCGCTACTGGTGCGGCGCAAGAGATCCATCTGAAACAGTCGCTCTTGAGCGTGGAGAAACCCCATGGCCCGACTGAGGTCCAGGCGGTTGGCGCCGGTGAGGGTAGCGACCCCCAATTCATCGCGTTCGATGACCACCTCTTGCTCCAGTCCCGCCAGAGTCACTTCACCGTCCAAGGGGGGGAGACTGGCCCGCAATACACCGTAGGCCAGGGCAACCGCTGCCAGGGCCAGAGCCGAGACGCCAAGCCCTCCCCACAAGATGAGCTTCCGCCAAACTGCCATACTCATTATTGCTCCGACTGTTTTCTCCGACTGTTGACCACGGGGGCTTGGACCCCTGAATACTCCCTATAGCCCCTTTGCCGCCGGGCGTTGTCCAACCGACGGGTTCACACACCGGGTGCCCGGCGCCCGAGGAGTTTACTATGCGATCACTTGCCTTCGCCGCAGCGGGGCTGTGGGGATGGACGGCCTTGGCGGCCTTTGCCGACGTTATCGAAGGCCAGTTTGAGAGCCACGCCCTAGGGAGGGCCATGGCCTATTCCCTCTATACGCCTCCCAATTATAGACCCGGTACCCCCGTTGAACGGGCTTATCCCCTGGTGTACCTCCTCCACGGGGTGGGGGACAACCACCGGGCTTGGGTCAAGTGGGGCCAGGTGGAGACCACCACCGATGGCTTGATCAACGCGGGGCAATTGCCCCCGCTTTTAATTGTCATCCCCGATGTAGCGGTGAGTTGGCTAGTGGACTCCGCCCCGGCGGGTCCGGGGGATTATGCCACCGCCGTGGCGCGGGATTTGGTGGCCCATATGGACGCCAACTACCCCACCGTCGCCGCCCGCCGCGGCCGAGCCATCACCGGCCATTCCATGGGGGGCTTTGGCGCCTTGCGGTTGGCCTTTGCCCACCCAGAGGTGTTTGCCGCCACCGCGGCCATGAGCGCGGCGTTGTGGTCCCACCTCACCCCCGACAGCGTCCTCACCCCCCGCCAGGAGCGGATCTTCCAAGGGTCCTTTGGCCACCCCTTTGACCCCAAACGGTTTTTGGCGGCCCGGCCTCGGGCCCTTATCTCCGGCGTGTTGGCCCATGGAGAACCCCTGGGGGTTTTGCTCACCGCCGGCGATGACGACGTATTTCGCGCCTATAGAAGCACCTTTGAGTTGGCCATGGATCTGCGGGAGGCGGGGATAGAAACGGAGTTGCGCATCACCGACGGCGGCCACACCTGGGGGCTGTGGCGGACCACCCTGGGGCCGGTGTTGCAGTTTTTGGCCGCACACTTCAAAGGGCCCGACAGCCCCTGAGGTCACCTGAGTGCACGCCCTCTGGAATCGTCGCCCCTGACCTCCATGGGGTCGCTATGCCCCAGAGCTCCCGGACTCGCCGACAAAGGCGAGGATGGCCTGGGCCACCGGGTCGGGGAATTCCTCGTGGACGGCCAGTTTGGCCCGGGGAATCACCGTGGTCGGGGTGGTCAAGGCGGCGGCGAGGGTTTCCATTTCGGCTTTGGATTTGGGGGGGGTTTGCTCGCCGTAGATCACCTGGAGGCGATCTTCTAAGCCCTTGGCAGCGGCGACAAAGGCCGCCGCGGCGTCAAAGGGGTCCAAGGCGCCGGTGACAAACCGCACCGAGGCGTGGCGGGCTCCCCGACTCTGGGTTACGGCCCTTTTGGCGGCCAGGCGTTCCCCGGTCAGCCAGTTTGGGTCGGCATAAACGTGACCGCGGGTCATCCGACGGATCATGGGTGGGCTGACGTTGAGGGCATAGCCCGCGGGGCCGATGACCGGGGTGTCGATGGTGCGGCGCACGGTGGCCAGCCACTCGGGGCGCTTGCCCAGCATCGTGGGGAACGGCCCGCGCCAGGTGGGGGCGATCAACACGCCGCGCGTTAAATCGGCTGGACGCCGTTGGAGGTGGCGCAGCAGATACCCCGCCCCGTGGCCCGCCGCCACCACCAGCGCCGGGGCGGGGACCACTTCGTCGAAGAGGTGGCGCAGAAAATCCGCCAACCCCTCGGGGGACCAAGCCAGCTTGGGCTTGGGGGCCACCCCAAAGGCGGGCCAGTCCACCGCCACGGTGGCAAAGTGGGGGGCGAGGCACGCCTGGAGGGGGGCCATTTCACCGCGGGTGGAGATGGTGGATAACGCCGGCAACAGCAGGGCCGTCGGCCCTTCGCCACGGCGGGTGAGGCCCACCTCGAACGAGTGATCTTTGTAATACCAGGGGGGCTCAGCGGGCTGTTGGGCTGGCAAAGGGGCATTCATGGCGGCAACACTCCACAGGATGGTTTAAGCCCCCTCGAACTTAGCCGATTTTGCCCCGGAGATCAGCGGGTCTCCCAGCCGGCCAGTGGTTTCAGCTCACTGCGATGGCTACACTGTCCCGGTTCCCCCCCGAACCCCACGCCCTCCCATGGCCGATACGGATCACGCCTACAAGCTGCTGTTCTCCCACCGCGAGACGGTCATCGATCTACTCAGCGCCTTTGTC
>JBHJHK010000114.1:0-7171 GCA_050330975.1 Candidatus Competibacterales bacterium | reverse complement strand
GCGTCCCCCGACACCAAAAGCCCCTCGCCGGGTCCATAACCGCCCCGGCCCCTCTCTCAGGACCTAGCGCACCAGCTGATTGAGTTCAAAGATTGGCAGCAAAATGGCCAGGACGATAGTCAGCACCACCCCCCCCATCAGCAAGATCAACAGGGGCTCGAACAAGGCCAACAGGGTGGCGACGCGGGTCTCGGTTTCCCGCTCTCCCTGGACGGCAGCCCGGGTCAAAAGCTCTTCAAGCCTCCCCGAAGTCTCGCCACTGGCCACCAATGCCACGGTCAAGGGGGGAAATTGTCCGGTCTCGGCCATGGCACTGTGGAGGCTACTGCCCTCCTGGACCCGGTCGCGGACGATCAACGCGGCTTGGCGCAGGCGGTCATTGCCCACCACCTGGGCGGCGATAGCCAGCGCCTCCAGCAGGGGTACCCCACTGGCGGTGAGAATGCTCAGGGTGCGGGCATAGCGGGCGATGTCCAGGCCCCGCACTAGGGCACCCACGACGGGCAACGCCAGTTGCAGGCGGTGGAGGCGCCGGCGCACGGCGGTCCTGCGTCCGGCCGCGTACCCCCCCACAGCCAACAGGGCCAACCCCGCCAAGCCCCCCAGGCCGTAGTGGCGAACGGCGTCGCTGATGGCGATCAACCCAACGGTCAACGCCGGCAACTGTTGGTCGAGGCTTGCAAAGACCTGGACCACCTGGGGCACCACATAGCCCAGGAGAGCGGCGACGATGGCCAAGGCCGTGGCGGTGAGAAGTGCCGGGTAACACAGGGCCAACAACACCTTTTGGCGCAGGGCCTGGCGGGTCTCCAGATAATCCGCCAACCGCTCCAAGACCAAATCCAAATGACCCGACTGCTCGCCAGCGGCCGCCGTGGCACGGTAGAGGGGCAAAAAGGCCCGGGGAAAATCCCCCAGGGCACCGGCGAAGTCCCGCCCCTCCAACACCCGGCTGCGCACGCCCAAGAACAGCCGGGCAGTGGCGGGGCGCCCCTGGCGGGCCACGGCGCCCAAGGCCTCCTCCAGGGGCACACCACCGGCCACCAAGGTGGCCAGCTGGCGGGTGGCCAAGGCGAGTTCACTGCTGGCCAGTCCCGGGGTCCAGGGCCGGGTCCACCGCCCTCCCCCCCCCACGGCCTTGGTCGCCAGGGCTTGTCCCCGGGGGGTGGGGGTCACGACATCTTCCACCGCCAAGGGCAAAAGCTGTCGTTCCCGCAGGGCTTGGCGCACCTGGCGGGGGGTATCCCCCTCTAACATGCCCCGGTGGCGGCGTCCCTTGGCGTCGACGGCGGTGTACTGGTAGGCGGGCAAAGGGGTATTCTCAGGCTTCTTGGCGGCTGACCCGCAGCCACTCCGCCAGGGAGGTCTCGCCGGCCACCACCCGCTGTCGGCCGTGGTCGTCGATGCCCTGACTGTGGCGGCGGGCCCAGTGCCACAGATCGACCTCGCCGCAGCCCTCGTGGATGAGGGCCTGGAGCTCTGGCGCCACCGCCACCACCTCGAAGATCCCCACCCGACCCCGGTAGCCAGTGCCTCGACAGGCATCACAACCCACCGGCTCGTAGAGGGTGTCGGGAGCGGCGTCCCCCAAATGGGCCCGGGCGGCGGCGTCCACTGGGGAGGGGGTGCGACAGGCGAGGCACAGCCGCCGCACCAGGCGCTGGGCCACCAGGCCCACCAAGCTCGACGCCAGCAAAAACGGCTCGACCCCCATATCCCGCAACCGCGTCACGGCCCCCACGGCGCTGTTGGTATGGAGGGTGGACAGCACCAAGTGCCCCGTCAGGCTCGCCTGGACGGCGATATCGGCGGTCTCCAGGTCGCGGATTTCCCCCACCATGATCACATAGGGGTATTGGCGGAGGATGGCCCGCAGACCCCGAGCGAAACTCATGTCGACCCGGGGATTGACCTGGGTCTGGCTGATGCCGTCGAGGTAGTACTCGATGGGATCCTCCACGGTCATGATATTGCGCCGGCGGTCGTTGAGGTGGCTCAGGGCGGCGTAGAGGGTGGTGGTTTTCCCCGAACCCGTGGGCCCCGTCACCAACACGATGCCATGGGGTCTTTGGACGATGTCCTTGAGGGTGGTCAACACCGTAGGCTCCAGCCCCAGGGCCGCCAAGGTCCACTGCCCAGCGCTCTTGTCCAACAGGCGCAACACCACCCGCTCGCCGTGGCCAGCGGGAATGGTGGATACCCGTACGTCCACCCCTCGCCCAGCCACCCGCAACGAGATCCGCCCATCCTGGGGAAGGCGCTTCTCGGCGATGGCGAGCCTGGCCATGACCTTGATGCGCGACACCAACAATGGACCGATGGCCCGGGGGGGGGACAAGACATCCCGCAGCACCCCGTCGATCCGAAACCGCACCGCCAAGCGCTGCTCAAAGCTCTCGAGGTGGATGTCCGAAGCGTTTTCGGCGATGGCCTCGGCTAGGAGGGCGTTGATCAGGCGGATGATGGGGGCAGCGTCGGCCCGCTCCAGGAGGTCCTCGGGCTCTGTTAGCTGGGCGGCGGCTTGGGCCAAATCCCAGTGCTCCCCCAAATCGTCCATCATCTGGGCGGCGTTGTCCCCCCCCTCGAAGACCTGGCGGATGAGGGCGTCGAATTCGGCGTCGTCCACCGCTCGCAGGGCCAAGGGTTGGCCGCAGTGGCGGCGCAGCTCACACGCCAGTGCCCGACTGAGAGAAGGCCTGTGGGCCACCAATAACCGGCCCCGTTCATCGCACCCGGTGACCACCACCCCGTGGCGCTTGGCAAAACCGTAACTCAGGGCCGTCATCAGCGGTTGCCAAACCCCATGGAGCGGTCGGGGGGCGCGCTGGACTCGGCCTGGGACGGCGGCTCGACGGGGCCCTGGGGGACCACAGTGCCCTCCCGCTCCACGATCTCCGGAGGAGGCAACACCGGAGCATCCACCTGGGGCAACAGTCCCGTACCCCGGGCAGCCGCCTCGAATTGCCGCTGGCGAATGTAGCTGTACTTGTCGTTGGTGCGCAACGCCGCCTCGTCTTGGTCCCGGAGGATCAAGGGATGGATAAACACCAACAGGTGGCGCTTTTGGTTGCTGGTGCGGCGGTAGCGAAACAGCGCCCCCACCACCGGTACATCGCCGAGGCCCGGTACCTTTTGTTCCACCTGCTGGAGGTCGCTGTCGATGAGTCCCCCCAAGACCAGGATCTGGCCATCTTCCACCAGGACGTTGGTGCGGATGGAACGCTTGTTGGTGGTGGGCCCCTGGGCCAAAGCGGTGGCCGTGGGCACCACACTGGACACCTCTTGGCTGATCTCCAACTGGACGGCGCTCCCTTCGTTGATCTGGGGCCGCACCCGCAGGGTCAACCCCACATCCTGGCGCTCGATGGTCTGAAAGGGGTTTTCAATGGCGTTGCCGGCCTCGGTGGTAAAGGTACCGGTGACAAAGGGCACGTTTTGGCCCACGACAATCTCCGCCTCTTCGTTGTCCAGGGTCACTAAAGTGGGGGTGGAGAGGATGTTGGTATCGGCGTCGCTGGCCAAGGCCGAGATCAAAGCGCCAAAGCGGGTAGAGCCCCCCACAGATCCCAAACCCAACTGGAGGCCACTCTGGGGCAAAGGCAGTGCGCCACCTTCCAAGAAGGCCCCGGCGAGGCTCCCCAAGCTCAACTCGGCGGCGGGAAAGCTAGTGTAGCCGATGGCGTTACCGCCGTCGCTGCCGTCGATGAGCCACTGGATACCGAGCTCGGCCACCCGATCCGAGGTGACCTCCGCCACCACGGCCTCCACCAGCACCTGGGCACGGCGGATATCCAACTGGGCGATGACCTGGCGCAGGGAGCGAAAGGCGTTGACGGGGGCGGTGATCACCAGGGCGTTGGTGGCCTCGTCGGCCTGGATGGTGACATCCCCTCCACTGGCGACGCCATTGGCGGCGGCGTTGGGATCCACTAGCCGGCCGGAGACCCCTTGGAGAATGGGCACCAAATCTTCGGCCCGGGCATAGCGCAGGTAGACCACCTGGGTATTACCGCTGCGCTCGAGGGGGGTATCCAGATGGGCGATGAGGGTGCGCAAGCGGAGTCTGGTGGAGGGATCGCCACTCATGAGGACGCTATTGGTGCGCTCGTCGGCCACCAGGCTCAGGGGACTGGACCCCTCCGAGGCCCTAGCGGCGGCGCGGCCTTGTTCGAGGTTGGTGAGCAATGCCACCACCTCCCGGGCCGAGGCGTTGTTCAGGCGCACCACCTCCACTTGGGCGTCCGACCCCCGGTCCACCCGCTGGACGATGCGGACGATGCGGTCCACGTTGGCAGCGGCGTCGGCGATGATCAAGGCATTGCTGGGACCGTAGGCCGCCAAGTGTCCCGTGGGGGGCACCAAGGGGCGCAGCACCGGCACCAGCTGGGTGGCGGCGACATTGTCGAGGGTGATGACTTGGGTGACCACTTGGTCGGCGGGGACTTCACCCCCCCCGAGGGAAGGCACGGCTTCTTGTTTGGCGTTGGCGGCGGGGATGATTTTCACGGCGTTGTCGCCGGGGACGGCGGCGTAGCCGTACACTGCCAGAACCGCCAGGAACATTTGGTAGACCTCGTCTTCCTCCATGGCGCGGCTGGAGATCACGCTCACCCGCCCCTGGACCCGGGGATCGACGATGAAGTTGCGCCCGGTAATCTCCGCCACACTGGCGATAAAGGCGTTGATATCGGCGTCCTTGAGGTTGAGGGTCACCGGCGCCGCCACGGCGACGGCGGCGAGGAGTCCCAAACCGAGACCCACCACCAGGGGACGACACCGCCGGCAACGGAGGGCTGAGGCGATATCCCAGCGGCGAAAGACGGCACACCAGAAGAGATGGATCATGACTTTCTCAAGGGGTTGCTGTTTCCCGGGGCATGTACAGCAAAGCTTCGATACCTGGGAAAACGACGGGTGGTGTGGCTCTCACGAGCCCAAGAAGAAGCTGAAGGCCCGCTCCTGGCTGCCCCGCAGGACCTTGAGGTCGAGTTCGATCCCGGTCAGCAGGGTTTGCAGCAAGATATTGCCTTGGGTGGGATCGGTCAGGGGCCGGCCATTGACCTCGGTGATGATGTCGCCGGGGCGCAGTTGCAGACGGCGCAACAGCCGACGGTTACGGCCCGAGCGGAGCTGAAAGCCGACGAATTTGCCGTTGCGGCGGTGGGGGTTGATCACCGCCAAATCCCGCAACGCGTCGGGGGATTGGCTCAGGGCCTGGCGCAGTTGCCGGGCGAGGTCGCTGGCGTCCACCCGCTGAGCCGGGGGCTCTGGCCTTGAAGGGGCCAGGGAAGCCCGGTCTCTGGTCCCCCGGGGGGGTGGGGTCGTCCCAGCGGCGAGGCTTTCGACGGGGAGGCTCAGGGTCTCCAGACGGCCTTCCCGTTCGAGGATCACCCGACGGGCCTCAATGGCCACCAAGGTCACACCGGGGGCCACGGCGTCGTCGAGGCCAAAGCGGCGCTCGGGGGCGCTGCCGACGGCGATCAGGGCCAAGGGGCGCCCCTCGCCCCGGGTGTAGAACACCCCGGACAGCTTGAGGTTTAGCGGGGTCTCGGGGGCGCTTGTCACGGCCGGCGCAGGGGCGGGCCCTTGGGCTTGGATTCCAAACAGAGACCAGGTACTGACCACGGCGTAGTCGATGGCGTCGGGGGTGGTGGCAGGACCAGTTGTCGTCCCCGCCATCGATGGCGGGGGCGGGGGCACAAGGTGCCACACCAGGCGAGCGGCACTGTGGGCAACCACGATGGTGAGCCCTAGGGCCAGGGCGGCGGTGAGGAGAGGCAGGACGCGCTCTGCGCTGAGGGACAACCGATGACTCATGGATGGAGGGCGGCCAATTGCTGGATCGAGCGGCGACTGGGCCAAGCTTAACAAAAACCCATCCGCCAGGGCAGGGATAACCGCGAGCTCAAGTCGCGGCCCCCTGGCGATGTTGGCGTTTGAGGCCCATGGATTACAATCGGCTTAGACTGCGTTGTCCCCCGACGGCCCCTGGAGCAAGCTCATGGCGCAATCCAATCCCCCCCTCAGACTCACCCCCCGCGAGGCATTTACCGCCATTGCCCTCGCCATTGCCGCCGCCGATGGGTGCGTGACCCCCCTGGAACTCGATATGGCAAGGCAGTTTTTGCGCACTTTGCGCTTGTTTCAAGACAGCGACGAGCCCAGCCTGGAGAACACCCTGGTGAAGCTCGAGGGTTTGCTCCGCGAGGGCGGTATGATGCCCTTGGCCGACGCCGCCTGCCGGGCTCTCAACCCCGACTTGAGCCGTTCCGCCTTTGTCTGCGCCCTCGATATCGCCCTGATAGACCGCCATTTCGACGTCATCGAGCGCGCCATGATGGGCGAACTGCAAAAAATGCTCGGGTTATCAGAGGCATTTACTCAAGCCGCCATCGAGGTCATGACCGCCAAGCACCAACTGCGACGGCCGGGAGCAACGGCGCAGAGGTGACGGCGGCGGGGCGGACCCCTGGGAATCCCCGCAAAAATCACACAATAAAACGGGTGGTGGAATTGCTTCCACCACCCGCTTCGAGTAGCGCCTCCCAAGGCCCGCCACGGCGGGCCCCAAGGGTTGGCTTTACACGGGATCGTTGTCGTCGATGATGTGGTGCTTGCCCTGGTCCGTCAATTTGTTGTCATCGGAGAAGACCAGGTCAAAGGCGCCATCGTTGTTGATGTCGGCCAGTAAGCTGTTCAGGCCACCGTTCTCCATGAAGGTCATATCGCTGCGGGAATCGGCCACAGCGTCAGCGCCGGCACCACCGGTCTCGTGGAGCTGCACCTGGGGATCGTTGGTCTCCATGCCGTCGATCTGCACAAAGGAGTCTTCACCGGGCTTGGTGATGGTCAGACCGTGGGTCACGGTCAGCTTGCGGCCATCGGGCAGCTCTTCGGTGTCGATGTGGATCTCAACGCCGTTGGCCAACTTGAGGGTAGAATCCTTGTAGAAGTCGGCGTCGGTGTCAGTGCTGCCACCTTCGGCGTTCTGCAGGTCGATGTGGGGGTCGCCCCACACGCGGGCCTTGTTGCCCTCGGGATCGGTGACGGTGAAGTTGTACTTGCCGTCAATGTGCAGGCTGTAGCCGTCGCCCAGGTCAATCGTCTTGCCGTCTTCGCTCACGCTGAAAGCCGGCTCTTCGGCGGGAGCCTCGGCGCCGCCAGCGCCGCC
>JBHJHK010000113.1:0-2650 GCA_050330975.1 Candidatus Competibacterales bacterium | reverse complement strand
CCCCCCCCCCCCCCCCCCCCCCCCCCCCCCCCCCCCCCCCCCCCCCCCCCCCCCCCCCCCCCCCCCCCCCCCCCCCCCCCCCCCCCCCCGGCGGGCAGCAGGGGCAAGGGCTCAAATTCCAAATTGAGCAGCGGCGTCAACCGGTTGTCCCGGGTGTAACTCAACGCCGAACTCTCGGTGAGGATCATGGCATCGGCCTCGCCGCGCATCACCCCCAAGGCGGCGTTTTTGCTGCTGGGATAGCCGGAGACCAGACGGCAGTCGACCGCCAAGAGGCGACAAAACAGCTTGGTCGAAACGCCGATGCCCGAGGTGGGACCGTCGATGGCAAACCGCACCGGCACTTCGCCGTCGAGCCAAGTGTCGAGGTTGGCCTGGGATCCTTTGTCCCCGGCGATGAGCACCCCACGGCTGTAGTCGACGCGCCCCAAAATGGCCAATTGGGCCAGGTCGTAGCGGGCGACGGGGTGTTGGGTCAATTGCGCCACGGCGGCTGACTCGCCGTGGAGCAGCATCAACGTGTGGCTGTCGCCTCGGCGCAGGAGCTGGTTGAGGGCGGTGAGGCCACTGCCACCGGGGCGGTTTTCCACCACCACCGTCCCCTGGAGGGCCCGCTCTAGGTAGGGCGCCAACAGGCGGGCATAGATATCAAAACCGCCCCCCGGGCCATAGCCCACCACCAAGGTGAGGGTTTGGTCTTTGTAGGGCAGTGGGGGATTGGCAAAGCCATTCAAGGAAAACGCCAGCCAGCCCAGGATCAAAACTGCGGTGATTTTCACACGTCTTCCCCCGTTGGGTTATTCTTTGACCGGGCTTGGCCAGGTTTTGGATGAGATCTCCACGCCATTGACAATTCCCAATCCATTGGGTGTAATGCAACGCTCTTGGGCATTGTCCGCTGTGATGCACACTATCACACCCACAACCCCATTGATATCCACGCCATTTCAGGGAGGTTTTCCCATGTCCTATGCGTTTTCCAACCCGCGCGTTGTGAACTAGTCGCCTCCCTGTCGCTTTGCTCTGGGGGGGCGCAACGCCGCCCACCGGAGCCCGCTTTGCATTGAGTGCGAAAACCCCGGTCGACGGCGTCCGGGGTTTTTTCATGCCACCTCACCGGCGGGGGTGAGGGGGCTTTGTGTGAGATTGAGTCATGCCCATACAGCGCACCCTCCACAAGGGCTCGGTCCCCGTGGAGATCTACACCGACGATATTGATCATCGCGCCATCGATCAATTGGTCAAGCTGTCGCAACTGCCGTTTTTGCACCACCACATCGCCGTGATGCCCGACGTCCACGCCGGCATCGGCGCCACCGTGGGTTCAGTCATTCCCACCCGAGGGGCCATTGTCCCCGCCGCCGTGGGGGTGGACATCGGCTGTGGAATGAACGCCGTGCGTCTGAGCCTCAAGGCCCACCAGCTCCCCGACCACCTCAAGCCCCTGCGCTTGGCCGTGGAGGCGGCGGTGCCCGTGGGGTTTGGGATGCACAAGTCGTTGGGGGTCAAGGCCTCTACGGTCAAGGCCCTCGACCCGGGACTCGAGGGCATCCTCGCCAAACACCCAGGGGTGGGCAAAATGCTCAAGCGTTTTTCCCAAACCTGGCAGCGCCAGATCGGTTCCCTGGGGGGAGGTAACCACTTCATCGAGCTGTGTCTCGACGAACGGCAAGACGTCTGGGTGATGCTCCACTCCGGCAGCCGCGGCATCGGCAATTGCATCGGCCGCTATTTCATCGAGCTGGCCCGCAAGGACATGGGCCGCCAACAGATCAACCTGCCAGACCGAGATCTGGCGTATTTTCAAGAGGGCAGCGAGTACTTCGACGACTACATGGCAGCCGTCCACTGGGCCCAGGAGTACGCCTGGGTCAACCGCCGGGAAATGATGCGCTTGACCCTGGGGGCCCTGACCCGTCATCTCCCCCCCTTCCAAGCCACCAAGGAGGCCATCAACTGCCACCACAACTACGTGGCCACGGAGGAACACTACAACGCCCGGGTCTACGTCACCCGCAAGGGAGCCATCCGGGCGGGAGAAGGAGAGCTGGGGATCATCCCCGGCAGTATGGGGGCGAGGTCTTATATCGTCCGGGGCAAGGGGGTGCAGGCGTCGTTTTGCTCCTGTGCCCACGGCGCCGGGCGGCGCATGAGCCGAACGGCGGCCAAAAAGCGCTTCCAGCGCCAGGACCTCCACACCCAAACCCTGGGGGTGGAGTGCCGCAAGGATACGGGGGTCATCGATGAGATCCCCGGCGCCTACAAAGACATCGACACCGTCATGGCCCACCAAACGGATTTGGTGGACATAGTCCACACCCTCAAGCAAGTGATGTGCGTCAAGGGTTGATAGAAGGCCCTCCAGCCCTCCCCAGGGGGGCCTTGGGCGAACAGCCCCAACTGGACTTTGTCTAAACAATCGATGGTTTTGACAACTGCAAGGTGAACACCATGGCCAAGAAAACACCCCAACTCCACAAGCCGCGCAACCTCGCCGCCACCTCGCCCTTGATGCGCAAGGGCGGCAGCCACCAGGCCCCCAAGGCGGAGCGGCGTCAACGGGCCAAACGGGAAATGCGCAGGGCGTTGGACGACGCCCTGGGCCGTTCTTTCGCCCCGGCCGCTTGATCAATACCTCGCCTAGCTCCCG
>JBHJHK010000112.1:0-5995 GCA_050330975.1 Candidatus Competibacterales bacterium | reverse complement strand
GGGGTCACCTCCCCCCGCCCCCCCCCCGCGGGGCCGGCCGGGGCGGGGGGGGGAGGACTCGCTGTCGACGTCGAAGATCTGGGCATCACCACCGGTGAGGGTGGCGTTGACGGTCTCGAAATTGCCCATGTCGTCTATGCCGGTGAATTCGAGATTCAAGGGCTCGGAGTCGCTGGGGTCAAAGCTCTCGAAGTCCTCGGTGTCTACCCCCGTCAGGTTGGCCAGGAAGGCGTTTTCCGCGGCTTCCGAATTGGGGAAGGGGATGACCGGGGCGTTGTTGGCGCCAAAGTCGTTGACGTCTTCGTCGAAGAAAATCCGAAAAGCCTGGGCCTGGTCCACGGCGACGGTGGCGAAAATGGCCAGGCTAGCAGTGGCGAGCCAAGTTTGAGCGTTCATCGTTGGAAGGGGTCCTCTTGTCGGTATACTTAGCGTTTCAAAGTCGAAATTGACAAAGTGTGTAACTGATCCAGAGTGTAACTGATCCACGAGGCCATGGTGACGTTCGGCTGATCTGCTAAAAACCATGAAATTTTGATGCCAAGTTTTTTTTGTTTTTCTATTCAAAGGGTTATGGTTTTTGGGGCCAAGGGTTGGACTGTGATGTGTAAAAAAAATTGACATGCGTAGGTGCCAAGCCAACCACCTTTAAAGATAAATTTTTTCAAAAACAATTGCTTGAGTGGCTAGTGGGTCCAGACCTCCCCAGGGGCCGCTGTAAAATAATTCGACATGGGGCGGTGACCTCGACTGGGCGTGGTCCACGGTGAACCGTGGGTTTGACCCCCGAGGACGCCATAGAGGCCCACTTCCCCGGGACAGTTGGGCCTTCGCCCGCGCCAGAGGCCACGGTCAGTCACACGGCTCGACGGCTGGTGCCCCAGGGGGGCTGTAAAAAAATCTGACAGGCAGCTGCTCCACTTCAGGAGATGGCCTCCATGTCCTCTTGGAGCTGGAGCCAGGCCTCTTCGGCTTCGCCGAGGGCCTTGGCGTTGTGGGCCTGGCGAGCCAGCAACGTCTTGAGCTGGTCTTTTTGGCCCTCCTCATAGAGGGCGGCATCGGCCAAGGCCCGCTCCAAGTCGGTCTTTTCCCCTTCCAGTTGTGCCATTTGACGCTCCAGCTGGGCGGCGCGCTTCTCCAGGGGCCTGCGCTTGGCGGCCAGGGCCTGGCGTCGCTCGGCCTCCTCGCGGCGTTGGGCCTTGCGCTGCTCGGCGGGTCTTAGGGCGTCCCCCTTGGCGCCCCCACTGGCTTGTTTGCCCTCGCTGAGCCAGCGGCTGTAGTCGTCCAAGTCCCCGTCGAAGGGCTGGACCTTGCCCTCGGCCACCAGCCAAAAGGCGTCGGTGGTAGTGCGCAGCAAATGGCGATCGTGGGAGACCACCACCAACGCCCCACCGTAGTCCTGGAGGGCCAGGTTGAGGGCGTGGCGCATCTCCAGGTCCAAGTGGTTGGTGGGTTCGTCCAGCAACAGCAAATTGGGCCGCTGCCACACCAACATCGCCAGGGCGAGCCTGGCCTTCTCCCCCCCGGAGAAGGGGGCCACGGGGCTCAACGCCTTGTCGCCGCGAAAGTCAAAGCCCCCCACGAAGTCCCGCAGGGCCTGTTCTGAGGTCTTGGGGTCCAGATGCTGGAGATGGGCTATGGGGCTCCACTCCGGGCGCAGTTGGTCCACTTGGTGTTGGGCGAAGTAGCCGATGGCCAGTCCTTGCCCCTCCTGGCGACGGCCCGCCAAGGGGGCTAGTTGCCCGGCGAGGAGCTTGATCAAGGTGGATTTGCCGGCGCCGTTGGGCCCCAACAACCCCAAGCGGGTCCCGGGGTGAACGGTGAGATTGATAGCCGCCAACAGCGGTTGGTGGCCGTAGCCCACCGCCGCCTTGTCCAGTTGCAGCAGCGGATTGGGCAAGCGCTCGGGGTCGCCAAAGGCGAACTCAAAGGGGGAATCCACGTGGGCGGCGGCGATGCGCTCCATGCGATCCAGGGCCTTGAGGCGGCTCTGGGCCTGGCGGGCCTTGGTGGCCTTGGCCCGAAAACGGTCCACAAAGCGCTGGAGGTGGGCGATTTGTCGCTGTTGTTTGACGAACAAGGCCTGTTGTAGGGCCAACCGCTCGGCCCGTTGGCGTTCAAAGGCGCTGTAGTTGCCCTTGTAGAGGGTGGCCTGGCGGTGTTCGATGTGGATCACGTGGTCGGCGACGGCGTCGAGGAAATCCCGGTCGTGGGAGATCAACAACAACGTGCCACCGTAGCCCTTGAGCCAATCCTCCAGCCACAGCACCGCGTCCAGATCCAGGTGGTTGGTGGGTTCGTCCAACAGCAAAAGGTCCGAGCGGCACATGAGGGCCCGGGCCAGGTTGAGGCGCACCCGCCAACCGCCGGAAAAAGCCGCCACTGGGCGCTCGAAGGTGTCGGGGTGAAACCCCAGACCCGCCAGGAGGCGCTCGGCCCGGGAGGGGGCGGTGTAGCCGTCGATGGCGTCGAACTGGGCGTGGAGCTCGCCGAGCTGTTGGCCGTCATCGGCCCGTTCGGCGGCGGCCAAGGCCTGTTCTAGACGTTTGAGTTCCTCGTCGCCGTCGGTGACAAAGGAACGGGCTTGGTCCGGGAGCCCCGGCGTCTCCTGGGCGACGTGGGCGATGGTGCAGGGGGGCAGTTCCACATCCCCCTTGTCGGGGAGCAACTCCCCCCGCAGCAGGGCGAACAAGCTCGACTTGCCGCAGCCGTTGGCGCCGACGATGCCCACCCGGGAGCGGGGCTGGATGGTGAGGGAGACGTCGTCCAACAGCAGCTGGTCGCCGCGCTGGAGGGAGAGGTTGCGGAGGGTCAACATGGCAGATGAGCAGCGAGATGGGCGATTTGAGACCTCACCGACTGGCGGCGAGGTCGGTGTGTGGGCGCAGCAGCGGCGCGGGGCGGCCGGCGAAGACGCCGGCGACCGTTTCGTCCACGGGGGGGGACACCCAATAGCCCTGGCCGTAGTGACAGGCGAGGTCGGCCAGGGTGTGCCACTGGGTGGAGGCTTCGATACCCTCGGCCACCACCTCCATGGCCAAATCCGCCGCCAGGGTCACCAGCGCCCGCACCACGGCAACGCTGCGGGGGTCTTCGGGTAGGGCGGCGACAAAGGAGCGGTCGAGCTTGAGGGTGTGGACCGGCAACCGCCGCAGGTAGTCCAGGCTGCAGTAGCCGGTGCCAAAGTCGTCGAGGGCCAACGCAAACCCCCGCTCCCGGCAGGCGGCGAGGTTGGCGTGGACCTGGTCGCCCCCCAACAGGGCCGTTTCGGTGATCTCCAGCTTCAACCGGCGCCGATCCATGGCCCTATGGCGGACGGCGGCCTCCAGGTCGTCCACAAACTGCGGGTGGGCCAGCTGTACCGCCGAGACATTGATGCCCATGAACAGCCCTTCGCCCCTGACATCCAGGCGTTCCAAGGCCGCCACTGCCGCCGCGGTAATCCAGCGGCCCAGGGGAACGATGAGCCCCGAATCCTCGGCGACGTCGATAAAGTCCCCGGGGGTCAACAGCCCCCGCTGGGGATGGCGCCAGCGAACCAGGGCCTCAAAGCCGGCGAGATGGCCGTCTTTGAGGCGGCTGATGGGTTGAAAGTACAAGACGAATTCCCCGCGGTCGAGGCCCCGCTGGAGTTCGCTCTCCAGGTGGATGCGCTCGACGGCGGCGGGGTGTTGATAGGTGGGCAGGGGGACCGTGTGGGGGTGGAGGGTGTGGCGCAGGCGGTGGGACAAGGCCCCCAACAGAAGGGCGAGGACTGGGTCGGCCCGGTCGAGGCGTTCGCGGATCTGTGCGGCGCCGATGACCGTCACCACCGTGGCCTCCAGGGCCACGGCGGTGGCGGCCCGGGGCACCCCTTCGATGAGGGCCATTTCCCCCAGGACTTCGCCGGGCCCCAGAATGTTGATCAACCGCCGCTGGGCCCCTGAGTCGACGCTGATTTCCACCCGGCCTCGGTCGATGAGGTAGGCGCAATCCCCCAGTTCTCCCTGGCAAAAGAGACGGGCTCCCGGGGGAAAATAACGCTGGCTCGGCGTTGTGGTGGGGAGATCCATGGTGGTCATTGGCGTCGCGGAGGGTGGGGGGGAGTCGATGGTGGAATCGCCCTTGACTTCGCGGTATGGTAACAGAATCGCCTTGCGTCTTTCCCCGCTCTCCATCCCTGTGACCCCTCAAGAGCCCCCATGGCCGGCAACACCTTTGGCACCTTGTTCACCCTCACCACCTTTGGCGAATCCCACGGCCCCGCTCTGGGGGGCGTGGTGGACGGCTGTCCCCCGGGGCTTTGGTTGGCGGAAGCCGACCTCCAACGGGATCTCGACCGCCGTCGACCCGGCCAGAGCCGCTACACCACCCAGCGCCGGGAGACCGACCAGGTGCGGATCCTCTCCGGGGTGTTTGAGGGTCGCACCACCGGTACCCCCATTGGGCTCTTGATCGAAAACGTCGACCAGCGCCCCAAGGACTACAGCAAGATCCAAGACCGCTTTCGCCCCAACCACGCCGACTACACCTATCAGCAAAAGTACGGCATCCGCGACTACCGCGGTGGCGGCCGAGCTTCGGCCCGGGAGACGGCCCTGCGGGTGGCGGCGGGGGGCATCGCCAAGAAGTACCTGGCCGAGCGCTACGGGGTGCAAATCAGGGGCTATTTGGCCCAACTCGGGCCCATCGTGGTCGACGACGTGGTGGACTGGACGGCCATCGAGCAAAATCCGTTTTTCTGCCCCAACCCCGACAAGGTGGAGGAGCTAGAGGCCTACATGCAGGCCTTGATCAAATCCGGCGAGTCCATCGGCGCCAAGCTCACCGTGGTGGCCACCGGTGTCCCCCCGGGTTGGGGTGAGCCGGTGTTCGATCGCCTCGACGCCGAGCTCGCCCATGCCCTCATGGGCATCAACGCCGTCAAGGGGGTGGCCATGGGGGCCGGCTTCGACGCCGTGACCCAAAAGGGCACCGAGCACCGGGACGAAATGACCCCCGATGGCTTTGCCAGCAACAATGCCGGCGGCGTCGTCGGGGGCATTTCCTCCGGCCAGGCTATCGTCGCCCACCTGGCCCTAAAGCCCACCTCCAGCATCCGCTTGCCGGGGAAGAGCGTCGACCTCCAGGGTCAGGCCGTGGAGGTGGCCACCACCGGGCGCCACGACCCCTGTGTGGGGATCCGCGCCACCCCCATCGCCGAGGCCATGGTCGCGTTGGTCCTCATGGACCACGCCCTGCGCCATCGGGGCCAAAACGCCGACGTGGTGAGCCAAACTCCCGTGGTCCCGGCCGCCCTCGACCCCCAGCGTTCCCCGCCGTGATGGCCCTGTGAGCAGGGCATCCTCGGGCCCTGTGCCCTTCGCCCGCCTGGCCAGCTGTTACTTTTTCTTCTTCGCCAACGTCGGCATCTTCCTCCCCTACTGGAGCCTCTATCTCCAGAGCCTCGGTCTGTCCCCGGCCCGCATCGGGGAATTGCTGGCGGTGGCCATGGCCACCCGCTTGGTGGCGCCCTATCTTTGGGGCTGGCTAGTGGACGTGACAGGTCGCCCCCTGGCGGCGGTGCGGGGGGGGTGTTGGGTATCCCTGTTGGCCTTCGCCGGGGTGTGGGGGGCCGAGGCATCCCCCTGGGCCTTGGGGGCGGTGCTGCTGTGCTATAGCTTTTTTTGGAACGCCATCTTGGCGCCGTTGGAGGTGGTGACCCTGCGCCACCTCAAAGACCAGACCCAGCGCTATGGCGCCATTCGCTCCTGGGGGTCGGTGGGGTTTGTAGTATTTGCCACCGGCTACGGCTGGCTGTTGCCCACCTTGGGACCCATGGGGGTGCCCTGGGCCATGGCGTTGACCATAGTCGCCCTGGGGATCATGGGGGCGACGGTGCCCACCGCCCCCGGGGAATTTGTCCGGGGCGGGGGGGTGGGGGGGACGATCCTCAAGACCGTGTTGGCCCGCCGCGAGGGGGTGGCGTTGCTGTTGGTGCGCGTCGTGGTCGAGGCCCGCCACGGGCCGGTGTTTGGGG
>JBHJHK010000111.1:0-3727 GCA_050330975.1 Candidatus Competibacterales bacterium | reverse complement strand
ACGCCTACTGCTACGCCTCCCTGCTCATCGGCGACCCCCACGCCTCCCCGGACAACCGCACCAACGCCGGCCAGAGCTTTGTGGTATTTGGCGCCGCCAACCCCTCCGACGAGATCGACCTCGACGACCTGCGCCGCGGCGAGGGCTTTGTGGTGTTTGGGGCCAAGGCCGATGACCGCTCCGGCACCGCTTTGAGCGCCGCCGGCGATGTCAATGGCGACGGCCTCGGCGACTTTATCATCGGCGTTCCCCTGGCCTCCCCCGATAACCGCACCATGGCCGGACGCATCTATGCAGTCTACGGCTCGGCCGACCCTCTGTTGGAAGAAATCGATCTCGACGACTTGGAAGACTCCGACACCGAGGGCTTTGTGGTCGACGGCGCCGAGGCAAACGACATGGCGGGCTTGACGGTCAGCGGCTTGGGGGATATCAATGGCGACGGCCTCCACGACCTGCTCATCGGGGCCGCCAGCGCCCTGCGCGACGACGACGGTAGCTCTGGCCAAGTACCCACTCCACCAGAGCCGGCGGTGCCCGGTGTCCCCGGCGGTGGCCCCATCACGGGGATCGCCTTGGCCTATGTGGTCTTTGGCGCCCAAGCCCCCGACTCCCCCCTCGACCTAGGGGACATCGACGGCTTCAACGGCTTTGTGGCCGTCGATGCCGACAACGAAACCTCCCCGACCAGTCGAGTCACGGACATCGGCGATGTCGACCGCGACGGCTTGCCGGACTTTGCCATCGGCGCCTATCCGGCCACCGTCGCCGACCCCGAAGGGGGCACGATCTACCTGGTCTACGGACCCGGGGCCAGCTTGAACCCACCCGTTGGGACCATCGATACCGATGGCGATGGCCGTCCCAATCTGTTGGAGGTCGCCGAGGGTACCGACCCCACCGTCAAAGACAACGACATCTTCACCGACGTCACCCTGTTCGTCCAACAGCTGTACCGGGATTTCCTCATCCGGGAAGGGGACGCGGCGGGCGTCGCGTTTTGGGTAGGGGAAATCAGCGCCGAGAGGCTGACGCGGTTCGATATGTACGTGGCTTTTCTATTTAGCGACGAATTCCAAGCCCAAGTGGCCACCCGCTTCCCCGACCTCAGCGACGAGGACGAAATTTTTATCACGGCTTTGTATTTGGGCATGCTCCAGCGGGATCCCGACGCCGAGGGTCTGGCCTTTTGGCTCGCCGAGTTTGAAGCGGGCCGCCCCATCCAGGATTTGGTAGCGGCGTTTTACGTCAGCGACGAGTACCGCCGGCGATTTTTGGCCAATCCTTAGACGACCACCGGACGGGGCTGGCGTCCATCACGACCGACCCGGCCCCCCCGACCATCGCCGCTCTGCCAACGAGGCCCTGGTGCGGCGAATGCTCCCGGGGAGGGTCCGGGGCCCCTGGGGCGCTGTCAACGCGTCCTGGGATCTCGGCCCGTTAGTAAGGGCTGCTTTATTAAGCACAGCCGCTAGTAAACGTTTTGGGCAAAACGTTTACTAACCCCAGGCCCCTCCCGTTGGTCGGTGTGATGCTGTCGGGTAGACTCTTTAGGAAGACTTCTGGGCAAAAAACTCACTAAAGAGATCTCTATGCCTCCCTCTGGTCGCTATGTAGAGACCATCGCTGGCTCCGAAACGGTACGCGCCTTCGTACCTGCTCCCCTCCCACCCGATCCCCCGCTGCGCCTCGAAGGCCTCCTTGACCGACTCTCTCGGGCCGATCGAGCCCTCGGCCGCCTGGACGGAATCACTCTGCTTGTACCTGACCGCCAGCTATTTCTCTACATGTATGTCCGCAAGGAGGCTGTTCTGTCCTCGCAGATTGAGGGCACCCAGTCCACCTTGTCCGATTTACTTCGCTTTGAGGCGACGGCAGAGGCGGGTAAACCCATCGACGATATCCGAGAGGTCTCACACTATGTCGATGCCATGATGTATGGCCTCAAGCGGCTCCAAGAACTTCCCCTCTCCCTGCGCCTCATCCGCGAAATGCACGAGCGGCTATTGCGAGAGGGTCGCGGGGCAAAGCTCAACCCGGGAGAATTCAGACGCTCACAGAATTGGATCGGCGGCACCCGACCTGGCAATGCCCTCTACGTGCCGCCACCTCTGAGTGAGCTACCTACCTGTCTCGACTGTGATGCGCGAGCCCCTGCTCTATCTGAGCTTATACTTCCGCCAGCAGCGAGAGATTTACTACAACCTGCTCCAACGGGTTCGAGAGGAAAGCGCCTGGGAAGCTTGGCTCGAATTCTTCCTGGATGGCATTATCCATACCGCCCATGAGGCCTTTGAAAGCTCCACCCGAGTTATCGAACTGTTCAAAGTGGATCGCGAGCGCATTGCTCGTCATGGCGACCGCTCCGGTTCAGTTTTGCGCCTCCATGAACTGATGCAGAAACAGCCCTTTTTTACTTCTCGCCAAGCTCAAGATGTCACGGGCTTGACGGCACCGCCAGTCAATGCAGCCATTGAGACCTTAGTTACCCTCGGCATTATCGAAGAAATTACCGGACGAAAACGCAATCGGGTTTTCGCCTATAGCGCATTCCTCGATATCCTTGCCGACAGGAGTTGAAAGGCCAAACCACTTTCAAGCGTAGCATAAGCCCCAGGGCAAGGGGTGATCCGTGACCCGCGATCCGTTGAATACCCTGGGCCAGGTCCAACGGATGGGCTACAATTCTCTGTTTTTCGACCACGTTTTAGCGACACAAGGAGGTCCAGTGTCCCCATGGGCAACACAGAGATAGCCACGGGCCGCATCGAGCGCCAGTTCGACGACCGCAGTGAGACCCCCGTCGACCAGCAGCGGGAGCGGGCGGTCCACTACGAAGACTACAAGCGTTTCCAAAACCAGCTCGACCCCGGCAAGGCCGACGCCGGTCAGGGGGGCGGGCAATTTCAGCGGGGTGTCTACGGGAAGATCACCAACACCGCCCCCAAGGACACCCTGGCCCAGACCAACAACGCCCTGGCCGACAAGGCCAACGCCGCCCAACCCGCCGCCCTCAGTTGGAGCAGCACGGCCTTGGGCAACACCCTGGGCGACGTCTTCCACAGCCGCGAGACCACCTATGGCCTGCGGGCCGAGACCCACCACGACCTGGGCGAAGGGTTCGACCACGCCAACGTCACCCGGGTGGGCGCCTACGGCGATGCTCAGTTCATAGGTGGGACCGACGGCTTTGACCCCGCCGAGGGGGACCTCACCGGACGCGCCAGTTTTCGGGCCCAAAACCACCTGGGGGCCGGGGTGGTCACCGAGGGCAGCCTCAACGACGACCTAGAGGGCCTGCGCCTCGATGCCGACTACCGGGCCCAGGGGGGGCTGGAGTTCAAGAGCGCCGCCCGGGGGGCCGCCTACGCCGGCCCCGCCGGAGCCTCGGCGGCCATCGAGGGGCAACTGGGGGTCAACGTGGCCTCGGCCCAGGTGAGCGGTGGCTTTGCCAGCGACCTCGACACCCTCCAAGTCGGCGACGTCAACCTCAACCCCGCCGCGTCGGTGGGGGCCCGGGCCTTTGTCGGCGCCGAGGCCCGGGGTTCGGCCATGGTGTCGTTGACCCCCACCCACGTCGGCGCCAGCGTCGGCGGCGAGGCCTTCGTCGGGGCCAAGGCCGCCACCTATGGCTACGCGGGCATCGGGGACTTGGTCGGCATCGCCGGGGGCGTGGAGGCCTATGCCGGGGCCGGCGCCAAGGGCGGGGCGAGCCTCAGTTTTGAGG
>JBHJHK010000110.1:0-14042 GCA_050330975.1 Candidatus Competibacterales bacterium | reverse complement strand
CCCCCCCCCCCCCCCCCCCCCCCCCCCCCCCCCCCCCCCCCCCCCCCCCCCCCCCCCCCCCCCCCCCCCCCCCCCCCCCCCCCCCCCCCCCCCCCCCCCCCCCCCCCCCCCCCCTGTCTTGGCCCGTACCACACCTTCGATCCACGGTGGGGTCGCGGGCCACGAGGCGTTGTTGGACCGACCCGGTAGGTATCCAAGCCCTTGATTTTAACTTAAGATAAGCACCCTCCAACCCATAGCCAGCACCTGGCTGCACCCCCAACCCGTCCTCCATGCCCGCCAGGGACGACCCAGCACGGAACCTTCGACACCTATGGCATCCGTTCCTTTTTCTTTGCCCCTCCACGTCCAACACCTGCGCCGCCGGGCCCGTCCCTATCTACAAATAGCCAAGCTCAAGGGGGTGGGTTTGATGACCTTCACCGCCGTGGTGGGCATGTACTTGGCGAGTCCTGGATTTATTCCCTGGGCGGTATTGGTGTTTGGCACCGCGGGTATCGTGTTGGTGGCCGCGGCGGCGGCGGCCTGCAACCAGTGGATGGAGCGCCATGTGGATGCCCTGATGGCCCGGACCCGCCACCGTCCCCTGCCCCGGGGTACCCTCACCAGTGCCCAAGTGTTGACCTTCACCGCCCTGAGCGCCCTGGCGGGCATGACCCTCATCGCCGCCGCCACCAACGGCCTCACCGTGGCATTGTCGGTGGTGGGTGGGTTTGGCTACGCCATCGTCTACACCGGCTTTTTAAAGCGCGCCACCGACCAAAACATCGTCATCGGCGGGGCGGCCAGCGCCTTGCCGCCCCTGGTGGGCTGGACGGCCATCACCGGCCAACTGGATCCGGGGGGCCTGTTGTTGTTTTTGATCATCTTTATGTGGACCCCGCCCCACTTCTGGGCCCTGGCCATCCACCGCCGGGAGGACTATGTGCAAGCGGGCTTGCCCATGTTGCCCGTGACCCGGGGGGTGCCCTACACCCGGCTCAACATCTTCGTCTATACCCTAGCGCTGTTGCCGGTGACCTTGCTGGCCCTGCCCTTGGGGCTCGGTGGGCCCTGCTATCTAGTGGCGGCATTGTGGTTGGGGGGGCGCTTTATCCACTTTGGCTACCGCCTGTGGCGCACTGGCGACGATGCCCGCTACGCCATGGCCACCTTCCGCTTTTCCATCACCCATCTGTTTGGGCTGTTTGCAGCATTGACCGTCGACCACGCCCTGGCGTCTTGGTGGCGCCCTCTGTTGACCTAAGTCTTTCTCCCCAACCATCAAATAACCGTCAGTCCAACTCATTGCTTTGGTGATGGGCCAAAAACCCCGGGATCAAGGTCGCCAGCCGCGCTGGGGTCTCACCTCTGCCCCCAAGGTTTGGAGGGCCATGGCTGTCGACAAGTCCAACGCCAGGGATCACATCCACCGCGGCTACTGATTTCTGCCGCACCCCCAGATATCTTTAACGGGGTGTATGGTGGCGGCGCTGCTGGGATCCCCAAGGGCGTTGGCTTTGCCCAACGGCTGTGGACCACTCCCTCGACCCGGCCACCTTGCCCCACGAGATCTGACGAGACCCCAAAGCCCCATGCCGCCACCCAATTTCCCCGCCACCCTCTGGGATTTGTTGGCCCCCCACCCCGCCGAGACCATCGCCCTCGCCGCCCCTGGGCGCCCTCCCTTGAGCTCCGGCGCCCTGCGAACCCTAGCCGAAGACACTGTGGCGGCCTTGAACCGCCGCGGCATCGGCCGCAACGACCGCCTGGCCATCGTGTTGCCCAATGGCCCGGAGATGGCCGCTGCCTTTGTTGCCCTGGGCTGTGGGGCCACCACTGCCCCCCTCAATCCCGCCTACCGGGCCGAGGAATACGAGTTTTACTTGGGGGATTTGGGGGCCAAGACATTGGTGGTGGAGGCGGGCAGCGAGTCCCCGGCCCGGGCCGTGGCCGAGAAGCTCGCCATTCCGGTATTGGAGCTCAACTGGCAAGACACCGACCCCGCTGGTCTGTTCCAGCTCTCAGGGGAGATGACGGGCCTTCAAAGCCACGCCGCGGGGTGGGCAGGGCCCGCCGACCAAGGGTTGGTTCTCCATACCTCGGGGACCACTTCTAGGCCCAAAATTGTGCCCCTGACCCAGGGCAATTTGTGCGCCTCGGCCCACCATATCGCCACCACCTTGGCGTTGACGGCCGTCGATCGCTGCATGAACATCATGCCGCTATTCCACATCCACGGCCTAGTGGCGGCAGTGTTAGCTTCCCTCAAGGCAGGAGGCAGCGTCTACTGTACCCTGGGTTTTAACGCCCTCAAGGTCTACGGCTGGCTCACCGACGCCGAACCCAGCTGGTACACGGCGGTGCCCACCATGCACCAGGCGATTCTCAGCCGGGCTGCTCGCCAACGGGAAGCGATCGCCAGCCTCAAGCTGCGCTTTATCCGCTCGTCATCATCGTCTTTACCCCCCCAGGTGATGGCAGAGCTAGAAAAGACGTTTAAGGCCCCGGTATTGGAGTCCTACGGCATGACCGAGGCCGCCCACCAGATGACCAGCAATCCCCTCCCCCCCGCCCCGCGCAAACCCGGTTCCGTGGGGGTGGCCGCCGGCCCCGAGGTGGCCATTTTGGACGAGCAGGGGAATATCTTGGGGCCAGACCAGGTGGGGGAAATCGCCATCCGCGGCCCCAACGTCACCGCGGGCTATGAAAATAACCCCAAGGCCAACGCCGAGAGTTTCACCGCAGGGTGGTTTCGCACCGGCGACCAGGGGACCTTAGACGCCGAGGGCTATTTGCGCATCACCGGGCGCCTCAAGGAAATCATCAACCGCGGCGGGGAGAAGGTCTCGCCCCGGGAGGTGGACGAGGTTCTCATGGACCATCCCGCCGTCGCCCAGGTGGTGACCTTTGCCCTGCCCCACCCCAAGCTCGGCGAGGAGGTGGCCGCCGCTGCGGTGCTGCGGGAGGGCATGGGGGTCGACGAGGCCGAGCTCAGGGCCTTTGCCGCCGCGCGCTTGGCCGATTTTAAAGTACCCCGCAAGATCGTGTTCTTAGACGAAATTCCCAAGGGGGCTACGGGCAAACTCCAGCGCATTGGCCTGGCGGAAAAATTGGGACTGACAGCGTGAAAATCTGCATCTATGGCGCCGGGGCCATCGGCGGTTATCTGGGGGTGCAGTTGGCCCTAGCGGGCCACGAGGTCAGCCTCATCGCCCGGGGGGCCCACCTGGCGGCCATGAAAAACCAAGGCCTCAGGCTTTTGATCGACGGCGAGGAGCGCGTCGCCCACCCCTTGTGCACCGACGATCCCCGGGAGGCCGGCCCCCAGGACTTTGTCATCGTCACCCTCAAGGCCCACACGGTGCCGGCCATCGTCGAGGCCATGGAGCCTTTGTTGGGGCCGGAGACGGCGGTGGTGACGGCGGTCAACGGGGTGCCGTGGTGGTATTTCTACAAGCTGGCGGGCCCCTTTGAAAACCGCCAGCTGGAAAGCGTCGACCCCGGCGGGGCCCAGTGGCGCGCCATCGGGCCAGAGCGGGCCATCGGCTGTGTGGTCTACCCCGCCTGTGAGGTGAAAGTACCCGGGGTCATCGAACACCTCGACGGCGATCGCTTTAGCGTCGGGGAGCCGTCGGGGGAGAAAACCGAGCGGGTCAAGCTCCTGAGCGACGCGTTGATCCAAGGGGGATTTAAGGCGCCCATTCGGCGGATCCGAGATGAAATTTGGGTCAAACTGTGGGGAAACCTGTGCTTTAACCCCATCAGCGCCCTGACTTGCTCCACCCTGGATGTCATCGCCACGGAACCCGGCACGCGCCAGGTGGCCCGGGCCATGATGCTGGAGGCCAAGGCCATCGGCGACAAGCTCGGGGTGCGGTTTGGGGTGGATGTGGAAAAGCGCATGGACGGCGCGGCAGCCGTCGGCGCCCACCGCACCTCCATGCTCCAGGACCTCGAACGGGGCCGACCCATGGAGATCGATGCGTTGGTGACCGCCGTGGCCGAGATGGGACGGTTGGTGGAGGTCCCCACCCCCACCATCGACACCGTGCTGGCCCTGGTGCAGCGCCGGGGGCGAGCGGCGGGGTGTTACTAGCGAGATGTGCTTAACGAGCGGCAATCCACTATGACGACCACCGAGCAACACCTCCAACGCCTCACCGAGCACTTGCGCACCGCCGCCGATCTGTCGACCGTGGGTTCGTTGCTCTACTGGGACCAGGCCACCCATCTACCGCCCAAGGGGGCCACCGTCCGCGGCCGCCAGCTGGCGTTGCTAGAGCGCTTGGCCCACGAGCACTTCACCGACCCCGCCGTCGGCCAATGGCTAGACGTCCTGGAGCCCTGGTGCGAGACCCTCTCCCCCGACGCCTTCCCGCGGCTTTTAGTCGACGCCACCCGTCGGGCCTACGAACGAATACGGCACATCCCCGCGGCCTTTGCCGCCGAGGAGGCCGCCCACTACGCCGCCTGTTACGACGCCTGGACCCGGGCCCGCCCCGCCGACGACGTCCAGGCGGTGTTGCCCCTGTTGGAAAAGACCCTCGACCTGAGCCGACGCCGGGCGGCGTTCTTTCCAGACTGTGACCACCCCATGGACCCCCTCATCGACGCCGCCGACCCCGAAATGACGGTGGCAGAACTCAAGCCCTTGTTCGCCGCCCTGCGAGAGCCCCTGGTGCGCCTGGTACAGGCCATCCAGACGGCGCCCCCCGTGGACGATGCCTGCCTGCGCCAGACCTTCCCCGAAACCGAACAACGGGCCTTTGGCGAAGGGCTGATCCGGGCCTTGGGCTACGATTTTGACCGCGGTCGCCAGGACAAAACCCCCCATCCCTTCGCCGTGCGCCTAGGGGTGGACGATATCCGCATCACCACCCGCTTCGACCCCAACGACCTGCGGGATGGCCTGTTTAGCACCATCCACGAAATGGGCCACGCCCTCTACGAACAGGGGATCGATCCTCGCTTTGACGCCACCCCACTGGGCCACGGGGCCTCCGCCGGGGTCCACGAAAGCCAGTCGCGGCTGTGGGAAAACCTCGTGGGCCGCAGCCTCGACTTCTGGCGAGCCTGGTACCCTATCCTCCAAGACCGCTTTCCCCAGCAGCTAGGGGGCGTTCCCCTGGAGACGTTTTACCGAGCCATCAACCGGGTGACCCCCGGCTTGATTCGCACCGACGCCGACGAGGTTACCTATAATCTCCACGTGATGATCCGCTTTGAGCTGGAGCTGGAATTGCTGGAAGGCCGGCTGGCCGTGGCCGACCTCCCCAAGGCCTGGCGGGAGCGCTACCGGCAATACTTGGGCGTCCAGTCCCCCGACCACCGCCATGGCTTTCTCCAGGACGTCCACTGGATCTCCGGCCCCATCGGGGGCGCCTTCCAGAGCTACACCTTGGGCAACGTCCTCGCCGTGCAGATCTATCAAAAGGCCCTGGCGGACGATGGCACCATGGGCGACGAACTACAACAAGGCCGCACCACTGCCCTCCACTGCTGGCTCAAAGACAACCTCTACCGCCTGGGCAACGCCTACCCCGCCTTTGATCTCATTCGCCGGGCGACGGGCAGCGAGCTGGATCCCCAACCCTACCTCCACTATCTCTACGCCAAGTTCGGCCCCCTCTATGACCTCGACCTGGCACCACCCTCCACCGTCACTGCCACCGAAAAGGTGTAACACATGGAGATCAAAACCCCCGACGCCTGGTATCGAGTCGAAACTAAGGCCGATGGTGTCAGCTATATCTACGAGCCCCACATCAAGCCCTTCTACCGTTGCAACATCTGGCACGTCCGGGGCCGCGAACGGGATATGCTGGTGGACAGCGGCATGGGGGTGGTGAGCCTGCGGGAACAGGTACCCCTGGTGAGCGAGCGGCCATTGATGGCCGTGGCCAGCCACACCCACTTTGACCACATCGGCAGCCACTACGAGTTCCCCGAACGGGTGGTCCACCACGACGAGGCGGAGTTGTTGGCCGCCCCCACCCGGTTCAATACCCTGGCCGACCCCTACGTCAGCGACGACATCTTCACCGCCCTGCCCCCGGCCCCCTACACCTCGACCACCTATGCCGTCAAAGCCGCCCCGGCGACCCGCCTGGTGGCCGATGGCGATGTGATCGACCTCGGGGACCGCCACTTCCAGGTGATCCACACCCCGGGCCACAGCCCCGGGGGCATCGCCCTGTGGGAGGCGGCCACGGGGACGCTGTTCTCCGGCGATATCGTCTACGACGGCCCCCTCATCGAGGACTGCTACCACTCCAACCTCGACGACTACATCAAAAGCATGGCGCGGCTATTGACCCTGCCGGTGCGCGTGGTACACGGCGGCCACTTTGCCAGCTTCTCCGGGGAGCGCTATCGCCAATTGATCGGGGATTGGCTGCGGGCCAAGGGGGTCTAGCGCCCTACAACCGATCCCGCAAAGCGTAGTAGAACATCCCCGCCACCAGCCCCGGCCAGCGCAGGTAAGGGCCACCGGGAAAGCTCGGGACGGGCAAAGAAGCCAATAGCTCAAAACGCTCGCGGCGCCCGGCGATGGCCTCGGCCAACACCGCCCCGGCCAACACCGCCAAGGCCAGGCCGTGACCCGAGTACCCTTGGGCAAAATAGACATTGGGGGCCAAGCGACCCACGTGAGGCAAGCGGTTCAAGGTGATGGCCAAGGTCCCCCCCCAGGCGTAGTCGATGGGCACCTCCTTGAGCTGGGGATAGACCTTGAGCATGTGCTTGCGGACAAAGTCCTTCATTCGCTTGGGAAAACGGCGGGTGTAGGTCTCGCCGCCGCCAAATAAAAGCCGCTTATCCGCCGAGAGACGAAAATAATTGACCACAAACCTAGAGTCGGCCACCGCCACATCGTCGCGGATCAGCGAGCTGGCCAGTTCCTCCCCCAGGGGCACCGTGGCACAGATGTAATTGTTGATGGGCATGATTTTGCCCATGATCCTGGGCTCGAGGGATTCCAAGTAGCCATTGCAGCCCAACACCACGGCGCGACAGCGCACCTCCCCTCCGGGGGTGGCGACGACGATGGGATCGTCCCCCCTCCGCCCCAAAGCCCGAGTCCCCTCGAAGATCCGCACCCCGACATCGGCGGCGGCCTGGGCCAACCCCAGGCTCAAGTTGAGGGGATGGAGGTGGGCGGCGCCGGTGTCGAGCCAACCGCCGTAGTAGAGCCGGGTCCCCAGGTGGTGGGACAACTCCGCGTCGTCGATAAACCGAATGTGGGGGTAGTGGTACTTGTCCTGGAGCCACCGGACGTAGTCCCGGGCCCAGCCCATCTCCCGGGCCCGGTGGAGGGGATACAACACCCCGGGCTTGAGGTCGCAGGCAATGGCGTGGCGCGCCACCAAATCCTTGACCAGGGCCTTAGCCGCCTCCCCCAGTTGCCACAGCGCCTGGGCCTTGGCCTCGCCAAACATCCCCTCCAGGCAGTCTTGACTCAGGCGCAGACCACTGCCCAGCTGGCCGCCGTTGCGCCCCGAGGCCCCCCACCCCACCCGCTGGGCCTCCAACAACACCACCTCCAAGCCCTCCCGGGCCAAATGCAGGGCGGCGGACAACCCGGTGAGACCGCCGCCGATGACACATACCTCCCCCTCGATTGGCCCCTGGAGCCGGGGAAAGGGGGGGAGAACGTTGGCCGTGGCGGCGTAATAAGAATCGGGATAGGAAGTGTCGTCCATCGACTGGGACGCAGTCATGGCGGAACGACCTCCATGGCCTGGCGCGCCCGGTCGATGGCCGCCAAGGCGGCATCAAACGGCCCCCAGTCGTCGTCGTTGGCGATGGCCGCCCACAGGGCCTCGATCTCGTCGTAGAGCAGAGTCACGGGCTCACCTCCCCGAAAATAGGGCAACGCCAGCCGCTCGCCGATCCCGGGGACGGGCTCGGCGGCCAACAGGATTTCTCTGAGGGGGGCAAAGGCGCCGCCGTTGTAGACCTCGGCAGAGGGGCTGGCCAACGCCCGCTCCCGACTGGCCACCCCCCCGTACCAATCGAAAAACAACCGCTCAAAGGGCAACTGGGTGACCTGTAACACTCCAAATACCGTCTCCACCAGGGCTTGGCGATCTGCAGGGTCTCCGGGCGGCACAATCCCCAACCGGGCGCCGAGCCGCTCTACCAGGGCGTTGCCAAAGGCCGCACCATAACCCGACAACGCCGCGTTCAACGCCTCCACCTCCGCCAAAGGCGTGAGACACACCGCCAACTGCTCCAGATTCCATCCGCAGGCCTCGGGCTGACGGCCGAAGGCGTAGAGGCCGCTGTGGTCGAAGTAGGCGGCGACAAAGTCGGGGTCCATGGTGGGCAAGAAGCGGTAGGGCCCGTAGTCAAACGACTCCCCGGTGACGTTCATGTTGTCGGTGTTTAAAACCCCGTGGACAAAGCCAGCGGCAGTCCAGGCGGCGGCGGTGCGGGCGGTGCGGGCGGCGACTCTGGCCAAAAACGCCACCGCCAACGCCCCGGGCTCGGCGGTGGGGTCGAGATCGCCGAAATAATGGCGCACCGTGTGGCGCAACAACCCCTCGATGTTGTCCACTCGGTCGGTGACATACTGACGCTGGAAGCTGCCAAAGCGGATATGGCTGTGACTGAGGCGCACCAACACACAAGACCGGGTGGGGGATGGTTCGTCGTTGCGGTACAACGCTTCGCCGGTTTCCACCAGGCTAAAGGATTTCGAGGTGTAGACCCCGCGGGCCTCTAGCAACGCCGTGGACAACACCTCCCGCACCCCCCCCTTGAGGGTCAAGCGGCCATCCCCACTGCGGGAATAGGGGGTCTGCCCCGAGCCCTTGGTCCCCAAATCCAACAACCGACCGTCCTCGAGATCCTCCAGCTGGGCGAACAAAAATCCCCGCCCATCGCCAATGTCGGGGTTGTAGACCCGAAACTGATGACCGTGGTAGCGCAGGGCCAAGGGACGCTCAAAGGAACCCGACAAGGGCTCAAAGGCGGCGAAGTGCCCCAGCCAAGCGGCGTCGTCTAGGGATGCCAGACCCACCCGCTTTGCCCAGCGGTCGTTGCGAAACCGCAAGATCTGGGCTGGAAACGCCGCCGGGGCGACGACGTCGAAGAAATCCCCCCCCAGGTCGCCGTGGGTGCGACGGGGTATGGGCTGTAACGCCATGAATCAACTCCCAATGAGAACCCAATGACCGAGGACGGGCCTCTGTTTAACAACGATATGAGGACAACCCCTGGCGCCGACCTCACCCGCTACACTATGGTTAGTCATTATTGATGACCATCAGCATGGATAACCACTAACCGCGAGCCTTGCCATGCCCACTACCATCGACGGCAGCCTCAAAGCCCTGCAAACCAACACTGAAGTCTTGGCCAGTTTGACCCAACTCTACACGGAGATGTTGTGGGCGGCGAACCAAACCATCGGCCACCGCCTGGCGATGATGGGCCGCAGCGGCCTCAACCCCAATACGGCCGAACGACGGGAATACTGGCGCATGGGCAGCGAAAAGGTCGACGCCGCCGTCCAGTCCAGCCGTGGCCTGTGGACCAATGGGGGCGGCACCCTAGACCAGTGGGTACTCCTCAACCGCTACCACGTCCGCCTCCTCACCGCCATCATGGCCACCCTCACCGCCCGCAGCGCCATGGAGTGGGTCGACGCCCAACGGCGCCTGGGGGAAATCACCTTGCGCTGCGGCGAGATGGGATTTGAGTTGACCACCATCTCCCTCAACACGTGGCGCCAGGCCCTGGGGCCCTACCACAGCCGCGTCGTGGCCAACGCTCGTCGCCTGGAGGAGACGACTGGCAAGTGACGGGAATACCCGGCCAAGCCCCGAGGCTCTAGACCGTCAATAACACCAAGTCGGCGCTGGCCGCCCGAAGCGTCAGGGCCTCCCCTGCCCGGGGTTCCCCCTGGGGTGGCAACTGGACGGCCAAAACCAAATCCCCCCGGAGGGCCCGACAGCGACAGCGCCAACCGTTGCCGAGGAAGGTGGCATCGTCGATGACGAAAGTCCCCAAGGTCAAGTCCCAAGGCCCCTCCCCCACCGCAGGATCATGCACCACCTGCAGCTGCTCGGGGCGGATCATGAGCCAAACCACATCGTCGGTGGCCGCCCGCCCCGCCAACACCACATCGCCCATGGCAGTGGCCACCACCACATCGGTGTCCCGCACCGTCGTCACACGCCCTGGAATCACATTGCTCGCCCCCATAAACCCCGCCACAAAGCGGGTCTTGGGGCGGCGGTAGACCCTGGACGGCGGCCCCAAGTCCTCGATGGCCCCTCGATGCATCACCACCAACAGATCGGCTAGAGCCATGGCCTCGTCTTGGTCGTGGGTCACGTGGACAAAGGTGGTTCCCAACCGGCGCTGGAGACCCTTGAGTTCGTCTTGCATTTGGCGCCGCAAATGGAGGTCCAACGCCCCCAAGGGTTCGTCCAGCAACAGCACGTCCGGGGCCACCACCAGGGCCCGAGCCAGGGCCACCCGCTGACGCTGGCCCCCGGAGAGCTGGTGGATGCGGCGCTTGGCCAGCCCCGCCAGACCCACTAGCTCCAGGGCCTCTTGGACCCGCCTGAGCCGGGCCCGCCTGGGCACCCCGCTGGCGGCGAGGCCAAATCCCACGTTGCCCCCCACACTCAGGTGGGGAAACAAAGCGTAGTCCTGGAATACCGTGGCCGTGGGGCGGGCTCGGGGGGGCAAATCCGTGACCTCCCCCTCGCCGATCCACACCCGTCCCTGGTGGGACTCCACAAAGCCCCCCAACACCGATAACAAAGTGGTCTTGCCACTCCCCGAAGGACCCAGCAACACGGCATAGGCGCCGGCGGGGATGGTCAAGTCGATGCCGTCGAGGGCCACGGTGGCACCGTAGGCCACGGCGAGTTCGCTCACCGTCACACTGGCCGTCACGGCCAACCCCCACCCGCCTTCATCACCGCCAGCCAGGGCGTCGTCGTTGCCATAGAATGCACATCCTCTTTCACCATCAGTGGAGGGAGAATTCCATCAATGCCATGGACAAGGATCGCTGGTCCTCAGCGTCGGGGGGCAGGGCGTCGGGGGTGCGAAAGGCGATGACCAGGGTTTCCCCCGCCAGGGCGTCGGGGGGCAGGGTGGCGCTGTAGTCCCCCACTTCGCCGCGGGTGAGTTGCCACTGGGCGAGGGGTTGGCCACCGACATAGACCTCCACCCGGTGGTCGCCGAGTCCCCAGGCCCGCAGCGCGAGGCGACCCTCGAAGGCGGCCCCGGGGGCTAGCTCTAGGATCAGCGCGGCGTGGTGGCCCTCGCTCCAGCGGTGGATCATCTCGGGATAGCTCCAACCCACAAACCGGACCTTGGAACTGCGGTGGTCCATCACCTCCCCGGGGGCCACGGGGGCAAGGGGGGGCCGGCGGCGCAGGTGGCGGACCAAGCGCTCCTCGTGGCGCCGCTCGTCGTACCAAAAGGGCGGGTAGCGCCAATCCCCCAGGTAATCGAGGTTGTAGTCGATGTCGGGTTGTTCGTTCCAACGCTGGGTATAGGGATTGAACACCCCCTGAACCAGGTTGAAATAGATGGCGATGGTCCCCGTCAACGCCATGCCCCCCCAAAATCCGCGCCGCCACCCGTGGCCACCGTCCCCAACCGCCTTTGCCGTGATGACCGACAACACGTAGACCCCGGGGAGCGCATCCACCATTAACCGCGGCCCATAGGCGTGGCCGCCAAAGCCATGGCTCAGGGGAGAGACCAACACCCCCAGCTGGACCACCACCCACCCCAGGGCCATTGCCCCCAGGGCCCGGGCGGGCAGATGGGGCCACAAGAACAAGGCCAAGGGCAGCAGCCACAATTGGGGCCAATAAATCAATACCCCGCGGGCTGGACTGAGGAGATGGATGTACAGGGCCAGGGGGGGAGCTTTGGGGTCAGTGGCCACCACCTGGGGGGTGAAGTTGACCACCTCCAGGGCACCGGGATCGGCGAAGGCCAGCAACCCCGGTAGATAATACGGGGGCAATGGCGCAGCGAAGGCCAGCCAGGCGTACCCCCCCAGGGCCAACAGCCCCAGGCCCACCCAGATCCCCACCCCCAGGGCAGCCCAGACCTGGTGGTGCCACAGTAAAAGCCCCATAAAAAGCGGGGTCAACACCGCCATGGTCGGGCGACACAGGTAGGCCAAAAACAAGGCCAGACCGAGGCTCCAGACGGGGACATTTCCCCCCCGGTACAGGCGCAGGGCGACGCCGTAGAGGGCCAGCAGGGCGAAGAGTACGGCGAAGTTATGGGACAACAGGGTCGTCCCCAGGCTACTCACCAGCGAAGAGCCCAAACCCCACACCAAGGCCAGGCCCCCACTGGCCAGCGGAGGCAAGAACAGCCGGGCCAGGGCGTACAATGCCAGCAGCATGGCGCTGCACGATAAGGCGGCGAGGCGCTGTTGGGTAGCCGAGTGATCCACCACCATGCGCTTGCCCGCCAACCGCTCCATGGCCACAAAGGGCACACTCAGCAACGACGTCCCCAAGGGATAGACGTAGTAGTGGTGGCCGTTGATGGCTCTAATGGCATAGTGGTCGGGGTCTAGTTCTCCCCGCTCGACATAGTGGTCGAGGGTCGTGGTGCCCCGCTCCCACAACGCCTCGCTCACCAAGAGGATGAAGCGGCTGTCGGCGCCACCGTAGTGAAAAGGCGCCATCGTCATGGCGTAGTACAGCAGTAGCGCCGCTACGGCGACACCCCAAAGTGCGGGGGGCTCCTCCGCCAAGGGGGGATGCCAGGTCGTATAATCGACCTTCAAGACCGTCGGCCCCCCAGGCGCCACAGCACCAAACCCGCCACGGCCACCATGACCAACGACACCCCAAACACCACACTACCGGCGGCGTTGGTGCGTGGGTCGAGCCCCGAGCGCAGCATACTCCACAGTTCCACGGGCAAAGTGACGTCAAAACGGCTCACCAAAAAGGCGATGATGAACTCGTCCCACGACAGGGTAAAGGCCAGGGCAAAGCTGGCCAGCATGGCTGGCCACAGCAAAGGCAACACCACCCACACCACCACTTGCCACTCCCGCGCCCCCAAGTCCCGGGCGGCCCGCTCCAGTCGGGCCTCTTCCGTCCCCAGCTGACTGTAGATCAGGGCAAAGGCCAAGGGGGTGTTGATCACCCCGTGGCCAATGGCCACGGCCCAGAGGGATTTTCCCAAACCCGTGGCGTTGAAGAAGATCAACAGCCCCATGGCGACGATCAAGTAACTCACCAGCAAGGGAGCCACCAGCAACCCCCGCAGCCAGGGGGCCCCTGGCAACGGATGGCGCGCCAGGCCATAGGCCGCGGCAAAGCCCAAGGCCACCGCCCAGAGGGAAGAACCCACCCCCCCCACCAGGGCGTTGACCAGGGCCTCCAGCAACCGGCCGTCGGTGAACACCGCACTGTACCAGCGCCAAGACAAGCCCTGGAGGGGCCACACTGGCAACGTGCCCGCCTGGAAGGAAAATAACACCAACACCACCACGGGCAAAAAGATAAAGCCGTAAATCCCCAGGGCGTAGACCCAGGTCAACCCCCGCCACCAGAGGCGCCGTCGGGTTTTCACAGGCCCTTGCCGGGGTCGAGGCGCAGGTGGCGGGCACAGAGGAGATACGCCACCGTCACCACCCCCATGAGCACCAAGGCCAGGGCCGAGGCCATGGGAAAGTCCGCCCGCCGTCCCACCTGGAGCATGATGGCCTGGGGCATGAGCAGTTCCCGGTTCCCCCCCAAGATCTGGGGGGTGATGTAATCCCCTATGCACAGCACAAAGCTGAGGAACGCCCCCACCACCACCCCGGGCCAACTCAAGGGCAAGATGATGGTATAAAATCGGCGCCAAGGCCCGGCCCCCAAGTCGGCCGCCGCCCGCAGATAGTTGGTGGGAATGCGCACTAGGCTCGCAAAGATGGTCAAGGTGAGGAGCATGGTAAAAAAGTGCACAAAGCCAATGACCGTAGCGGCCCGCTGGTTGGCCAGGGACACGCCCCCCCCCCCCCCCACAACCGTGGCGGGTTTGGCCCCCCCCCCCCCCCCCCCCAACACCAA
>JBHJHK010000109.1:0-31681 GCA_050330975.1 Candidatus Competibacterales bacterium | reverse complement strand
CCCTGGCGTTGGCCGCCCTGGGGCGGCGAGGGGGGGAAGCGCGACGCCACGAGCGGTTGATAGCAGCCCTAGAGCGCCTGGCCGCGGCGCCCCCCCCCAGGCCGGGGGGGGGGCGCCGGGGCGGGGGGCGGGGGCGGGGGGGGGGGGGTTGGGGGGTAAGCGCGACGCCACGCGGGGTTTAAAGCACCCCAAGCGCGCCGGGCCGCGGCGCCCCCCCCCATCCGCTGGTTCGAAGCCTGATCCAGCTGCCGTAGTCAGCTTTGCCGGGTTTGGGCTAGACTCGGTGCAGCTCCTCGATCCTCCTTTGCCCCTAGGAAAGTGTCCCCCATGCGGTATCTCAGCACCCGCGGCGGCATGTCGCCGGCCTCGTTTTCCGACGTTCTCATCCAGGGTCTCGCCCCCGACGGGGGGTTGGTGGTGCCGGAGGCCTACCCCCGGGTGACACCGGCGGAGCTCGCCACCTGGCGAAGCTACAGCTACCCCCAGTTGGCCGGGGCCGTCCTGGCTCGGTTTGCCCCCGACATCCCCCCCGCTTCCCTAGAGGCCTTGGTCCGCGACACCTACACCGCCGAGCGCTTTGGCAGCGAGGCCATCACGCCGGTCAAACCCCTAGAGGATGGGGTCTTTCTGTTGGCGCTATCCAACGGACCCACCTTGGCCTTCAAGGATTTGGCCATGCAGCTGTTGGGTCAGTTGTTCGAGTACGTGTTGGCCCAGCGCGACGAGCACCTCAACATCCTCGGGGCCACCTCGGGAGACACCGGTTCGGCGGCCGAATACGCCATGGCCCACAAGCAGCGGTTACAGGTGTTTATGCTTTCGCCCCACGGGCGAATGAGTCCGTTCCAGACGGCTCAGATGTACGCTCTCCAGGCGGATAATATCCACAATTTGGCCGTTGATGGGGTGTTTGACCAGTGCCAAGACGTGGTCAAAGAGGTCAACGCCGACGGTGCATTTAAAACCCGCTACCGCATTAGTGCTGTCAACTCCATCAATTGGGCCCGAGTGGTGGCCCAGGTGGTTTATTACTTCAAGGGCTATTTTGCCGTTACCGAGGGCAACGACCAGGAGGTGGCCTTTGCCGTGCCATCGGGGAATTTTGGCAATATTTTCGCCGGCCACATCGCCCGGCAAATGGGTTTGCCCATCGCCCAGTTGATTTTGGCCACCAACGAAAACAACGTCCTCGACGAGTTTTTCCGCACCAAGTGCTATCGGGTGCGGCGCGGCAGCGAGGTGTTGAATACCTCCAGTCCCTCCATGGACATCGCCAAGGCCTCCAACTTCGAACGGTTTATCTACGACGTGGCCCAAGGCGACGCCGAGCGGGTGGCCGATCTTTGGCGCCAGGTGGCCCAAGGGGGATACTTCGACCTGAGAGACGACCCTTTAGGGGTGGCCGTCGACCGCTACGGCTTGACCAGTGGCCAGAGCAGCCACGCCCAGCGCCTAGAGACCATTCGGTGGGTTCACAGGCGACACGGGCTGGTGATCGACCCCCACACCGCCGACGGCCTCAAGGTGGGGTTGGAACAGCGGCGGCCCGGTATTCCCTTGCTGTGCCTTGAGACGGCGCTGCCGGCCAAGTTCGCCACCATCATCCAAGAGGCCCTGGGCTTTGAACCCGAGCGCCCCGAGGCCTACCGGGATATCGAGGCCAAGCCCCAGCGGTTTGTGTCCATGGCGGTGGATGCAGAGGCTGTCAAGGATTATATTCGGCGCCAGGATGTGGGTTGATGGGGCAAAAGGCTCTCTCGACCAAGCTAAGTCATTGATTCTTCGTTGAGCTATCAGGCGACTGGGAATGGCTGGTACTGTCGAGCCTATGCCGCCGGGTTGGCGAAGATCCACCCGGCGTTGTGCGCGGCCGGGGGCAATCTGGTGGTGATTACTCCCGAGACCCGGTGTTTCAACCGCCAGCTCAAAGCCGAGGCCCGGGCCGAGTTCGCCATCCTCTCGGACATGGATAACGGCTATGGCCTGGCCACGGGGGTGACCGTGTGGCTAGGTGAGGCCATGGCGGCCCTCCACCGAGGGGCGGGATGGGACGTACCGCTCTATCAAGCCAACTCGGCCTGGCTATTGCCCATTCCCGCGGTGTTTGTCCTCGATGGGGCGGGGCGGGTGGTGGCGCACTGGGTCGATCCCGACTACCGACGGCGGGTGGATTTAGGGGCTTTACTGGAGGCCGTAGCGGGGCAGACGGTATAGGCCTTGATGGTGCGGTGTTTGAGGCCCCCCTTGAGGCGAATCCGAACGATGTCTTCCCGGATGGGTACGCTGGCGGGCATTAACCCTATTCCCAAATCCGCTTTGATCATCGCCATGAGATCCCAGTAGGTCACCAGTAGCCATTACAATGTGGAGGGGTTTATCCAATTCTTTGAGGGTTTTTTGAAACGCACCAAGAGCCGTGACATTCGAGTGATTCGTGCGATCGAAGAGGGTCGATTCGTCTTTGTTCATGTGTATCAGGACATCGACAATGGTGCGGCAAAATGGGTAACTGCCGATTTGTTTGACACCGACCAAAATGACAAATTGTAGAGCATTGGGATAATATGGGGCCCATTCCCCCTAGAAGTGAGTGGATGAATGCTGGAAAATTCTGAAGGCTACACTGGGTAGATGAGTAGGACGCGAGGCGTGTTAATTTATTAATCCCCATGGGTTGTCGAGGCCAATGCTCGAATTGATTAATGGCTGTAATTACGGATTATTTCGGAGGTGGAAGATGACGACAGAGCAACTCTCGCAGTTGTTGGGCTGGATGTCGTTGATTAATCTGGGTGTTTTTTTGATTTCGACCGCTGTGTTGATCGCGGCGCGAAGAACCATAACTGGCATCCACTCTAGATTGTTTGGCTTGGATGAACAGGATCTCGGCAGAGCTTATTTTCAATATTTGGGGCAATACAAAATTGCCATCATCTTGTTTAATGTTACCCCTTACCTGGCATTAAAAATGATGACTTAGCCTTTGGGTCCGATCCAACTGCAGTCTCCTGGGAGTTTCTACAGCTACTCATGATTTGCAAGCAACCGCCAATAGAGTCCCATGGGTGGGAGCTATTGGCGGCACCTAAAGGGGTATACCCATACCTTTTAACTGCGTATCCCCTAGGGAGTGCGCCGCCTCAAGCCTCAAGCCACGGCCAACTTGGTCTGCTTGAGATAGAAGTGCATCGCCAAGGGTTGAATGATGAGGCTCGCCGTGATCAGGGTAAAGGCCAAACACAAGAAGATTTCCCGGTGGGGATAGTCGTGGGCAATGGTCAGTATCAACGCCGCCGACACCGCACCGCGCAGCCCCCCCAAATTGACGATGGCGAGCCATGACCAGGGCAAACGACGGCCCACCGCTGCCAGCATGCCCCCGCCCAAATAGATCACCACACTCCGAGAAGCCATCAAAACCACCACCGTCAACAACGCACTCCCCAGAGTCAGCCCATAGGGATGGGCGCCAGTTTCTGCCCCCAGGGCAAAGAACAAAAAACCATTAGCGACGATGGCGATGTACTCCCAAAAGGAGTCAAAGATCCGGGCATCATCCTGGTGCTTCTGCGGATCTTGCAGCTGGGCGCGGTTCTGGCGATGGTACTGGACAAAGGTCATGGCTGCCACCAACACAGCGATGACCCCCGACAGATGTAAAAAGTGCTCGGCCACGACAAAGCTCAACAGCGCCAATACCATTGTCATGGTCACGGGGAAAAACGGGTGGTGTTCGTGCCAGACCCGCAGGATTTGTGATGAAATCCAACCCAATACCCACCCCAGGGGAAAGGCCCCCAGCACCGCCCACAGAAAAGTCACCCCGGTGTCCAGGGCGTCAAACGCCGCCCCAGCGATGGCCAAAGATGCCAGCAACTGAAACAGCACCACCGTGGTGCCATCGTTGAATAGCGATTCGCCTTCCACCATGAGCTCGAGCTTTTCTGGTAGGTGGAAGCGGTGGAAGATGGCCCCCACCGCCACGGGGTCCGTGGCGGCAATGGCGGCGCCAAATAACAGGCCGTGGAGCAAGCCAATGTCGAGGATATAGGCCACGGGCACCCCCACCAAAAAAGTGGTGGCCACCACCCCGGCCACGGCGTACAACCCGATGGGCAACGCCTCGGTGCGGAGAGCGTCGGGGTTGATGAGCCGCCCGCTGGCAAAGATCAACAACGGCAGTAAGACAAATAACACCACATCGGGAGAAAGATCCAGACGGGGTAAAAACTCGCTGCCGCTGAGGCGGCCGGCGATACCGTAGCCGATACCGGCCAACAGTACCCATACCTCGCCGGGGAGTGGAGAATGGCGGGTGTAGTGGCGGGCAGCGGTGAGCAACAACAGGGCCGCGCACAGCTGGATGACGATCAAAGAAAATTCGCCGTGGTGCATGGGAGCTTCTCCGCTAAAAGGCCTTCGCCTCAACCCCCCGGGCCGCAGTCGATGCAGCGCAGGGGCGGCTGGGGACCCATATCCATGGCCTGGAGAAGGTTGCGCAGGGCGCTGCGCAGACCCTCTTCGATGACCGGATGGTAAAAGGGCATTTGGAGGATATCGGCGACGTTCATCCGCATTTGGATACACCAGGCCAGGAGGTGAGCTAGGTGTTCGTGGTGGGGGCCCATCATCTCAGCCCCCAATAGACAACCCGTTTCCCTATCGCCGTAGACCCGCAGTAGCCCTTTGTTCATCAACATGACCCGGGCCCGCCCCTGGTCTTCAAAGTCCACGGCGGCGACGGCAAAGTCCACGCCCCGCTCGGTGAGTTCCCTGAAGGACTTCCCCGCCGTGGCGATCTGGGGGTCGGAGAACACCACGCTCAACACGGCTTTGCGGGCCCGCTTGTACACCTCGGGGTAACGACCGGCGTTTTCCCCCGCCAAACGGCCCTCGTCGGCGGCTTCGTGGAGCAAGGGAATGTCGCCGTTGGCATCCCCGGCGATGAAAATGTGGCCATTACTGCACTGCATGGACTGGGTATTGTAGAGGGGGACACCCCGGGGGTCGCGCTCTAGGGAGGTGTGCTCCAGACCCAGGTTGTCCACATTGGCCCGCCTACCGGTGGCGCAGAGGAGATAGTCAAATCGCTCGGTGACCTCCTCCCCCCCTTCGTTGACAAAGGTGATGGCCACGGCGTCGCCGGTGTTGTCAATGGCCTTGACGTCGCCGTCGAAGAGCACGGGGTACTCGGCGGCAAAGGTTTTGGCGGCGTAGGCAGTGACCTCGGGGTCGGTGAGGGGGCCCACTAGGCCACCCTTGCCAAACAGGCGCATCCGTACCCCCAGCCGATGGAGGGCTTGACCCAACTCCAGGCCGATGACTCCAGCGCCAAACACCGCCACGCTGGCGGGGAGATCCTCCCAGTAAAATACCTCGTCGTTGGTGATCAGTCGATCGCCGGCCCGCTCAAAGATGGGGGGGACGTTGGGTCTCGAGCCCGTGGCGATGACGATGCGCTGGGCCTTGAGGGTGCGGCCGTCGTCCAGGGCCAGGGTGTGGTCATCGACGAACTTGGCCCAGGCCTTGATCTTGTGCTGAGAGTCAAAGCCCTCCACCGCCTGGTGGACAAAGCCCACAAAGCGATCCCGTTCGGCCCGCACCCGGGCCATCACCGCCTTGCCGTCGACGGTGGGCACCTCGCCCCGCAGGCCAAACTCCGCCAAGAACTCGCAGCGATGGCGGGCTTCGGCGGGGGCGATGAGGAGCTTAGAGGGCATACACCCCACCCGGGCACAGGTGGTGCCGTAGAGGTGACCCTCCAAAAGGGCAATGCTGTGGGTGAACTTGCGCGCTTCCCGGTAGGCCGCCATCCCCGCCGTGCCAGTGCCGATGATCGCTATGTCAACCTCGATATCCGCCATAGGGTGTTCTCCCAGATGGTTGGTGTAGTCGTTGTCCCAAGGTGGCGCGGGTGGACCGCGGCCCGCGGTTTTGTAAAGACCCTAGGCCGCCGTCCAGCCCCCGTCGACGGGGATGGAGGTACCGGTGATGTTGTCCGCGGCGGCGGTGCACAGGAAGAGCGCCACCCCGGCCAGCTGCTCGACGGTGACGAACTTCTTGGTCCACTGGGCGGCGAGGAGGACGTCTTTGACCACCTGCTCTTCGGTCATCCCCCGGGCCTTGGCGGTGTCGGCGATTTGCCCTTCCACTAAGGGGGTGAAGACATAGCCCGGGCAGATGGCGTTACAGGTGATGCCGTTCTGGGCCACTTCCAGGGCGACGGTCTTGGTAAAGCCGCCGATGCCGTGTTTGGCGGTGACATAGGCGCTCTTAAAGGGGGAAGCCACCAGGCCATGGGCCGAGGAAATATTGATAATCCGCCCCCAGCCCCGCTGCTTCATCCCCGGGATCGCCGCCCGCACGGTGTGGAACGCGGAATTCATGTTGATGGCGATGATGGCGTCCCACTTGTTGGGGGGAAATTCCTCCACCGGCTGGACGTTTTGGATCCCAGCGTTGTTGACCACCACATCCACGCTGCCCAGGGTCCCTTCGGCCTCTTGGATCATGGCCACGATCTCGTCCGGCTTGGTCATATCGGCACCGTTGTACAACGCCTTGACCCCGCGACTCTCCAGGTCTTGGCGGTTCTTCTCGATCTCGTCGGCGTCGCCAAAGCCGTTCATGACGACGTTGAGACCGGCATCGGCAAACCCTTTGGCGATGCCCAGACCAATGCCCGAGGTCGAGCCGGTGATCACCGCGGTTTTACCTTTGAGGTGGGTTAGATCAATCACGTCGGTAACTCCTGTATCAAGTGGGTTGAAGGCAGATACCCCAGTCAGAGTCACTGGGGCGCCTCGGGGTTACGGCGGGGCGGGGCGCCCCGCTTGGCCTTGGGCAAACACCCCTTTGGCAATCCGTACGCCGTTGATGGCCGTGGGAAAACCGGCGTAGGGTGCCAGCTGGACAAACAGCTCGACAATCTCTTGGCGACTCAGGCCGATCTCTAGGGCTATGCCGATGTGGATGGCCAGCTGGCCCTCGCCATCCCCCCGGGTGGCGAGACTCGCCAAGGTGGCGATCTGGCGGGAACGCAGGTCGAGCCCTTGGCGAGGATAAATGTCTGCAAAGGGAAATTCACCTACCAAGCGCAGGAGATCCGGGGCTACATCGGCGAGGAGGTCCTCCAGTTGGGTGGTCGCCGTGGGGTGGAGCTGGCGAAACAGCGCCATGCCCCGCTCAAAACGCGTGGGGTCGTCGCCCATGGTTTGGATCCTCGAGCTAAGCCATGGCAGAGGACCGATCCTCTTCCGTGGCCTGGAGTGTCTCTCAACATTCCCCCGACTGGCACCCGTCCACGTCGGCCAAATCGGCGGCATAGAGGATCACCGGGGTGTCGCCCCCTTGCCACCAGTGCCATACATCGCCGTGCTCGGCGAGGATATCGCCGGCTTTGTAGGGTTTGGGGGCCGGGTTGCGGCTGCGGTACTCGGTGATTTCCCCGCTGGCCACAAAGATGATGGTGGGACGGTCACAGGGGTGGGGCCGACGGCACCGACATCGATGGGCATTGGCGTTTGAATCGTCATGGCAAGGCTCCTGGACTCAAGTTGGCTTTGACTCGAAGGGATTCAGTGAGTCTTTATGGGGCGCTGGGTATTGACTGGGACAAAACCCCAGAGCTTATCCCCGGAGCGCTTTGCCATTCAGCCATGCCCAGCGGGAATGAACTCTAGGGGATGGGCCCAGGCCCTGTACAATGGCGATTATGGATGCCGACCATAGGCAGAGCTTATGGATCAAGCCCAGGCTTTCCTGCTCAATCCTTGTAGAAGAGTTGTGCCAAGCTAAAGCGCAAGGGAATGGAGGGCTCTCCCGCTGGCGCCCGGTACCCGTGGGCCTGCCAGAATCTCAAACCCCTATCACTATCGCTCAATAAGCCAGCGGCGTTGAGCCCTGTAATGAGCAAATACTCAACTGACTGGAGAGGCAAGCGTTCATAGGGATCCTGCCAGTTTGTGGTGAGGAGAGCATTGGCATGGTGGAATACCTCCAGCCACTGCCTGTCAATGGTGGCTTTGTGGAGATCGAGCCAGTGTGTTAGCCAAGGTGACATCTCCTCTCGACAGCGGCCCCATCCATTGACTTGCCAGATTTTCATCAGTTGATCGGGGGTGAGATAGGAATACAATCTACCAAGTAAAAAGCGAAGTTCCTCTTCATGTGAAAACGCTTCTAGTGGCGTACCGAGTTCGCAATTCGATAATCTGTGTTCCACTTGAGAGTGAATGGTTGCCATGTCCGATGAGTCGATTGTGCTGGAATTCCCCTGGATAATATGATCGTAATAGCTGCGTGCCTCCCCAAGTCTTCTGGCATAGAATGATCTGTTTCTAGAGCTTGGTGTGAAGTCTGCGATTTTGGACCAAGTGGGTTGATTCCACGTGTTGTTGATGGGTATTGATGTGGTCGTGAGTCCTGCCAACGATGAGTCTTGTCCTATGAAGAAAGATTTCGGTGCGCGGTAGGAGAGAATGGGGAAGTAGTCGGCGTTGGCTGCAATGGGAAACGAATTGAAGAATGGAGCGAAAGTCTCTTGGTCGCCCAAGTATCTTATGGCAATGTCATGGGGCTCCTCAATGCCGACGCGACTCAGAAGTGGGCGAAGGTCTGGATAGCTAAATGGCTCAGGGGAGATGGCAGTGAGATCGATGTCGCCTGACGTGGCGACAAAAATTAGGTTTCCATCGTCAATGTTGTAGAGGGCAAATTTGTCAAAGTTTGGTTCTAGTGCTTTAAAAATGGATGCGATCAACTGAGTGTTTATTTCGTATAGATGCGTCCATTGTACTAAAATACCATTTTCGCTGAGATTGGTTTTCAGGTGTCCGTAGAATTCAGTTGTGAATAAATTGGCGACTCCACTGACCCATGGGTTTGATGGCTCGGAGACGATTAAGTCGTATTGTTTGTCTTGACTGGCAAAAAAAGTTCTGGCGTCCTCGATGTGGATTTGGCTGCGTGAGTCGTCATATGCTCGCGCCACGGTTTCCCCAAAACCTTTAGAGGCTTCAATGACTTTGTGTTCGATTTCGATGGTGTCTACAGTTTGGATATGTGGGCTCGCCAGCAGAGTGTGGGTAGTCAATCCAGAGCCAAAGCCGATATTGGCCACATGGTGTATTTTGGGCGAAAGAGCCAAAGGTAGGGCTCCCAACATGACCATAGTGACTTCGTCAACTGCCGGCTCCCCATGGGCAGTATTTATGGCTGCATCGGGTTTGCCATTGGTGCTGATTTGTTTGAATCCATTGGTGCTGACAAGGCTGATGCTGGCCGTCTTGCCGTCTTCTAGGAACTCTATGTTCACGTTTTCAGCGAGTTGTGCTTCCCCAGTTCGATAAACGCCTGAGAGCATTTTGTGGGGATCTAGTTGGAAAATCAATGCGCTCGTGAGAAAAAACAATGCTGTAGTCATGGCCCAAGCTGGGTTGCTCTTGTTCGAAGTGAACTTGGGGTTTTTCGTTGCGGCAAATATTATAAGTGCGCCCAGTGAGCTGTCGATGATGCCTCCCATTAAGAGGAGGTTTCTCGTGCCCAAGATGGGCATGATCAGATGAACTGCAAGCAGAACGCCGATGATGGCCCCCAGGGTGTTCCAGGCGTAGGTCTGGCCCACCATGCTTTCACGGCCACATTTCTTAAGCAAAATGCTGGTTATTAATGGCAATGTCATACCAGCTGCGACCGATGAGGGCAACATTATGGAGAGGGATAGAACTAAATTAGTGACATGGTAAATACCATACCCCATCTCATCGCGTTCTAACGTGTTCAGAATAATACTCATGAATCCGGGGAGATAGTTGTAGAGCGGAATTGTGAGAACCGCAGTGATGCCCATGATAATTTGTATTTTGCCCAATGCCGCTAGAGGGTCTGTGAGATGATTTATGCGTTTTCTCATCAGCAGGCCTCCAAAGGCAAGGCCAAATATAAAGGCGCTCAGCATGACTTCAAAAGAATAGACTGACGATCCGAATACCAAGCTGAGCAGCCTGATCCAGGCAATCTCATAAAAAAATGAAGCCATGGAAGAAATGAATGTGACCGCAAAGAGGGGAATAATGAGCTGGTGTGGTTGTCGTTCCGAAGGCCTGGAGCCGATTGTTTTGAAAAAAGAAGCAGGTATGGTGGCGCTTGTGTGATTTTGTTCGCGTTTATGGGTGACCCATATGGCAAAGGCGAGTAGGGTTTCCAAGAGACCCGCTGTCAATATTGCGCCGGGTAGACCCAGGCTTGGAATAAGCAAAAAGGCACTGACCAATACCCCGATGGCTGCCCCAAAGCTGTTGAGAAAATACAATAACCCCAGTGTTCTGCCTAGGTTTTCAGGTTTTTTTCTGATTAAAGCTGCGCTGATTAATGGAAATGTGGCTCCCATTAGAATGGATTGAGGTAATATGATGGCAATGCTGCCGAACCATTTGAGTGTTCCTCCAAGTGCATTGTCGTTGCTTTGGTTTAAGAATGTATAGAGTTGCTCGCTGAAGGAAACAAAAATATTGTGAAAAAAAACTGCAAATAAACCCAACGCCAATTCGCATGCTGCAAACCAAATGAGGGGATGCTTGCAGAATTTCATAGCATATCCTGCCGCAGCCGAACCCAACGCCAATCCGCCCATGAAAACCACAATGACTACGGTTTGTCCATAGGCGGCATGGCCCAGGACTAATTTTAAATAATGCGACCATACTGATTGATAAATTAAGCCACAAAAGCCCGACATCAAAAAAACGAAAAAAATGATTGCGTTTGAGTGATTGGGTTTCATGAATCCACTATCCTTGAAGTTGGATGTCCTGTTTTGGGGGTTGGCTTTTGCCTGTGGACGAGATGAGCACTTCTGCTGTCCAGTTTGAAAAAAGCTAAGCTAAATATATTAGTCTCCCAACTGAATCGAGGGCGGTGATTTGAAAATGACCAGGCCTCCCATCCGCTGCACGGGTGGGAGAGGGTTATGGGCTTGAAACTGTTTCCGGGGTGAGCGAAGCTCGGGAAATCGAGACTATGCTGTACGAGGCACCTTTATTGAGGCACCCGCAAACTGCCGTTGGCGGGGTTGATGGTCACCACCGGCAAGCCCGCAGCCTTCCAGGCGGCGATACCACCATCGATGTGGCTGACGTCATCCCACCCCGCCGCCTGGCACAACTCGCACACCCGGCGGGAGCGCTTGCCGGAACCGCAGTGAAATACCCACACCCGGTCGGTGGCCCGGGGTAGCTTTTGGGAATCAAAGGTGGACATGGGCATCAACAAAGCCCCCTTGATGCGCTCAAAGGCGTATTCCACCGGCTCCCGCACGTCGATAATGCTGACTTCATTGCGTTCAAAGCGCTCGGCGGCATCCGTGGGAGAGAGGTCGACAATGGTGGTGGTCATGGTGGAGATCCTACGGGCTGGGAAGGGATACAATGAGGGGAAAGAACTCGCATCGGCATTGTCTGTTGCCGTGGTACTCAAGTCCAGCCTCGGGGCCGGCGGTGAGCCGCCAGGAGGCTGGGGGCCTGTGGACAACCCCCCTGGAGTCACGCCCGTGGTCGACGTTTCCCCCCCAACCGCCGCCATCGCCATCGCCGGGCGCCCCTTCCCCTTTCCCTACCACGGCCGTTTGGAACCCCCGGCCACGGCGCTATTGGTGATCGACCTCCAGGTGGATTTCCTCTCCCCCGAGGGTTACTTCGCCCGCAAAGGCTACGACCCCACGCCGCTTAGGTCCATCTTGCCCGCCGTCAACCGGGTGATCGCCGCCGCCCGCCGGGCGGGGTGTCTCATCGTCTACACCCGCCAGGGCTATCGGGCCGACGGGGCGGATTTGACCCCCTACCGCCGCTGGCGGCGAGGTCGCGCCGGCCTCGAGGGCACGGCCATCATGTGCCGGGGTAACCCGGGCTTTGAGCTGGTTCCCGAGCTCACTGTCCTCCCCGAGGACGTGGTGGTGGATAAAACCGCCAACGGCTCCTTCACCTACACCGACCTCGAGGCGGTGCTCCGGGCCAAGGGCATCGAGTATCTGCTCTTCAGTGGCTGCACCACCGATGTCTGCGTCCACTCCACCCTGCGGGAGGCTTGCGATCGCCACTTCCAATGCCTGCTCATCGAGGATGCCTGCGCCAGCGGCGATCCCTACGCCCACCGGGCGGCGGTCCACATGGTGACCGTGGAGGACGGGATCTTCGGAGTGGTGAGCGACAGCGCCGCCGTGGTGGCGGGGCTGTTGGCCCAGGCGGCCGCCTCAAGGGTCGGCCCTGGATAACCTCCGGCGCAACGGATTGTCTCCCACCCCCCAGACCCCTCGGACTCTCGCCCGGGTGCCTTCGCCAAACCAGAGATAGCTCTGGCGCCCGTAGTGGGGGAGGGGGCCCGCCAGTTGCGCCAGGGCTTGGACATCGGCGGCGGCGACGATGGCCACCGCCCCCCCGGCCGCCGGGGTCGTAGTCCATACCCGGGCTCGACTCCCAGGGGCAGCCAGCGGGGGTGGGATGGCGATGTCCAGGGTCGCCAAGACCTCGGCTAAACCGTCGCCAACGGCGATGATCAACGCCCCGCGCTGGGGGTCTAGGGCCTGGAGGTCCACGGCCGCGGTGGGTTCGTCCCGCAGGCGCCGGGCGAGGGCGAAGGCCAACCTGTGAGCCCCCTCGTCTGCCACCACCGCCAACTGGGCGTCCTCGGCTAGCCACACATCCCGCAGGGTCAAGGGGCGCTCGGCGGGGAGCAGGCGGCGAAAGAGGTCGAAATCGGGGTCCACGGCCACGGCCAGGGGTGGGCTCGTCACCGGTACCACCACCTCCCGCCGGGGGCCATGGAGGGTCACCCATTGGGTCTCGGGGCCCTCCGGAGTCTCCACCACCACGGGTATTTCCAGCATGTAGGGTTCGGCGTCTTGAGTCTGGGCCAGGGTCAAGTGCACCTCAAAGCCCCCGTCCACCGCCGTGGTGCTGGCGTCCACCAGGGCCAGCTGGGGCGCCCCCGGGCGGGTCAGCCACTGGCGAAAGAAAACCTCCAGGTCTTCCCCGCTGGCCCCTTCAAAGGCCCTTTGGAGATCCTCCCAGGTGGCGGTGCGAAATTGCCAAGTGCGCCAAAAGTCCTGTAGGGCCTCGGTGAAGGCCGCTTCCCCCAGGCGTCGGCGCAGCATGTGGAACACCAAGGCCCCCTTGCCATAGCCTACGATCTGGGCCGCCCGATGGTGGCGGACGGTGAAATCCACCAGTGGTCGATCGCGATCGGCCGGCAGGGCGGCGAAGTCCGCCAACCAATCGATCCGCAGCTGGCGGGCGACGGCGGGACTTTGGTCCTCGGCCAGGGCGTGGTCGGCTTGATAGGTGGTCAAGCCCTCCCCCCAGTTGCCCCGGGCGTAGTCGATGTAGACCCCGTTGCCCCACCAGTTGTGGAGGATCTCGTGGGCCAAGGAGCGCCCCCGCATGTAGGGCAACGGCACAATTTGCCGGCTGACATAGGTGAGACCCCGAAACCCCAACCCCACGGGGAGGGGCGCGGCGACGATGCGAAACTCATCGAAGGGGTAGGGGCCAATGGCGCGGCTGTAACGGGCCAAGAAGTCGCCGGCGGCCCGGAAATAACTCGCCGCCAGGGGGCGGTGTTCGGGATAGAAATAGCTCCGCAGGGGTATGACTCCGCCGTGGGATGGCCCTTGATCGACGGCCCAAGGCCCGGCGAACAGGGCCGGAGCCGGAGCCGCTCGGCGACTGGCAAACACCCCGCGCCACTGCCCCGCCTCGCGGGTTTCCGCCAATCGTCGACCCTCGGCCACCACCCGTTGATCCCGGGGAACGGCAACCGCCAAGCGGTAGCTGGCCGTCTCGCCCCTTGGCCAGGGCAGCCAACCCCCCGGCAGGTAGCTGCCTTCGGGGCCCATCACCGGGTGGTCGGGGCCCAAGGCGCCCCGCTGCCCCCGGGGTGGGGGCAATGTGCCGGCGACGGCAATTTCCAGCTCCCGGGTGGCGGGCTCCAAGGGGAGACGATAGCCCCCGGGGCTGGTTCCCGGCAGCTCTGCCCGGGTGCCGTCCACGGTCACTTCCACCAGGCGCAAGCCCGGAGCCAGGACAAAGGCGTAATCCCTTCGCCCAGCCACCTGGATCCGATCCACCACCTGTAGACGGCCAGCTGCGGGGTCGAGGGTGGCGGTGATGTGGTGGGTGTAGGCCGCCGGCGCCGTGGCCTGGACCGTCTCCGGGGCTTCCTGGGCTCGGCCGGTCAGGGCGGTCGCCGTGGCCAAGGTGGCCACTAGGGTCGCCGCCAGCCTCACGGCGTCGCCCGGGGGGGGAATTTGGCCACCAGCTCCAGGGTCTCTTCGCCCCGGGTCACCGTGAGGGGCAGCCAGGCCCCCCAGGGGGTGGATCGGATGAGGTCGATGAGCTCTCCAGGCACCCCCAGGGGCCGGCCCCCGGCCCGGGTGATGACGTCATCGGTGCGCAGACCCGCCCCAGCGGCGATGCTGTCGCGACCCACCTGGACCACCCGCACTCCGCCGTCAAAGGCATCCACCCTCACCCCCAGCAGAGGCCGGGGGGGGGTGGGGGATTCGCTGGGGTCGGGGACCACAAAGACCGCATCGGCCACTCCGGCTCGATATTGGCAGGCCTCGGTCGAGGTCATGGGCAACAGCGTGACCACTTCTTCGACCCCCAAGTCCCGCAGCTGGTGGGCCACCCCAAAGCCGTGGGCCACATGGCCGGCCCCCATGATTCCCACGGCCAGGCGTCCGTCCTGGCGAGCCGCCGCCAGGGCCTCGGCCATGGCTCGGTCCCAGAGGAGTTGGGCCTCCACAAAGCGCTGGAAGCCCCCATCGCTGGCCAGGGCCGCCAGGGGATCGGCGGCGGGGTCGGTGGTCGCACTCGGTGGGTTGGACCCGTGGTGGCCGTGGGCGCCGTAGGAAAGGGCCAACTCTCGGCGATAGGCGGTGCTCGCCGGCGCCGGCCTACTCACCCCCTCGAGGGCGGTGGCGGGTATGGCATCGAGCCCCTCACGCCCCACCTGCGACACCAGGCTGCGCTCGACGTTGAGGGCCACCATGGGCAGCCGCTGCTGGCGGACAAAGTGAAACAGCGGCAAGTAAAATACCGGGTCAAACCCCCACACTCGGCGCCAGTCCACCCCCTCGAGAAAGGCCGTTTCGTCGAGTTCTCCCGCGGCCCAGGCGTCCAACACCGGCTGTTTGGCCCGGGGAAACATTTCAAAGCCCACCGCTAACCCCGGGCGGTGGCCGTGGAGGGCGGCGAGGGTGTGGAGCTGCCAGCGGTGGTGTTCGGCGTTGGCGTGGTTTTCCCCCAACAGCACCACGGCCCTTTGGGCGATATCCCGGATCAGGCTGGCCACCGGCACGGGCTCGCCGCTGGCGGGATCGATCCATCGACCCGGGGTGGGACAGGTGGCCGCGGTGCCCTCTGTGGCCAAAGGGGAAGGGTTGGCGTCGGCAGACCACAGGTGGGGCGCCGTGGCGGTGCCGACGGCCGCCGTGGCCAGGGCGAGGACGGCCGCCGCCGTAAAACGGCGCGGGTGAGGTTGAGGCATGGCGTTCCTCGGGGAGCAGCGGGGTGGGCTCTAGAGGTGCGGGACGAGCTGGTTTGATGAAGTCCGCCCCGTGGAACCTCCCAAGATATTGGGAAAATATTCGTCTACTTAGAGGGGGAGCACGGGTCACAAATTCCCTTGTGCGTTGCCAGGAACGCCGCGAGGGTTACAATGATCAATTGCAGCGGTGTTTAAAATCCGGGGAAAAGTTCAAACAGACCCCGCCAACAATCCATCTTTCCACCGAGGGGAACGCTTGCCATGGCCATTGATACCACCCCAGCGACCACCACCTACGCCGACCTCTACCGGCGTTCCGTCACTGACCCCGAGGGTTTTTGGGGGGAAGCCGCCCGGTCCATCCATTGGCACACCCCCTATTCCTCGGTCCTCGACTGCAGTGAGGCGCCCACGGGACGCTGGTTTGTGGGGGGGGAGCTCAACACCTGCTACAACGCCGTCGACCGCCACGTGGAGGCGGGACACGGCGAGCGTTTGGCGCTGATCTACGACAGTCCCGTCACCCAAACCGTCAAAACCTACAGCTACCTGGACCTGCAAGACCGGGTGGCCCGGGTGGCGGGGATGCTCGCCGGCGCCGGGGTGAGCCGTGGCGACCGGGTGGTGATCTACATGCCCATGATCCCCGAAGCGGTGTTTGCCATGTTGGCCTGCGCCCGCCTCGGGGCCATCCACTCGGTGGTGTTTGGCGGCTTTGCCGCCCACGAGCTGGCGGTGCGCATCGACGACGCCACACCCAAGGTGGTGATGACCGCCTCCTGTGGCATCGAGCCCAACCGCATCGTGCCCTACAAGCCCCTGTTGGACGCCGCCATTGACCAGGCGCGCCACAAGCCGAGTCGCTGTTTTATCTATCAACGCCCCCAGAGCGTCGCCGAGCTGATGGCCCAACGGGACGCGGATTGGGAGGCGGCCCTCGCCGCGGCCCAACCCCATCCCAGTGTCCCCCTGGCGGCCACCGACCCCCTCTACAACCTCTACACCTCCCGTACCACCGGTGCCCCCAAGGGGGTGGTGCGGGACAACGGCGGCCACGCCGTGGCCCTCCACTGGACCATGAAACACATCTACAACACCGAGCCCGGGGAGGTGTTTTGGGCCGCCTCCGACGTGGGCTGGGTGGTGGGTCACTCCTATATCGTCTATGGGCCCTTGCTCCACGGCAACGCCACCCTGGTCTACGAAGGCAAGCCCGTGGGCACCCCCGACCCCGGGGCCTTTTGGCGGGTGATCGAGCAACACCAGGTGCGGGTGTTATTCACCGCTCCCACCGCCCTGCGGGCCATCAAAAAAGAGGATTACCAGGCCAGCCACTTGGCCCGCTACAACACCGAGAGCCTGCGGACCTTGTTTTTGGCCGGGGAGCGCTGCGACCCCGACACCCTGTTGTGGGCCGGCAAGACCCTCCAAGTGCCGGTGGTGGATCACTGGTGGCAGACCGAGACGGGTTGGGCCATCTGCGCCAACTGCACGGGGGTGGAAACCCTCCCCGTCAAGCCCGGTTCTCCGGCGCGGCCGGCGCCGGGTTACGACGTCCGAGTCCTCGACGACGAGCAACAGGAGGTACCGGCGGGGGACATCGGCGCCCTAGTGGTCAAATTGCCCCTGCCCCCGGGGACTTTCCCCACCCTGTGGAACGCCCCCGAGCGCTACCAAAAAGCCTACTTCAGCCACTTCCCCGGCTACTACGAAACCGGCGATGCCGGCTTTATCGACGGCGATGGCTATGTATTTGTCATGTCCCGCACCGACGATGTCATCAACGTCGCCGGTCACCGGCTGTCCACCGGGGCCATGGAGGAGGTCCTCTCCACCCACCCGGCCGTGGCCGAGTGTGCCGTCACCGGGGTGGCCGATGACCTCAAGGGGCAGTTGCCCTTGGGGTTCTTGGTGCTCAAAAGCGGCGTGGAGCAAAATCCCGAGGCAGTGGTCAAGGAGTGTATCCAGCTGGTCCGGGAGCAGATTGGCCCCGTGGCGGCCTTCAAGCACGCCGTAGTGGTGCCCAGGCTGCCCAAGACTCGTTCGGGGAAGGTGCTGCGGGCCACCATGCGCAAGATCGCCGACGGCGAGGCCTACAACACCCCGGCCACCATCGACGACCCGGCCATTTTGGTGGAAATCCAGGCTGTGTTGGCCGAGCTGGGCTACGGCCGGCCCACCGCCTGAGGCCCGATCACCCCATCTCCTGTCTGCCACGATCCCCGAGGGCCCCATGGCGCTGTTTGACGACTTTCCCAAGGCCTCTGGCGAGCAATGGCGCGCCGCGGCCCTTGATGCCCTCAAGGGCCAATCCCTGGAGGCGCTGACCATCACCACCGCCGAGGGCCTGAGCCCAGCCCCCATTTACCACCCCGAAGACCTCCCCGAGGCCCTGCTCAGGGCCATCGATGGGGCTTTGCCGGGGGTGGCCCCCTTTGGTCGGGGCACTCGGCCCGCCCCCATCCCCTGGGCCGTGGCCCAGGAGGTGGGTCCGGGCGCGGTGACGGCTGGCAACGCCCGCCTGCGGGCCGACCTGCCCCGGGGCCAGGACGCCGTGGCGATGACCTTGGACGACCCCACCCGCTGGGGCCTCGACCCCGGTGCTGTACCCCCCGAGGCCGTGGGGCGGGGTGGACTGTCGCTGGCGGACGGCCCGGCGCTGCAAACCCTCCTAGAGGGCATCGACCTGGGGGCGACCCCTTTGTATTGCAACGCCGATTTGGGGGGGCCGGCCCTGGGGGCCCTGTGGCTCGCCCACGCCAGATCCCACGGGTTGGCGTGGCGAGACCTCAAGGGGAGCCTGGGCTTCGATCCCCTGGGGGCATTGGCCAGGGATGGTCGCCTGCCCCTGGCCCTGGAGGCCTACTGGGACCAGCTGGCCCCCCTCATGGCCTGGTATGGCGAGATGGCCCCGGGGATTCGCGTCGCCGGGGTGGATACCGTCCGCTACCGGGCCGCCGGCGCCGACGCCGTCACCGAACTCGCCTTGGCCCTGGCCACTGGGGCGGACTATCTACGAGCCGCCGTCGCCCGGGGCGTGGCGGTGGATACAGCCGCCGCCCAGTTGCAGTTCTCCACGGCGGTGGGCACGGATCTATTCGCCGAGATCGCCAAGCTCCGGGCCGCCCGGCGGCTGTGGGCGGCCATCGTCGCCGCCTGGGGGGGGAGCGAAGCCGCCCAGGCCATGGCCCTCCACGGGGTCACCGACCCCTTCGCCCTCAGCCGCCTCGATCCCTACGTCAATTTGTTGCGGACCACCACTGGCGCCTTTGCCGCCGTGGTGGGGGGCTGCGACGCCCTCACCATCGCCCCCTTTGATCAAGCCGAGCACCCCCCCGTGGGGCAAGGGGGTGAGTTTCCCCGCCGCTTGGCCCGCAACACCCACACCATCCTCCGGGAGGAGGCGTTGTTGGGGGCGGTCTTGGACCCGGCTGGGGGATCGTGGTATGTGGAGAGCCTGACGGATGCCACGGGCCGCGCCGCCTGGGCGGTATTCCGGGAAATCGAAGCTCAGGGGGGCATGGGACGGTCCTTGCAGGGGGGTTGGCCCCAGGCTCGCGTGGCGGCCAAGGCCGCCGAACGCCTGGCCGCTGTGGCGGAAGGACGCACCACTTGGGTGGGTGTCAATCGCTACGTCGACCTGGCGGCCTCCACCGCCCCGAGGGCCGGGGACACGCCAGCGCCCGAGGCGACCGCCCCTCGGAGGGTGACCGCCGAAGTCCAAGACTCGTTAAATCGCCTGGCCACCGCCGAAGGCCGAGCCATGGGCGAAGCCCTGGTGGCCGCCGCCGCCGCGGGGGCCTCGTTGGGGGCGCTGACGGCGGCCCTGGGGGTTCGAGCCTCCCCTGGCCCCCGCGTCCAGGCCCTGGTGCCCCGCCGGGCCAGCGAGGGGTTTGAAACCCTGCGGGCCAACGCAGCTGCCTATGGCCGGATCCACGGCCAGCCGGTGGCGGTGGTGGTGGGGGTAGGCGGTGGCGCCGCCCTCAAGCCGCGGCTGGACTTTGCCGTCGAGTTCCTCCAGGCAGGGGGCTTTGCCGTCGGCGACCCTCCCATTGTCCCCCTGGACAGCGACGCCGAGGTCGATATCCTGGCCGCTGCGGACCGCGCCGCGGCGGTCGCCCTGGAGGCGGCGGACTTTCCCCACCCCCCCGTGGTGGTCTTGGGGGCCAGTGACACCGTCTATCCCGCCCTGGTGCCGGCCTTTGCCGCCGCCTTCAAGGCCCGTAATCCCCATGGGGTATTGTGGGTGGCGGGGCGCCCTAGCGCCTTGACCGAGGGCGCGGTCGATGCCTGCATACACCGCAAGAGCCCCCGCTTGGACCTGCTCCACACCCTGCAAACCCGGCTTGAGATCACCGCACCATGACGACGAGTGCCCCCTTCCCCGATTTCACCCGCCTGGACTATCCCGAGAGCCCCGCGTCCCGTGCCGCCCCCGACCTCGCCAACTGGCGCCAGCGCCTAGAGGCCGCCACCGGTCGCGCCCCCGACGCTTGGCGGGTGGACACCATGGAGGGGATCCCCCTCCAGCCCCTCTACACCCAGGCCGACATCGCAGAGCTCTCCCATTTGGGCTTCACCGCTGGGATCGCCCCCTTTCTCCGGGGGCCGTACCCCACCATGTACACCACCCGTCCCTGGACCATCCGCCAGTACGCCGGCTTTTCCACCGCCGAGGCCTCCAACGCCTTTTACCGCAAAAACCTGGCGGCCGGGCAAAAGGGCTTGTCCGTGGCCTTTGACCTGGCCACCCACCGGGGCTATGACTCCGATCACCCCAGGGTGATCTCCGATGTGGGCAAGGCCGGCGTGGCCATCGACTCCGTGGAGGATATGAAAATCCTCTTCGACGGCATTCCCCTGGATGACATGTCGGTATCCATGACCATGAACGGGGCGGTGTTGCCGGTGATGGCGTTTTACATCGTGGCCGCCGAGGAGCAAGGGGTTGGGCCTGAAAAGCTCACCGGCACCATCCAAAACGACATCCTCAAAGAGTACATGGTGCGCAACACCTACATTTACCCCCCGGCGCCCTCCATGACCCTCATCGGGGATATCTTTGCCTTTAGCGCCCGCCACATGCCCCGCTTCAACAGCATTTCCATCTCTGGCTATCACATGCAAGAAGCGGGGGCCCCGGCGGACTTGGAGCTGGCCTACACCTTGGCCGATGGCCTGGAGTACGTGCGTACCGGCCTCAAGGCCGGGATGACCATCGACCAGTTTGCCCCGCGCTTGAGCTTTTTCTGGGCCGTGGGGATGAACTACTTCATGGAAGTGGCCAAACTCCGGGCTGGGCGGCTCCTGTGGGCGCGGTTGATCAAAGACTTCAATCCCCAGAGCTCCAAGTCCATGGCCTTGCGCACCCACTGCCAGACCTCGGGCTGGAGTCTCCAGGCCCAAGATCCCTTTAACAACGTGGTCCGCACCTGCCTCGAGGCCATGGCGGCGGTGGCGGGTCACACCCAGTCCCTCCACACCAACGCCCTGGACGAAGCGTTGGCCCTGCCCACGGAGTTCTCGGCCCGCATCGCCCGCAACACCCAACTCTTCCTCCAGGCCGAGACCGGTTTGTGCCGCACGGTGGACCCTTGGGGGGGGTCTTATTACGTCGAGGCCTTGACCGACGCCCTGGTCCAGCGGGCCTGGGGCCACATCCGCGAGGTGGAGGAGTTGGGGGGTATGGCCAAGGCCATCGACACCGGCCTTCCCAAACTGCGCATCGAAGAAGCCGCCACCCGCCGCCAGGCCCAGCTGGACGCCGGGGCGGCCACCCTCGTTGGGGTGAACAAATACCGTTTGGCCGAGGAGGAGGCCCTCGAGGTGCTGGACATCGACAACAGCGCCGTGCGGGCCGCCCAGGTCCAGCGCCTGGCGAACGTGCGGGCCCAGCGCGACGACCGCGCCGTGGCCGAGGCCCTGGCGGCGTTGACCCACACCGCCGAGACGGGGGAGGGCAACCTGTTGGAGCGGGCCGTGGCGGCGGCGCGCCGACGGGCCACCTTGGGGGAGATCTCCGACGCCCTGGAAAAGGTCTACGGCCGCCACACGGCGAGCGTCCAGAGCGTCACGGGGGTCTACGCCCGGGAGTACGGCGACGACCCCGCCATCGCCGAGGTCCAGGCCATGGCCGACGCCTTTGCCGAGCAGGAGGGGCGCCGCCCCCGGCTGTTGGTGGCCAAGCTCGGCCAAGACGGCCACGACCGAGGCGCCAAGGTCATCGCCACCGCCTTTGCCGATTTGGGCTTTGACGTGGACATCGGCGCCCTTTTCCAGACCCCCGAGGAAGTCGCCCGCCAGGCGGTGGAAAACGACGTCCACATCATCGGCATGAGTTCTTTAGCCGCCGGCCACAAAACGCTGCTGCCCCAGCTCATGGAGGCCCTCAAGGCCCTGGGACGGGAGGACATCATGGTGGTGTTGGGGGGGGTGATTCCCCCCCAGGACTACCCCTTCCTCCAAGAGCAGGGCGCCGCGGCCATCTTCGGTCCCGGCACGGTGATTCCCACCGCCGCCCGCCAGTTGTTGGTGGCCCTCAACCAGCGCCTGGCGGCTTGATGGCGCAGCCCCCCCGGCGGCCGGAGCTGACGGCCCAGGCGTACATCCAAGGGGTGAGGGCCTGTGACCGGCCGGTGTTGGCCCGGGCCATCACCCTCGTCGAGAGCAATGCCCCGCGCCATTTAGAACTGGCCCAGACGGTGCTCCAGGCCCTGTTGCCCGCCACGGGCCACGCCCTGCGGGTGGGGATCACCGGGGTGCCGGGGGTGGGCAAGAGCAGCTTTATCGAACGGCTGGGGATGGCGCTGTGCGACCGAGGCCATCGGGTGGCCGTCTTGGCGGTGGACCCCTCGTCGAGCCGGACCCGGGGCAGCATCCTGGGGGACAAGACCCGCATGGACCACCTGGGTCGCCACCCCAACGCGTTTATCCGCCCCTCGCCCTCCCAGGGGGCTTTGGGGGGCGTGGCCCGCAAGAGCCGGGAGACCCTGTTGTTGTGCGAGGCGGCGGGTTTTGACGTGGTCTTGGTGGAGACCGTGGGGGTGGGGCAAAGCGAGATCACCGTGCGGGCCATGGTGGATTTTTTTTTATTGCTGCTCCTCACCGGGGCCGGCGACGAACTCCAGGGGATGAAAAAGGGCATCGTCGAGTTGGCCGACGGGATTTTGGTCACCAAGGCCGACGGCGACAACGCCATCAGGGCCAAGGCCCTGGCCGCCGAATACAACCGGGTGTTGCCCTACCTGACCCCCGCCACCGCCGGTTGGCAGACCCGGGCCCTGGCGGGGTCGGCCCACACCGCGGCCCGCATCGACGCCCTGTGGCAGTGCATCACGGACTTTCGCGCCACCACCGAGGCCTCGGGGGTGTGGCAACACCGCCGCCGCCAGCAGACTTTGGAGTGGATGGAGAGCCTGATCCAGGATTTTCTCCTCCAGAGTTTCCACCAGCACCCCGAGGTGGCCGCCCAGCGCGGGACGGTGGAAGCGGCGGTGCTAGCCGGTCGCCTGCCCCCCACCGCCGGGGTCCAGCGCCTCATCGCCTGCTATCGCGGCGAAGGGGAGGGCAAAAGGGGGGGGTGAGGTCGGTGCTTTGGCTCGGGTTGGGATTCGGGTAGTGCCCTATGGCGAGTGATTTGGCGAGATTGACTGGGCGGGTCAGGGCACTTTCGATGCCGCCCGCGTCGCGGATACCCTGGGAGCCGCCATGCTCGGCGAGCTGCCGGTCATGGACAGCGGTGGTGATGGTCATACAGCTCATGACGCCCCGCCGCGCAACGCGGCTGTTATACCAGCTCTTGGGGATGCTGACTCTCGCAGGAGCGGACGGGAAAGACCCCTACGAATCCAGCCTCCGGGCCGCCAGGGCCCGTTCCACCGCCAAGCGCAGCTGAGCCCCGTCAAAGGGTTTGGTGAGCTCTTTAAAACCCTCTTGGGCGATGGCTTGAATGTCGGCGTTGTCGGCGTAGCCCGAGGCCACAATCCAACCCAAGGTGGGGTGGTGGGGGCGAAAGCGGCGAAACAGGGCCAAGCCCGTGGTGTCCTGGAGAGTCATGTCCAGCAAAATCACCTCGGGCCAGTGGGGGTCTTGGGCCATGAGGTGGGCAAAGACCTCGCCGCTGGTGGCGGTTTTGACCTGATGACCGGCCGCCTCTAGGCTGCGCTTGACCCAACCGCAAATGGCTTGCTCGTCGTCCACTACCACGATGCGCCCCCGTTGACTGCCTTGGGCCAAGGCGGTGTAGGCCTTGGGGGGAGGGGTGGCGGCAGGGGTGGTGCGCCCCTCTTGGGCCAGAGGCAGAAATAGGCTGACGGTGGTGCCCTTGCCCACTTCCGAGGTGAGGGTCAAGCGCCCCCCTTGGGATTCGGCGATACGTTGGGCGGTGGCCAGCCCCAAACCCGTGCCCTTGCCCTGGGGTTTGGTGGTGAAAAAGGGTTCTGTGGCCCGGGCTAGGACTTGGGGAAGCATTCCCTCGCCGTGGTCCACCACGGCCAGTGTGCCGTAGGCAAGGCCCGCTTCTTCTAGGCGATCCACGTGGAGCTCGATGGTGTCGCCGGGCTGGGTGGCATCGCGGGCGTTGATGATCAAATTGACCAACACCAACTCCAGTTGGTCGGCATCGGCCATGACCTGGACCGGATGGCGAATGTGGAGACTCAAGCGCCGGTCGCGGCCAGTGGCATTTTGCAACAGGGTCCACCAGTTGGCCAAACGCTGGATGAGGTCTAAAGGCTGGATGACGGCGTCTTCGGGGCGGGCAAAGGTGAGGAGTTGACGGGCGAGCTTGGCGCCCCGGCCCACGGTGGCCTGCAATTGGTCAAAATCGGCCGCGAGATCCTCCCGGGCTACCACTTGCTGAAGTTGGTCCACCTGGCCCTGGAGGATCTGGAGGAGGTTGTTGAACTCGTGGCTCACCGAAGCCGAGAGTCGCCCTAGGGCCGTCATGTGCTGGTTGGCCTCCATCACCGAGCGGGCCTGCATCACCAGGGTGACGTCGGCACCGCTCAACACCAGGCCCGGGATGGCCGTGGCTTCCAAGGTCACTAGGGATTGTCCCCGCTGGAGGTTGAGCAGGGGTTTGAGGAGCAAATTCCAGTAGCGCCCTCGAATCTGGACTAGGGCCTCGTAGCGCCCCAACTCGCCGCTGAGGATGTCGTCGATGGCCTGGCGCAGGTCGTAGTCGCGGTCGGTGCTCTGGATGAGCTCTTGAATGGACAGGCGCACCGGATCGTCGCCCCCGCCGTCAAACAGGTCGGCATTTGCCACGAGGGTGGTGTTGGCGTCCAGGGTGAGCAAGTGGCGATCCACGGCCAACACAATCCCCGGGGTGGCGTCGAGCATGGCCCGCAGCAAGGTGTCTTGGGTAGAAGGGGGTTGGAGCAGCGATGGCAAGGCATTGTCCTTGAGCAATTGCCCACAGGCATCGGCCGTGGCCTGGGCTGCCGCCACTTGGCGTTCGCTCCAGCGGTGGTGGCGGTTGTAGGAAAAGGTCATCATCCCCCGGGGGTCGCCGTCCACCAAGATGGGGCAATAGGTGATGGACTGGAGGCCAAAGCGGCGCCGGGCCACCGCCGCCACCCGAGGGTCGTTGACGGCGTCGTCGATGGCCAAGGGCTGTTTGCTGGCAAAAATCTCCGAGGCCGCCAAGCAGGCCGACAGATCCAAGCCATAGGCCAGATGGGTGGCCCGCAGGCCATCGGAGATGGCCTGACAGATCAGGCGCCGTCGATCTCGGGAGAGGAGATGGATACAGGCGTTCTCGCAACCCACTCGCTTGGGGGCTTGTTCCACATGGGCCACGAGGCGCTGGATCAGGGGAGTGCTGGGCTCGATGGAATCTGCCATGGGTTTATCTCAAGCGTGTGCAAGGGGGCAAGGGTGTGAGCATTTTTGGGACGGAGGGTGACGGGGGCGAGGTCAAGCGTTCATGGACAACTCACCGCCTCCCTAGGCCGGCGCTGGGCCGCTAGGGCCCTTTCGATGGCCAAGCGCAGCTGGGCGCCATCGAAGGGCTTGGTGAGCACTTCAAAACCCTCCTGGGCGATGGCCTCGATATCGGCGTTGCCGGCATTGCCCGAGACGATAATCCATCCCAAGGTGGGATGGTGGGGTCGAAAGCGGCGAAACAGGGCCAAGCCCGTGGTGTCCTGGAGGGTCATGTCCAACAAAATCACCTCGGGCCAGTGGGGGTCTTGGGCCATGAGCTCGGCAAAGGCCGCACCACTGAGGGCGGTTTTGACCTGGTGACCGGCCGCTTCTAGGCTGCGCTTGACCCAACCGCAGATGGCTTGCTCGTCATCCACCGCCACAATGTGTCCCTGGCCTCCCTGATGGGCCAAGGCCGCGTACTCTTGGGTGGGGGGTTTAGCGGCTTGGACCGCTGGCCGTTCCTGTTTGGCCACGGGCAATAGCAGGGTCACTGCCGTCCCTCGACCCACCTCTGACTGGATGAGGAGCCGTCCCCCGGCGGCCTCGGCGATGCGTTGCACGGTGGGAAGCCCCAAACCCGTGCCCTTGCCCTGGGGTTTGGTGGTGAAAAAGGGTTCTGTGGCCCGGGCTAGGATCTGGGGAAGCATCCCCTCGCCGTGGTCCACTACGGCCAGTGTGCCATAGGCAAGGCCCGCTTCTTCTAGGCGATCCACGTGGAGCTCGATGGTGTCGCCGGGCTGGGTGGCATCGCGGGCGTTGATGATCAAATTGACCAAGGCCAACTCCAGTTGATCGGGGTCGGCCATGACTGCCACGGGATGGCGGATTTGCAGGTTCAAGCGTCGGTCGCGGCCGGTGGCGTTTTGCAATAAACTCCACCACTCGGCCAGGCGTTGGGTGAGGGCTAAAGGCTGGATGGCGGCGTCTTCGGGGCGGGCAAAGGTGAGGAGTTGACGGGCGAGCTTGGCGCCCCGGCCCACGGTGTCCCGCAAGGCGTCCAAGGTGCGGCCGGGGTATCTCTCTGGGGAATCTTCCTCCTGAAGTTGGTCCACCTGGCCCTGGAGGATCTGGAGGAGGTTGTTGAACTCGTGGCTCACCGAAGCCGAGAGTCGCCCTAGGGCCGTCATGTGCTGGTTGGCCTCCATCACCGAGCGGGCCTGCATCACCGGGGTGATATCGGCGCCGCTCAACACCAGGCCCGGGACGGCAGTGGCCTCCACCGCCACGAGGGATGTCTCTTTTCCCAGGTGGGCCAAGGGTTGGAGGATTAAATTCCAGTAGCGCCCTTGAATCTGGACTAGGGCCTCGTAGCGCCCCAACTCGCCGCTGAGGATGTCGTCGATGGCCTGGCGCAGGTCATAGTCGCGGTCGGTGCTCTGGATGAGTTCCTGGATGGACAGGCGCGCTAGAGGCGCGCCGCCGTCGGGCTGGTCGGCCCCGGCCACTAGGGTGGCGTTGGCCTCTAGGGTGAGCAAGTGGCGATCCACGGCCAACACAATCCCCGGGGTGGCGTCGAGCATGGCTCGCAACAGCCCCTCCTGGGGGGTGGCGGGTTGGGTGGGCAAGGGGTAGCTGGCCTTGAGCAACTCTCCACAGGCGTCGGCCATGGTTTGGGCCGTTTTGACCTGATGTTCGTTCCAGCGGTGGTGGCGGGTGTAGGAGAAGGTCATCATCCCCCGGGGGTCGCCGTCCACCAAGATGGGACAGTAGGTAATGGACTGGAGGCCAAAGCGGCGCCGGGCCACCGCCACCACCCAGGGGTCGTTGACGGCGTCGTCAATGGCCAAGGGCTCGTGGGTGGTCAAGACTTCCGAGGCCGCCAAACAGGCCGATATATCCAGGCCATAGGCTAGGTGGGTGGCCCGCAAACCACTGGAAATGGCCTGACAAATCAGGCGCCGTCGATCCTGGGACAATAGGTGAATACAGGCATTATCGCACCCCACGGCCCGGTGGGCCCTCTCCACATGGTCTACCAGTTGATCGATGAGGGAAGGGCTAGGGGCGGGGTTAGCGAGTTCCATGAGATGGGATCGGAGATGGGGGTCAGTGATTGTCGGGTCAGAGATCGTCAAAAGAGGCGTTATCAAAAGGCCTTATCAAAGCGGAGTTGGGCGGAGTTGGCGCGCCATGGGGCCGTGGTGAGCGGCCCAGTTTGCCGGTTGGCCGCTGGCAATCCGTAGAACTACCTAGGGGTATGAAACCACAATCCAAACCCTCCTTGAAGGATTTTCTGCCGTCACCGTGGCTGGTCTTCCCGCTGTTGCCCGGGCGGTGGCGGCGAAGGGGGGGATGCCAAGGGCCAGTCTTGGTCTTTGCCTAGGGCATTGCGGGGCAAGCTCGGGCCAAAGGTAAAGCTCTGGGGGCGTTGGGGGGGGGTGAGGTGCTGGGCGCACCATTGGCGCAAGGCCGTCTCTAGGGCATGGAGATCGGCGTTGGGGAGGTGGGGAACCACAAAGGCCTTGAGGCGTTCCCCCTCCGGCGGCGCCATGGGGCGTACCCGGGCGTCGGCCACCCCTGGATGGCTCTGGAGCAACGCCGCCACGGCTGCGAGGTCGACGTTGACTCCGGCCACCTGGACCACCCCATCGGCGCGCTCCACCACCCAAAAGCGGCGTTGGTCGATCAAGGCCAATCGATCGGCGGGGGACACGCGCCGCGGCCCGTCTTTCCCCTGGCGCACCAAGGTGGCGCCTGGACCCCAACGCCAATGGGGCAGCAATTCAAAGGGGTCAGTACCCCGCTGCCGCCAGCCGACGCCGGCGGTTTCCGTGGCGCCGTAGATATCCACTAGCTGGGTGAGCCCCTGGGCGTGGAGGATGGCAAACAGGGACGACGGACAAAGGGCCGCCGAGGTCACCCCCCTACAGTTTGGGGGCCATCGCCCGGGATTGCGGGCGGCGGCGGCCCACCACAGGGGCTGAGCCACCACCAGATCTCCGGGGCGCAAAAGGTCTCCAAGGCTCGCCGGCGTCCCCAACGGGGGGTGCCACACCGCCGCTCCTAGGGCCCGGGGCAACAGCACCGTGAACAAAAAGCCATAGATGTGATGGCAAGGCACCCCCGCCACCACCCGTTCTACGGGTGCCAACAGCCCGGCCAACACCGCCACTTCCCCCTGGAGGTCGTCTAGGGTGTGGGTACAGCGTTTGGCGCTGGCAATACTCCCCGAGGTGAAAAAGGTCATGGTCGTGGGGGGGTAACCCTCCAGGCTGGCCTTGTAAAAGGCCAGCCAGGCGGCCAAGGTGGGTTCCACCAGGGGGTTGGGGGCGGTGTCGGTGGGAACTAGGTGCAGCACCTCGTCCAAGCTGGCCAGGAGGGTGAAACGCTCGATGGAGTCCAAACCCAAACTCGCCACCAGATCGAAGTCCGCCTGCCAATGGGCGGTGGGTGGTGGAGGAGGGCCCCCGGGGCGCAGGCGCTGGAGGGTACCAGCGATAAAATCGGCCACAAAGCGCTGCAGCAAGGCCCCGTCTCGCCACCAGGGGTTGTCTTGAGGGAGCAAAGCCGGCAAGGGTCTCAAGCCTCTGGAGAGGCCGGTGGAGGCTCTCGAAGCAATCTCGCCAGGGTCCCGGCCAGGGAGCGTCCCGAGTTGAGGACGGTGCCCAGGGGGCTCTCGGCGTCGGTGATACAGGTGAGCATGGTGTATTTGTCCACCCGCAAACTCACCAAGCGGCCATCGCTGTTTTCCAGGATGACGAATTGGCAGTCGCGCTGCTCCACTTCCCGGGCGATGGATTCCCCCACCCCCAACAACGAGCTGGTCATGGCGGCTAGTTTGCCGCCGTGGAGGGTATCGCGGTCCAAGCGATGGACCAAGGGGTTGCCGTCCAGGGTCGACAGGGCCACACCATAGGCGCCGTCGCAGTCTCGAAGGAATTGGCCCAGGCGCTCGCCCAGGCGCTCGCGCAGCGCGGCGTCGAGTCCAAAGGGGGGAGGGGTCTCCATGCCGTCCATGTCCTCGGGGGGCGCGTCCCCGCGGGTCCCATCCCGGCCCGCGGGGGGCTGGGGTTCTGGGGCCGCCGGTGGGGATGACCCGGCAACGGCCTCAGGGGGTTGAGGGACTGGCTTTGCGTCGATCTCAGGTCCTTTGTCCTCACAATTGGACTCACCCTTCGGAGTGACCCCAGGGGCTTGGGACGGGGGCTCGGCGCGGCCCAACAGCTGGGAAAGGCGATTGAACTTCATGGTGGTCCGGTGGTGGCGTGGTCCGGTGGTGGGGTTTGAGCGTTCGACCCCGAGGGGCTAGGCCTCAAGGCCGGCGATGAGGGTGTCGACGAGCAACAAAACATCCTCGCGCCGGCGCACATCCACGGCAAAAATGGGATAGTTGACCCCCCGTCGCTGGAGGTGGTCGCCGTAGTCTTTGAGGCTCGGGGTGGCGCACAGGTCCGTGGCGGTGACGCCGATGACCACCCCGGTCTCGCGGATAAAGGCGTCGAAGGCGTCGAGGTAGTCGTCGAGGAGGGCGAGGGGCTCGGTTTGATTGTTGTTGATCAATACAATGAGCCCCAAGCCGCCCTGGGCCAACACCTGCCACATAAAGTCGAAGCGCCGCTGGCCCGGGGTGCCGTAGAGGCCGATCTGCTGGCCGTCTTCCAGGGTGATGGCGCCGTAGTCCATGGCCACCGTGGTGGTGGCTTTCACCTGGGCCAGTTCATCGGTGGTCGCCACGTCGGTGCTGACGGGGGGAAACTCGCTGATGGCGGCAATGGCCGTGGTCTTGCCGGCGCCGGGGGGGCCCGTGAAGAGAAATTTGAGTTGTGACATAGACGAACGCTCGAAACCCCCTTTCCCTGGATGACACCGTCCCCAACCCCCGCCCTGGGACTGCCGCGCCGGGCCCTTTGGGATACACGTTGCGAGAATAGCGACAAGGATAGCGCAAAAACCCGCGCTGAGTCTCGGGTTTTGCGGGATACCCCCCGAGGTCCGCGGTGGGCGCGGGACGGGGTGCGAGAAACGCTTTGACAAGACGCCAGAGGAGGTCTTTGCCCATGGACGATCCCGTCTCCGTGTCCTCGGCCCCGCGGGTGTGGCTGTTGTTGACCGACAAGCGGGGCGACAACGCCCAGGTGGAGGCCCTAGGGGCTGCCGTCAAACTGCCCGTGGTGCGCCGGGCCCTGGGCTTTCGCCCCCCTTTTGACACGGCAAAACCCCAGGTGGTCCCGAGCTTGCACCACTTGGACCGGGACCGCTGTGACCCCCTGGAGCCCCCGTGGCCCGACGTGGTCATCGCCGCCGGCCGCCGCCCGGCCCTGGTGGCGCTGTGGCTCAAGGCGCAGTCCAAGGGGTATACCCAGGTGGTGATGGTCGGCCGGCCCTGGGGGCCCTTGGCGGCCATCGATCTGGCGGTGGTCCCCGCCCACTACCGGGTGGCGCGGCGTCCCAATGTGGTCTTCACCGCCTGGCCCCTGGGGGCGGTGCCTCGGGGCCTCGGGGAGGAGCAAGACACCGCCGCCGACCCCTGGCGCGCCTGGCCGCGACCCTTGACGGCGGTGTTGGTGGGGGGACCCACGGGCTCCCACGCCCTGGGTGTCGCCGCCCTGGCGACCCTGGAGCGTCAGTTGCTGGCGGCCACCGCCGGGGTGGGCAGTGTGTACATCACCACCAGTCGCCGCACCCCCCCGCCGTCGCCCGGGTCGCGGGCAACCATCTGTCCTTGCCCGGGGAGGTCTATCGCTTTGGCGACGAGGCCAAGGCCAACCCCTACGGCGCCCTCTTGACTTTTGCCGATCGCTTTGTGGTCACCGGCGACAGCGTATCCATGGCGCTGGACGTGGCCCGTCGTGGGCGCCCCCTGGCGATTTTTCCCCTGCCCTTTAAAACCCCCTGGAGCGCCCTGCGGAGTGCCGCCGTCGCCCACCTGCGGCCCCCGGGCCGCCGGGCGGGTTACAACGCCTTGGGGGCGGGTCTCCAGCGCCTGAACCTCCTGGGGCCGGTGCGGGATTTCGACGCCTTCCACCGCGATCTTTACCACCGCGGGCTGGCGGTGCCCTTGGTCCAGGGGTTTAGCGCGCCGACTGACCCAACGACGGTATCCCCAGGCGATGAGGCGTTCCAGGTGGCGGATCGGGTGCGGGACTTAGTGGCGAGCCGTCGACGGAGTATCCCCCCTTGACGGGCCGCCCATTTTAGAGGCTGTCTGACGAAGGAGAGAGGACCTCGACCTCTCGATATCCCCCACCCTAACCCTCCCCCGCTGGGG
>JBHJHK010000108.1:0-8260 GCA_050330975.1 Candidatus Competibacterales bacterium | reverse complement strand
ACGCCGCGCGTTTCGCTCCGGGCGCGGGGGGCGTTAGCCGCGTGCCCGCCGACCCGGCTGTCATGGAGGGGGGGGTGGTGGGCACAAACAGCGTCCTCGACGCCCAGGGGGCCGGCGACGCGGGCAATGCGGTGGTGTTGGTCGATTCCCTGGAGGTCGACGACGGCCAACTGTCGACGGCAGCCGCCCGGGCGGGGGGGGGCAACTTGACGGTCCAGGCCGATGATGTGCTGTTGCTGGGCACGGGCCGGCTGACGACCTCGGTGGGCCGGGGAGAGTCCGCGGGGGGCAACATCGCCCTGGGCACCGAGCGGCTGGTGGCCTTGGACCAGGTGGCTGTCACGGCCCAGGCCGACCAGGGCTTTGGCGGCGACATCGCCATCGACGCGGCGACGGTGTTGTTGGGGCCCCACGTCGTGATCAGCGCCAGTTCCAATGTGGCGGGGCAAGAGGGCAGCGTCGAGGTGGCGGCGCCGGAGGTGGAGATCAACCCCGCCGAGGTGACCCTGTCCACGGCCTATTTGGGGGATGCCTTGACCGCCAATCCCTGTGTTCGGCAAGCCTCAGATAGCCGTTTTTCCGTCGATATCGAGGCCATCGCCCCGAGTCCCACGGGGCTTTTGTTCAGCCGCTTCGCCGACATGTACGATCCCAATGTCGAGCCCCGGGAAGAGGTTTCGACGCCAGTCAACCGCCCGTGGGTTATGGATGGACGGGCGATGTCCTGTCTTGGGACCCCCCGAGAACTGTCGGGATCTTGAGATTTGCCTCACGTTGGGCCACCGAGGCAGCCGACATCGTGACGCTCTGTAGTCAGGCCACCAGGTTTTGCTATACTCCAGAACGGTGAGTATCTATACTCATCCATGCTTCCGGCGGCTAAGGAAGGCGCCGGCGTTTTCTCCGCCTAGACATCTCGTCCGGTCACCGCTATTGCCACTTGGGGTCAACTCCACCCGGTGTTGTCACCTCGAGACCACATCACTTCACCGCTGCCCACTGGGCCTCGAGGCGTTTGGCCGACACGGGCATCGCCGTCTTGAGTTCCTGGGCGAATTGAGACACTCGCAGTTCCTCCAGCATCCAGCGAAACTGTACCAAAGCGGGATTCAGCGCCTGATCTTTGGCGAGCTGTGCCTTGTAGCGGGACCACAAATCAGCGATGGGGGCCCGGCGTTGGCGGTCTTTGTCGGGGGCTTGGCGCAGCTTCTCCAGTCGCACCTCTACGGCTTTGAGGTAACGGGGCAGATGGACCAGCCACGCCTCGGGGGTCTGTTGGACAAAGCCCGGATAGACCAAGTGGTCCAGCTGGTCTTTGATGTCGGCCACCGCCTCAAACCAGCTCAAGGGGATCTCTTTACCCAGCGTTTTGCGCACCCGGTGGTGGGCGGCCAATACGTCGGCCACCAGGCCGCACACGTCGTTGGCTACGGTCATGAGGTTGGCGCCCCCCCGGGCCAACGCCCCTTCAAAGGCGGCCTTATCCCGGGGCAGGGGGTCGTCGGCCAAATAGGCCCGGTCGGTGATGGCGGCCACCAGGTCTTCCCTCAGTTGTTCTTGGTTCCCCGTGGCCATAAAGTGCAAGGCCATGGTCTGGAAGCGGGGTAAGTGGCGCTTTAAATACTTGATTTTATCCCGCTGGCGCAGGGTGATGAGGGCTCGTACGCCCCGGTGGTGGGCCTGTTGGGCCCGCTCTGGCACATCCCACAACACAAGGCTCACCCGGGCTTGGCGGTCCACCAGGGCGGGGTAGCCCTTGAGGGTGATGCCGTTGCGAGTAAAACTCACCTTTTCGGGCAAAGGGCCAAAGTCCCAATCCCGCACCTCATCGCGCTCGAACTCCGGGGTGGGCAAGGCGGCGAAGCTCTCTCGGGCGTGGCCCTGGAGGCGTTTTCTGATAGCCACCAGATCCCGGCCCTCGGCCAACACCTTGCCCTTGGGGTCCACCACCTGGATGTTGAAGTGCAGGTGCTCTGGGATGGCGGCGGGGTTCCAGGCCTCTTCTGGGACCTTCACCCCCGTCATGGCCTGGAGCCGCTCGGCCATGGCGGCCGTCAACGCCTTGTCCTGGGGGGGCAGGGCTTCAACTAGGGCCTGGACGTAGTCGGGCACTGGCACAAAGGAGCGCCGCAGGGACTTGGGGAGGGACTTCAGCAGCGCCGTCATCCGCTCGGGCAACAGCCCCGGCACCAGCCACTCCAAACGCCGGGGATCCACTTGATTGAGGGCCGCCAAGGGCACCATCACGGTGATGCCGTCGGCCTTGCCCCCCGGGTCGAAGTGGTAGTTGAGGGGCAGTTCGATGCCGTTGACCAACAGTGCATCGGGGTACTTGTCGCCGGTGACCTCCAGGGCGTCCCGGGCCATGAGGTCCCCCTTGACCATCCACAATACCTTGGGGTTGTCCCGCTCCGCCCCCTTGCGCCAGCGCTCAAAGGCCGCCCCGCTGTAGACATCGACGGGGAGTCTTTGCTCGAAGAAGGCGTGGAGGGTGTCTTCGTCCACCAGGACATCCCGGCGGCGGGTCTTGGCCGCCAGGGCCTCGCCTTCTTCGATGAGGCGCCGATTGTGGTCGACAAAGCCCCCTTCGGTCTGGTATTCCCCCCGCACTAGGGCGTGGCGAATAAACAACTGCTGGGCCAGGGGGGGGTCGATGGGACCGTAGTTGACCCGGCGGTTGGCGACGATGGGTAGACCCAACAGGGTCACCTGTTCGTTGGCCGCCACCTGGGCGGGGCGCTTTTCCCAGCGGGGTTCGCCATAGCTGCGCTTCACCAAGTGGGGGGCCAGCTCTTCGAGCCAGCGGGGGTCTAACTTGGCGCAGGTGCGGGCGTAGAGGCGGGTGGTCTCCACTAGCTCGGCGGCCATGAGCCACTTGGGGGGCTTTTTGAACAGCCCAGAGCCTGGAAACAGATAGAACTTGCGTCCCCGCGCCCCCAAAAAGTGCTGCTCGGGGTCTTGCTTGAGGCCCACGTGGTCCAAAAGCCCCGCGAGGAGTGCCCGGTGGACGGCGGTGGATTCCGCCGAGGCAGCGCCGGCCTTGAGCTTGAGCTCCGCCGCCTGCTCCTGGAGCTGGAGTTTGAGGTCCCGCCACTCCCGCAGGCGCACAAAGGACAAAAACTCCTCTCGGCAGCGCTGACGCCACTGGTTTTGAGTCAAGGTCGTCCGGCATTCCTCGGCGTAGCGCCACAGGTTGAGGAGGGCGGCGAAGTCCGACTGTTCGTCGGCAAAGCGCCGATGGCGCTCGTCGGCCGCCTGCTGGCGGTCCAAGGGCCGCTCTCGGGGGTCTTGGACCGCCAGGGCGCTGGCGATCACCAGGGTTTCCTCCAACGCCCCCTCGGCGGCTCCGGCCAGCACCATCCTGCCCAGCCGGGGGTCGATGGGCAGCCGGGCCAGTTTTTGCCCCAAGGGTGTGATGTGCTGGCGTTGATCCACGGCCTGGAGTTCGAAGAGCAGCCTGTAGCCATCGCCGATCAAGCGGCTGTCCGGGGGTTCGAGGAAGGGGAAATCCTCCACCGCCCCAAGCTCCAGGGCTTCCATCTGCAGGATGACCGCCGCCAGGTTGGTGCGGAGAATTTCGGGGTCGGTGAAGGCCGGGCGGCTTTGGAAATCCGCCTCGCTGTAGAGGCGGATGCAGATGCCCTCGGCCACCCGGCCACAGCGTCCGGCCCGCTGGTTGGCCGAGGCCTGGGAGATCTTTTCGATGGGCAGGCGCTGGACCTTGACCCGGGGGCTGTAGCGGCTGATGCGGGCATACCCCGGGTCGATGACATAGCGGATGCCCGGCACCGTCAACGAGGTCTCGGCGACGTTGGTGGCCAAGACGATGCGCCGCCCGGTGTGGGGCTGGAATACCCGGTTTTGCTCGGCGGCCGACAGTCTGGCGAACAACGGCACGATTTCGGTGTGGGGCAGCCGGCGCTTGGCCAGGGCGTCCCCCACCTCGCGGATTTCCCGCTCCCCGGCCAAAAACACCAAAATGTCCCCCGGACCCTCGTGGCTGAGCTCCTCCACGGCGTCCAAAATGGCCTGTTCTTGGTCCCGTTCTTCTTCCCCCGCCGACTCGTCGTCCTCTCCGGCAGCCGCTGGGCTTTCGAGAATCAAAGGCCGATAGCGCACCTCCACGGGGTAGGTGCGCCCTGAAACTTCGATGATGGGGGCGCCGTCGAAGTGGCGAGAGAAGCGCTCGGGGTCGATGGTCGCTGAAGTGATGATCACCTTGAGGTCGGGGCGTTTGGGGAGCAGGCGCTTGAGATACCCCAGCAAAAAGTCGATGTTGAGGCTGCGCTCGTGGGCCTCGTCGACGATGATCACCTGGTAATGGCTCAACAGGGGATCCCCCTGGGTTTCGGCCAGCAAAATGCCATCGGTCATCAGCCGCACCAGGACATCCAAGCCCCCCCGGTCGGAAAAGCGCACCTTGTAACCCACCCGTTCCCCCAAGGGACTGTCCAACTCTTCGCTCAACCGGGTGGCGACGCTGCGGGCGGCGATGCGCCGGGGTTGGGTGTGGCCGATGAGGCCCTCGGTGCCAAGGCCCAGGCCAAGGCAGATCTTGGGCAGCTGGGTGGTCTTGCCCGAACCCGTTTCACCACACACCACCACCACCGGGTGGCCGGTGATGGCCTTGGCGATATCCTCCCGGCGTTGATTGATGGGCAATTGGTCGTCAAACCGGGGTTCGATCACTTTGGCTTTGCGCCGCTCCAGGCGCTCGGCGGAGGTGATCATGTCGGCGGACAACCGCGCCAATCCCTTGTCGATGGGTTTGCGCTCCTTGAACCGTCGCCGCAAGCCCTTGATACGGCGGCCAAAGGCGGGACGGTCGGCTCCGAGGCAAGCATCGAGGCGAGCTTCTAGGGCGTCGAGATCGAGGGTGGGCGCGGGCATAAAATGGCCAGAGGCAGCGGTGGAAAAGGCTTTGAACTTTGGGGATTGGGGCCGAACGACAGGCGAAGAATGCCCTGCCAAAGACCCCCCAATGGGACAATTTGTTGCAGACGCACGCGAATTTTAGTTGCGGATGGCGCGCCATTGCACTATTTTCTCCCTCGATTGGCCGCCCGGGCGACCGATCACCTAAGGAGCCCTGTCAATCCCCCTCGACGCCGACGCCGCCATGCCCCTACGTCTTCCTGTGACGCCGCATTGCTGCCTGCTGCTGGAACGATTGACAAGTTTGGGTCTTACAGTGCCAACCCGTTGGCATCTCGCTATATTGTGATTGAGGTTTTTGTTTGATGACTATTGGTACGGTGAAGTGGTTCGATGAGGCCAAGGGTTTTGGTTTCATCGCCCCTGAGGACGGGAGTCGGGACGTGTTTGTCCACTACTCCAAGATCAACGGCCAGGGGTTTCGCACCTTGGCCGAGGGACAACGGGTACAATTCGAAGCGGAGATGGGACCCAAGGGTCCCCATGCAACGTCAGTCGAGCTGGTCTGAAGGGGAAAGGCAAGTCATGAATATGGGTACGGTGAAGTGGTTTAACGAGGCCAAGGGCTTTGGGTTTATCGCCCCGGAAGACGGCGGCCGCGACGTGTTTGTCCACTACTCGGTCATCGAGGGCCAGGGCTTTCGCACCTTGGCCGAGGGACAACGGGTGGAATACGAATTCCAACTCAGCCCCAAGGGGCCCCAGGCCACCCGCGTCAAAGCGGCGTGAGGCCATGGCCGCCGTCGCAGTTGGGCGCGGCCTTGGAGAGCCTGTTAGCTGACTGACATCTCCTGTCCCGGCGTCTGCGGCCCTGCAGCGCCGGTCCCGTGGCCACGGGGCTCGAATTGGATCGAGGGGCTTTTTGCGCTATGCTCTGGCCCTCCACAACCCGAACGCCCCAGGCCATTTTCCGTGATCGATCCCGTCTATCGCCCCTCTGACGTCGAGCAAAGCGCCCAACGCCATTGGGAGACCCACGCCGTCTTCCAGGTCGACGAAGATCCCAGTCGGGAGAAATTTTACTGCTTGTGCATGTTTCCCTACCCCAGTGGCAAGCTCCACATGGGGCACGTGCGCAACTACACCATCGGCGATGTGGTGGCCCGCTACCAGCGCATGCTGGGCAAAAACGTCCTTCAACCCATGGGTTGGGACGCCTTTGGGCTGCCCGCCGAGGGGGCGGCCATCAAAAATAACCTCCATCCGGCCGCCTGGACCTACCAAAATATCGCCTACATGAAGGGTCAGCTCCAGCGGCTGGGCTACGGCTATGACTGGCGCCGGGAGCTGGCCACCTGCCGCCCCGACTACTACCGCTGGGAGCAGTGGTTGTTCACCCGCTTGTTGGCAAAGGGGTTGGCTTACAAGAAAAATGCCGTGGTCAACTGGGACCCGGTGGACCAGACGGTGTTGGCCAACGAACAGGTCATCGACGGCCGGGGCTGGCGGTCGGGGGCGTTGGTGGAGCGCCGGGAAATCCCCCAGTGGTTTTTGCGCATCACCGCCTACGCCCAAGAACTCCTCGACGACCTGGACCACTTGGATTGGCCCGAGTCGGTCAAGACCATGCAGCGCAACTGGATCGGCCGCTCCGAGGGTGTGGAGGCCGACTTCGCCCTGGCGGATCCCGTTCCCGGGGCCGACGTCACCGTCTTGCGCATCTACACCACCCGCCCCGATACCATCATGGGGGTGACCTACATGGCCGTGGCCGCCGAGCACCCCTTGGCCCTGGCGGTGGCCACCCGGAACCCCGAGATCCAGGCCTTTGTCGACGACTGCCGCCAGGGGGCGGTGGACGAGGCCTCCATCGAGACCGCGGAAAAGCGCGGGGTGCCCTTGGGGGTGGAGGCGATCCATCCCTTGAGCGGCGAGAGGATTCCGGTGTGGAGTGCCAACTTCGTCCTCATGGGCTATGGCACCGGCGCCGTCATGGCGGTGCCCGGCCACGACCAGCGGGATTTCGAATTCGCCCGCAAATACGGCCTGCCCATCCGCCAGGTGGTGGCCCCCAAGCCCGGTGGGGATGGGTTTTGTGATCTGGAGGTCGAGGCCTTTGTCACCAAAGACGGCGTGGTGGTCAATTCCGGCCCCTACGATGGCTTGGATTTTCCGAGGGCCTTTGACGCCATCGCCAAAGACCTGGAGGCCAAGGGCTGTGGCGAGCGGCGGGTGAACTTCCGCTTGCGGGACTGGTTGGTGTCCCGCCAGCGCTACTGGGGGGCCCCCATCCCGGTGATCAACACCCAGAGGGGTCCGGTGGCCACCCCCGATGGGGAACTCCCCGTGGTGCTCCCCGAAGACGTGGCCCTCACCGCCAGCGGTTCGCCGTGGAAGCAATTGCCGTCCTTTATCGCCGCCACCGACCCCGAAACCGGCGAGCCCGCCACCCGGGAGACCGATACCTTCGACACCTTTATGGAGTCGTCGTGGTACTACGCCCGGTTTTGTTGCCCCGACAACGACACCGCCATGCTCGACCACCGGGCCCACTACTGGTTGCCCGTGGACCTCTACATCGGCGGCATTGAGCACGCCATCCTCCACCTCCTCTACGCCCGGTTCTACCACAAGCTGTTGCGGGATCTGGGGCTCGCCAAAGGTGACGAGCCCTTTAAAAGGCTCCTCACCCAGGGGATGGTGGAGGCCCAGACCTTCTACCGCCATGACGAAGCTGGGCACCTCACCCACTACAATGCCCGGGACGTGGAAGTGGAGCGGGATGAACGGGGCCGGGTGATATCGGCGGTGTTACTCGCCGACGGCTCCCCCGTCACCGTGGGTGGGGTGGAAAAGATGTCCAAGTCCAAGAACAACGGCGTCGACCCCCAGGAGCTCATCGAGCGCTTTGGCGCCGACACCGTGCGCCTCTACACCATGTTCACCGCCCCGCCGGACCAGAGCCTGGAGTGGAACGACAGCGCCGTCCAGGGGTCCCACCGCTTCCTACAGCGGGTGTGGAGCTACGCCGTCGACCACGGCGAGGGCCTTGTGGCCGCCGCCGGCCCCGCTCCCCAAGCGTCGGCCAAGGCGGCTTTTGCCGACGCGCGCTTTGCCATCCACGACGCCCTGCGCCAGGCATTGGCCGACTTTGAGCGCCACCAGTACAACACCGTGGTCTCCGGGGCCATGAAGATCTTCAACGCCCTAGGCGACGTCCAGGGCGACGGCGTCGATGCCAAAGCGGTGCGCTACGAGGGGTTTTCCATCCTCCTGCGGCTCCGCTGCCCCAACGTGCCCCACATCTGCCTCGTCCTGTGGCGGGCTTTGGCGTTTCGCCCCGCCATCCTCGAGGCCCCCGGGCCCCAGGAGGCCGAGGCCGCCC
>JBHJHK010000107.1:0-12427 GCA_050330975.1 Candidatus Competibacterales bacterium | reverse complement strand
CGGCGACTGGCTCCAGGGTCAGGGGAATTTGCGGGGGGAGCTCATCGTCCTGCGCTACGGCCCAAGGCCTCTGGACCCAGAGGCTCGGGCCGCTGTGGACCGCCAGGTGAGCAACGCCGAACAGCGCCAGCGCCGGCGCTGGTTGCCGGCGCACCTGCTCCAAAAGCAGGTGCGCAAGGCCTTGAGCTTGACGGTGGACTGCGGCTTTATCCGCGCCGCCCAGCTGGTGGTGGGGGGGGAACGGCGCTTCGATTTGGATACCCTATTGACCACCCTGCTGGACGACCCGGCGAGTCTGTTTTTACACACCTTGACCGTCGACCTCCAGGGAGGCGCTTCCCTGGGTCGTCCCCCCTTGGAAACCCTCATGGGTCTCATCGCCGCGGCACCCCGCCCGGCGCTGCGGGCCTTGACCCTCATCGATCGCCGGGATCCCCACCCCTATGGCCGGCCGCGCTCTGGGGGCCCTGGGCGGAGACACCCCCAGGACGGTCTGCGGGGGGACTACGCCCTGGACAACCAACGCCACCCCTTCGGCCGGCTCCTGGCCGCCACCCCCCACCTGCGCCAGCTGGAGCTCCGGGCCCCGGGGGTCCAGGTGGGTGCCCTGGCCCATCCCCAGCTGGAGCGGTTGGTCATCGATACCCAGCGGCTGTCCCAGGCCTCGGCCGCGGCCATCGACGGCGGCGATCTACCGGCCCTGCGGGAGCTATTGGTGACGTTCACCGCCAGCGACTACGCCAGCCAGGCCAAGGCCTCGCCCCTGCCCCAACTCCTCACCCGGCGCGGCTATCCCCAGCTGTTTCATCTGGCGTTGGTGGGTAGCCGTTTTACCAACGCCTTGGTGGTGCCCTTGGCCCGCTCACCCCTGTTGCCGGCCCTGGCCACCTTGGACCTCACCAATGGCGCCCTGGACGGGGTGGGGGCCCAACGCCTTTTGGAACGGGCCGACGCCTATGGCCACCTGGAACGGTTGGTTCTCGATGGCAACCCCATCGACCACGGCTCCAAGCTGGCCCTCCAGGAGGTATTGGGCGAGCGGGTGGGGTTATCCATGGCATTGCTGCGGGACCGGGCCACCCTTTCCGGCGGTGCCCCGGGCAAAGGTCCATGGCGAGATTTGGCATAGCTGGGCGGGATTGGACAAGCCCTTGGAACCGACGGTCTCGGCGTCGTGCGATTTCAAAAATCGTGCAAGTCACTAAAAGCAACGAGTTGTAGAGCTACCCTGCACGAACGCTGTGAGGTGGGAAAGCGGGCAATGAATCGATCGGGGATCAAAAAACCAAGGATTTTCAAAACTGTCCGTCGATTAATTTACCGCCGTCCACAGCGATCAACCCCGACAAAGAAGCAAACGCCTGTTGATGGCCTTGGGGCAAAATGAGAACCACTTCACGCCATGGCCATCGTCGGCATGTCTCGTGCTATCCCCTTGAGATCCCCCTGGGGTCCCCCTTGAGATTCACCTCAAGCCCGCCGCACTTTGCCCCGGTAGGCGACGTTGACGAAGAACCACTCCCCCCACTGGTATTCATCTTGGCGCCAGTGGTCGCTGAGGGGTTCCGCCGCCGGCGCCCGTTGATCCTCGGCATCCAAGGCCGCTAGGTGGTGGGCGATGGCATCCCCGATGGTATCCAACACCGCCCCTTGGCTATCCCCCCGGACAAAACACCCCGGCAAGTCGGGCACCGTGGCACAAAAGCCCCCACCATCACCGTCGGGAAACACCACCACGGCGTAGCGCAAAGGGGATTTGCTGCCCATAGCTCAAAGATCTCACAGTAGACAAATGGCCTTCCCCACCAAGGTCTTGCCTTCCACCGCCCCGTGGGCGGCGGCGATGTCCTTCAGGGGAAAGGTGGTCACCGGCGGGGGATGGAGGGTCCCAGTGGACAAGGCGGCGTTGATGGCCTCGATGGCCGCCGCCCGGGCCTTGGGGGGCAAGAGGTAGGCCTGGACCAGGCGCAACGTCACCCCCTTGAAGGCCAGGGCATAGTAATCCAGGGTCGGGTGGGGGTCGCTGGTGGAGGAATAGCTGGCGATCACGCCGTTGGGGCGGATAAGCCGGACGTCGCTGGCTTGGTTGGCGGCAAAATCCACCTCGACGACCCGGTCCACCCCCAGGCCACCGGTGGCGGCCAGCACCGCATCCACCACGTCTTCCCGGCGATAGTCCACCACCACCGCCCCGGCGCTGCGGGCCACCTGCGCTTTGGCAGCACTACTCACCGTGGCGATGACCCGGGCTTTGGCCGCCACCGCCAGCTGGATGGCGAAATAGCCCACCGCCCCAGCCCCCCCCTGGACCAACACCGTCTGCCCCCCTATGGGGCCGTCGGCGTGGAGGGCGTAGTGGGCGGTGACGGCGGGGATCCCCAGGGTGGCCCCGGTGATCACGTCCACCCCCGGAGGCAACGGCACCGCCCGCTCGGCGGGCAGGGCGCAGAGTTCGGCGGCCGTGCCCCAGGGGCGGTCCCCCTGGGCATTCCACAGCCACACCCGCTGCCCCACCCGTTTTGCCGTCACCCCCTCGCCCGTGGCGACGATCACCCCGGCACCGTCGGCGTGGGGGATGATGCGGGGAAAGGCCATGGGGCCATACTGCCAACCGGCCCGGCGCTTGCAGTCCGCCGGGTTGATTCCCGAAGCCAGTATGCGCACCAACACCTCACCAGGGCCCACCTCAGGAGCCGGGAGCTCGCCCACCTGGAGCACTTCGTGGGGGGGGCCCAGGCGCTCATACCACGCCCCTTGGATCTGTTTCACGGTGCCACTTCCATCCCATCTAGGGGCCGCGGCGCCCCGTAGAGACCTTCGCTGCGCAGACAGGCACTGACCCGCCGCGGCCCCGCCCCCCGGAGAGCCGGGCGCTGGGCAACGCAGAGCTCCCGGGCATGGGGACAGCGGGGGTGGAAGGCGCAGCCCCCGGGGACCCGTCGGGCGTCGGGGGGGTCCCCCAGGAGGGGAGCCGCCACGGTATCGTCCCCCGGAACCAAGCGTGGCGCGGCGGCCAACAGCGCCTCGGTGTAGGGATGGCGGGGGGCGGTGAACAACGCCTCCGTGGGACCCTCCTCGACGATCCGCCCCAAATACATGATGGCCACCCGGTGACACCAGCGGCGCACCACCGACAAATCGTGGGAAATGAACAAATAGCTCAAGCCTTGCCGACACTGGAGCTCGGCGAACAGCTTGAGTACCGTGGCCTGGACCGATAGATCCAACCCCGAGGTGGGCTCGTCGAGGATCACAATCTCGGGATCCAACACCAAAATCCGCGCCAGCCCCACCCGCCGCAGCTGGCCGCCGCTGAGTTCGTGGGGGTAGCGCACCTTGAAGCTGTCGTCGAGGCCCACCGCCGCCAACACCTCGCTGACCCGCAACCCCCGCTCCCGGCGATCCCTCACCCCGTGGATCTTCAAGCCCTCCGCCAAGGTGGCGCCGATGGACCACCAGGGGTCCAGGGCCGCCCCGGGGTCCTGGTGGACGTATTGCAACCGGCGGCGCCGGCGACGGGCCTCGAAGGGGGCTACGCCGCTCACCCGCCGCCCGGCGAGAAAGATATCGCCCCGGGTCTCCCGCTGGATACCCAACAAGGTGCGACCCAGGGTGGACTTGCCACAGCCCGATTCCCCCACCAACCCCAACACCTCTCCCCGCTGGAGGGTCAGGTCTACCCCATCCACCGCCCGCACCGGCGCAATGGCCTTGCCGAGCCAGGGGCGGCGCCCCCCCAGCTCCACGGTGAGGCCCTTGGTCTGCAACAAAGGCGGCTCGGGGATCACGCGGTCAGACATAGAGGACACAGCGCACCTCCCGTTGGCCACCTACCTTCGGGGGGCGTGCCGCTCGACAATCGGACCGCGCCTTGGCACAGCGGGGGGCAAAGCGGCAGCCCGGGGGGGGAACCAAAGGGGAAGGCACCACCCCGGGGATCCCCCCCTCCCCCGCCAGGGGATCGCTGCGGTCGGGGTGGCAGGCCAACAGGGCCTGGGGGTAGGGGTGGCGGGGGGCGTCGATGAGGGCCCGGGTGGGGCCGCTCTCCACGGTCTGACCGGCGTACATCACCACCACCCGATGGCAATACTGGGCCACTAGCCCCAAATCGTGGGTCACCAACAGCAGCGCCCCACCGACCTCGGTGACCAGTTGAGTCAACAACCGCAGGATCTCCCGCTGGGTGGTGACGTCCAACGCCGTGGTGGGCTCGTCGGCCACCACCAGTTGCGGACCACAGGCCAGCGCCCCGGCGATGAGCAACCGCTGGCGCTGGCCGCCGCTGAACTGGTGGGGATAGCGCCTCAGGCAATCCTCGGGGTCGGGGAGCTGCACCGCCTTGAGCAATTCCAGCAATACCCGGTGGTGGGCGGCCCTGGCTGCGCGGCCCCTGAGGCTGCGGTGGGGCCCGTGCCAGCGCAAGATCTCCAACAGCTGGTCCCCCACGGTGAACACCGGGTTGAGGGCCAGATAGGGGTCTTGGGGGATAAAACCCATCCCCGCCCCCCGCACCCAGCGCTGGCGTTGTCGTTCGGTGAGGGCCAACAGGTCCCGCCCGGCAAAGGTGGCATGGCCCCCATCGATGCGCGAACCCCTGGGCAAGATCCCCAGCAGGGTTTTCACCAAGGTGGACTTGCCGCACCCCGACTCCCCCACCAGACCGACGATCTCCCCGGGGTGGACGGTGAGGCTGGCGGCGTCCAACACCCAGGCCCGCCCCTCGTCGCCTTGGATGCTCAAGGCCAACTCGTCCACGCTGAGCAACGGCGCGGTCATCGCGACCGCCTGAGGCGGGGGTCGATGAGGTCCCGCAACCGATCCCCCAGGAGATTGAAGCCCAACACAACGGCGAAGATGGCAAGCCCCGGGAAGGTGGCAAACCACCAGGCCTCGGGCAGGTACTGGCGGCTCTCGGCGATGGCCAGCCCCCAGTCGGGAGAAGGCGGTGCGGCACCCACCCCCAAAAACCCCAGTACCGCGGCGGTGAGGATGGTAAACCCCATGCCGATGGAGGCCCGTACCAAAATCGCCCCGGCGGCGTTGGGCAGGATATGGCCAAACAGGATGCGCCCAGAACTCGCCCCCAACCCCTGGAGGGCTTCCACAAACAAAGCCCCCTTGAGGCGCCGGGTTTCGGCGTAGACGGTGCGGGTGAAAAACGGCCAGTAGGTGAGGGTCAAGGCCACCATGGCGCTCCACAGGCCGGCCCCCAGGAGTTGGGCCAGGGCCAGGGCCAGCACCAGCTGGGGCACCGCCAAAAACACATCGGTGATGCGCATGATGAGCTCCGCCCCCCAGCCTCGGTAGTAGCCGGCGACCAAGCCCAAGGGTACGCCGATGGCCATGGCCCCCGCCACCACCGTCAACGCCACCAGCAGGGCGCTGCGGGCCCCGAGGATCACCCGGGACAGGACATCGCGGCCCAGGTGGTCGGTGCCAAAGGGGAAATTCCGGGAGGGGGCCTCCAGGCGCTGGAGGATGTTGGCGCCAAAGGCGTCTTCGGGGTAGGGGGCCAGCCACGACCCCGCCACCGCCACCAGGGCCACGGTCAACAACAGCAGCAGGCCCAGCACAGCCGGCACATCCCGCAGCAACTTGCGGACGATGACCCTCACAGCTGTTCCGCCACCCGGGGGTCGATGAGGGCGTGGAGAATATCCACCACCAGGTTGACCACAGCGTAGATCACCCCCACCAACAACGTGACCCCCAATACGGCCTTGAAATCGGCGTTGAGTATGGCCGCCACGGCGTAGGACCCCACCCCCGGCCAATCGAAGATGGCCTCCCCCGCCACCGCCCCGGAGATCAAAGCCCCAAATAACAACCCCACCTGGGTCACAGGGGTCACCAGGGCGTTGCGCAGGGCAAAGGGGACGACAATTCGGCGCCTGGGGTAGCCCACCGCCCGCTCATAGGCGATGAAGTCCCGCTGGAGGACGTCCAGCATGGCGCTGCGGGTAAAGCGGGTGAGGGTCGCCAAGGCCGCCAGGGCCAGGGTGGTGGCGGGCAACACCAGGTGGGCCAGGGCGTCGCGTAGGGTCCGCCACTGCCCCGCCAACACACTGTCCACCAGGTACAAACCGGTGACCCCGGGGGGTGGGTCGGTGGCGATCCCCAACCGCCCCCGCAACGGCAACACGTTCCACTCCATGGCGAACAGCAACTGGAACATGATAGCCAGCCAAAAGGACGCCAGGGCCAGCCCCCCCACGGTGAACAGCCGAATGGCGTGGTCCAGGAGACCGTTGTGGTCCACCGCCGCCAATACCCCCAACGGAATGCCCACCACGGCGGCCAACAACAGCGCGGCGAAGGTGAGTTCCAGGGTGGCCGGCAGGCGCTGGATGAGATCCAAAGCCACCGGGCGGTTGCTGTAGACGCTCACCCCCAAGTCTCCCTGGAGTACCTGACCCATGTAGACCCCAAACTGGACATAGAGGGGTTGGTCGAAGCCGTACTGCTCCCGGATGGCTTGAATTTGGGCCGGGGTGGCGTTTTCCCCCGCCAAGGCGGCGGCGGGGTCGCTGGGCAGCGCCCGCACCAGGACAAAGGTCAATACCAGCAACCCCAACAAGGTGGGGAGCAGCAACAAAAGCCGCCGCAGAGCGAAGGCCAGCACGGCGAACCCCCGAGCCCGGGTTACTCGACGCTCACGTAGCGCAACTCGCCGCCGCTGCCCACGGGGCTAAAGCTGTAGCCCTGGACCCGCTCGGAGAGGCCCCGCAACTGGACGGTGTTGTAGATCCAGATGTCGGCGGCATCGCTCACCACCTGGCGGGCGGCCCGTCGGTAGAGCTCGGCCCGGGCATCCCGGTCGGACTCGGCCCGGGCCTGGCGCAACAGTTGGTCCACGGTGTCGTTTTGGTACCAGGCCGAGGCCTTCCAGGTGCCGTGGAACTGGCTGTCGTACATCTGGCCAATCCAGTTCTCCGGGTCGACGAAGTAGGTACTCACCCAGTGGATCCACATGTCCGGGGTGGTCTCGGGGCTGGCCGTGGAAGAAGTGAGGTTGGGCCAGGTATTGGGGACCAGTTTCAGCTCGATGTCCAACCGTCGCAGATCGCTCTGGAACAGCTGGGCGGCCTGGGTGGTCTGGTCCAGGGCGCTTTGGATGTGGATCTCCAAGGGCCGATCCAAGGGGGCACCCTGCTCCCGGGCCAGGTCGCACTCGGCCTTGGCCTTCTCCAGGTCGTAGCTCACGGGTTGGACATCCTCGGGAAAACCCCACAAATTGCGCGGCAAGGGCCCTCCGTTGCGCTCGGCGTAATTCTTGAGGATTTGGCCGATGAAGCCGTCGTAGTTAAAGGCGTAGCTCAAGCAGCGCCGGGCGTGGAGGTTGTCGAAGGGGGGCTTTTGGTTGTTCATCCGGATCAAGAAGATCCGCATGGACTCGTCCCGGGCCACCCGAACGCCGTCGGCCCGCTCCACCCGCTCCACCTGGTCGGTGGGGAGATAGCTGTCGGTGGCGTCGATATCCCCCCGCAGCAGGGCCAACACCCGGGTGGAGGTCTCCAGCACCGGCCGGGCCCGGATCAGTTCCACGGGGTCGTCGTTGTGGTCCCAGCCCGGGAAATGGTCGGGGTTGAGGCGCAGATCCAACGCCTCTTGGGGACGGTAGCTGGCGGGGTCTATGGCGTAGGCCCCAGAGCCCGCGGCGTTGGAGGCCAACCAGGTCTGCCCCAGGTCTTCCCCTTGGGCGTTGGCCTCCAGGGCCTCCTGGTTGACGATGGCGACGATGGGTAGCGCCGACAAAAACGGGGCATAGGGCTTGTCCAGGACAAAGCGCACCGTCAGATCGTCCAAGGCGGTGACATTCTCCCCCTGGAGCACCGGGCGAAAGGCCCCCGCGGGCCCCTTGCCGATGGCCAACAAGCGCTGGAAGCTGTAGACCACATCGTCGGCCGTCAGGGCCGAACCGTCGTGGAAGGTGAGACCGGGGCGCAGTTTAAACGTCCAGGTGAGGCCGTCCTCGCTCACCTCGGAGCTCTCGGCGAGCCAGGGCACCAGCTCCGGGGGATTGCCCTGGTAGCGGTACAGGCCGTCGTAGACGTTGAGGAGGATAAACTGCATGGGTACGTCAAACACCACGTGGGGGTCGAGGCTGGCGGGGAGGGTGTCCCCCCACACCAAGACGTCTTCGTCTTGGGCGTAGCTGGTGGCGGCGGGGACAAAACCCATCGCCAGGGCCAGGGCCAGGGCAGCGGGGATAGACAACGGCTTCATGACGCGTGGTACTCCCAAGGGTCGAAGGCAGTGATCCCAGAACGGATCGCGGAATGGCATCAGTAGACGGTTTGCCCGGGGGGTGCGGGGTAGGCCCGGCGGCTGTGGCTGAGTTTCATAGCGACCAGGCCCCGGGCCTGGTGGACCGCCGCCGCCACGGGATTCACCACCGGCACCTGGAGGTCCTCGCTCAAAATTTCCGCCGCCCCCGAGAAGGCCATGGACATACAGCCCAGCACCAGGGTGTCGGCGCCGCTGGTGGCCAATACCGCCTGGCCCCGTTCGGCCAGGTGCCCCAGGGTGGCGGCGGGGTCGCGGCCAAATGCCAGCACCGGGATATCCACCCCGTAGCTGCCGGCGTAACACCCCTCCAGCCCCAAGCCCCGGGCCTGGAGCACCGCCCGGCTACCGGGTTGGCGGGGGGACAACACCGCAAAGCGCCCTCCCAACTGGGCGGCCAGGTGCATGGCGCTGCTGCCGGGGCCCACCACGGGGATGTCCAGCACTTCCCGCAATGGCCCGAGGCCCGGATCGCTAAAACAGCCGACGATCAACGCCGCCACCCCCTGTTCTTGGGCCTCCTGGCCCCGGATCAGGAGTTCTGGCACCACCAACGCGGCATCCCGGGCCGATTCGATGGCCCCGGGTCCCCCCGTCAAGGCCTTGGCCTCCAGCTGTATCCCCGGCCCCGCCAGGGTTTTCAAGACCGCTAAGCGGCGTTGGATTTCATCGGGCCCCAAGGTCAGGTGCATGGGGCTGGTGAGTTGGTAGCGGATCACGGGTTCCACGGCACGCCCTCCGGGGGGATCAACTGTTGAGGGTTTCCAGAGCCTCGTCCACCACCCGGCTGGCGTCCACCAGGGCGTCGGTGACCCGGTTGCGCTCCCGGCGCAATTGCACGGCCAAGGACCAGCGCTCGGGACCGTCGGGGAGCCCGGCCTGGCGGGGCAGGTCGTAGAGGCAGGGGATCATGGTGGTCTGGGGGGTGTAACCGTAGGGGTCGTGGCCGTAGGTCCCCACGGCGGTGCTCTGGAGGGGCACCAACAGCCGGCTCAGGCGCTTCATGGCCTCGTTGAGGCGCTCTGCGGCGGCCTCGTCCCGGTGGGGTTGGGCGCGGTACAGGGCCCGCTGGGCGTCGGCCGTCTGGGCCAGACGGGCCGCGGCGCCGCGGAAGGCGCGAGCGCATCCCAACGTTTCGTCCAACCCCACATCGGCCCCAAAGGGGGCCAGGGTCTCCAGGCGCTCGATGACCTGGTCGGCCACGGTGGCGAATTCAAAGGGCAACACGGGGGCGGTACACAGCTCCCAAAGATAAGCGGCGTAGATCCGCAGGTGGGTGGCCATGAAGTCCCAGTCCAGCTTGTCCAGGGTGTTGTGGAGGGAGTGGTGCCACCAGCCCAAGTTGGCGTTGGCGGTTTGGCGCAGTTCTTGTTCGGTAAAGCTGCCCTCGCCGTGGAGCATGGGCACTCCGAGGCCAAAAAACGAGCTGTCGCCATTTTTCGCCGCCCGCCGCCAGTAGTGGGGCATGCCGTTTAAGAGTCTTTGTTCGATGCCCTGGTGGAAGGCCTTGAGTTCGGCGTTGGAAGAGGTTCCCCAGCGGCTGGTGCCCACACAGGCCGGCTGGTCGATCTGCAAATAGGCCACCATATGGCGCCGCAGCCGGTCCCAGTTTTGATCGACAAACCAAGCGGAGCCCGCCATGGTGCCGGTCTCGTGGGCGGTCCAACAGCCAAACACCAGTCCCCGGCGCAACTGGTCTTTGAGGGGGGCGAAGACCCGGGCCAGTTCGTACATACAGGCGTTGCCAGCGGCGTTGTCGGTGGCGGCCTCCCCGGGCCAGGAGTCTTGGTGGCCCCCCACCACCACAAAATCGTCGCTGCGACCCTTGAGCTCGGCGGTGGTGATTTGCACCGGACACCAGGGATTTTCCACCCGGGTTCGCAGCCACACCCGCACCGGCCCCTTGGCGAGCCAGTCCCGCAGCATCAGACCGTCGGTGCGGGCGATGCCCACACAGGGCAGGGTGGGCATCTGGTTTTGTAGGGCATCGGGGGTGGGGGTGCCCCAGGCGGGCTTCACCGAGCCAAAGGGCAGGGCGTCGTTATCCGGCGGCCCCCAGTTCATCATCACCGCCGCCGAACAGCCCATGAGGCCGGCGATGCGCTGTTTTTCGTGGCGGGCGGGGCTGTAGGACAGCTCCGACATGGAAATCGCACCCAGGGGGTTTTGGCCCTCGTAGTCGGCAAAGGCCCCGGAACCCACGTCCATGAGGTCCCCCTCCACCCCCCGGGGGGTGGTGGCCAGGGAGTGGCCTAGGGTGTTGGCCTGGATCGTCCGCACTTCGGGGGCCAGCACCCGCAACTCGGCGGCTTCGGGGAAGCTGACGATGGCGGGCAACTCGTGGATTTGGCACTCGTCGGCCCCGGCTTCCACCATGGCTTTGGCGCTGTACTCCGCCATGCGCCGGCCGTTGTCCGACCCCGCCAGCCGAGATGGGATCTCCGTGACGATGGTGGTGACATGGCGGCGGACGTTGTCCACGGACAACGCGGCAAAGAGCGTCTCTTCGGCCATGGGGGCTCTCCGGGTTGGAGGTGGGGGCGCAGGATCTAGGGAAATAGTAGACCAGAATTGGCAAAACTATAGGCTTGGGGCCGGGGGAGTCGTTTGGCCTGTGGCCGTGGCCTCAGCAAACCGCCCGGCACTCCCCCGCCGCCCGCCAACCCGACTCCAGGGCGCCGTGGACCGTCTGGGGGTTGCTGTGGTAGGCCGTGGCCTCCCCGGCGAAGAACAGCCTATCCCCTTCCGGAGCGGCCAAGATCTCCCGGGCCGCCGCCGCCCCGGGGGGGACGTGGGCGGAGCCCCCCAAACTCCAGAGGTCTGTCCCCCAGGCCACCCGTCGAGCCCCACAACAGTGCCTCGCCAGGTCTCGCCGCCCCAACAGAGCCTCCAGTTCCCCCAGTCCCACCTCCAGGGCTGCCGCCTCGTCCAAGGCATCCAAGGCAGCGGCCCGCCGGGCGGTGATGTAACAGCAGATGACCCCGTCGCTCCCACCGCGGCCATATCCCGGTGTCCACCAGCGGGCCGCCAGGCCGCCGTGGGCCAAGTAGGCCAACTCGGCGGGCCACAATGCCCGGTTGAAACGGTAGAGGAGCTTGGTGGCGGGCAGGGTCTCAAGGGCGGCTATGGCCTCCTCCTTGGCCGCCGACAACGGGGGATCAAAGACGATGTGACCCGCCCGGAGCACCGCCACCGGCACCGCCACCACGGCCACCTGACCCCGATACTCACCCCCCGGCGTGGAGGCCACCACTCCCCCTGAGTCCCGGGCCAAGGCCGTCACCGGGGCGTTGTAGACCACCTCCAGGGATTGGGCGTAGTGGGCAAAGAGGGCGCCATAGCCCTCGGCGATGCGCGCCTCCCGAGTCCCAGCCCGGTCCCCTGCCAACTCCCGGGCCAGATCCGCGCAGCTCAAACGATCCAACGGGGCACAGCAGGTCTGGGCCAACAGCACCTCGGCCATCCCCAAGGCGATGGCGTCGAAGCCCTGGCGCTTTAAGTGCGCCTTCAGGGAACAATCCCCCTCCCCGGACCAACCCCGGGCCAACTGCCCGTGGGCGGCGGCCAGAGCCTCGATGGTCCCCCGGGTGGCGCCATCGAGTTGTCCGTGGGGTGTGGCGCCGGGCGCCCCCCACCACAGCCCCGCCCCATGGCGGGTGACGGGCAAGGCGGTGAGGCCCGCCGCCGCCACCAGAGCGTGGGTGGCGGCGCGCTCTCCATGGATAAATTCGGCCCCCAACTCCACGGGAAAGTCGGCAAAATCATCCACAGTCCACGCCCGTCCCCCCAGGCGCCCCCGGGCCTCCAACACGGCGACCCGCCAACCCTTGGCCTGCAACCCGCGCCCCGCGGCGAGGCCGGCGGCGCCGGCGCCGATGATTAAGGCATCGGTCATGGTTTGATTCTCCCGTTGGCCCCTCGCCGACAACCCTCACCCCCGGCCTCTGGCTTGGGCAACCGCGTTTTCTCACCCCTCCATCGCGGAGGAGGGGGGTGACTCCCCCTCCGCCTCGATGGAGGGCACTCCCGGTGAGGGCACTCCTCCAGGGCCTGTGACGGGTTCCACGCAAGGTCCAAAAGCGCCACAATTTTCGCCAATACAGCCCCCCGCGGGTGATGGCCACCCGTCACCGCTGGCCCT
>JBHJHK010000106.1:0-9243 GCA_050330975.1 Candidatus Competibacterales bacterium | reverse complement strand
ACACGGGCCCTCCTGTGCAGCCGGGTGCTCTTCCCATCGCTTGGGGGCCCAAACCCCGTTGGGGCCCTTCGGGCGGCGCTTGCCCCCCCCCGGCGGCCCCCGCGGCGCCGGCCTCCCGGGGGCTGGCCTCCCGGGGGCCGGCCTCCCGGGGGCCGGCCTCGGTGGGGGGCGGCGTTCCGGTGCCCGATTGGCTCCCGCCGTCGGCGGCGGGGGAGCCCGCCTGGGAGTCCCCCTCGGCGGCCGACTCCGGCGGCGGGTCGCCTTCCCCCCCCTCTCCCCGCTGCCCCTCTTCCCCGCTGGGGTCCTCTTCACTTTGTTCTCGCTGGGGGGGCTCGGGGGGTTGACGGTCCAGCAATTCTTGCACTTGGGCCCGGTTGTGGCGGGCGTCTTCCAAGCTGGGATCGAGGGCCAACGCCTCGTCATAGGCCGCCAGGGCCTCGGGATAGCGCCCCAGTTGCGCCAGGGCAATGCCGCGGATGTAGGCGGCCACCGCCCCCTCGCCGGCCCCAAAGGCCGTCAGGGCCTCTTGATAACGCCCGCGGCGGTATTCGGCGGCCCCCCGGCGCAGGGGGTCGCGGCTCAAGTCGGCGGCTCGATCGTAGTTGCCCTCCCCCAGGGCCCGATGGGCCCGCTGGTCGGCCCGCGACCACAGGGACTCCCAGTCCCACCCCTGGGCTGAGGCGGGGAGGCTCAGGGCCACCAAACCAACGACGGTGCAGACGAGGGCAACTGGAGACACGGCGATGCTCGAAAACGGTGAACAGCGGCTGGAAAATCCCGGAGAGGGTAATCCCCGGGGGTCCGCTCGTCTACCCCGGTGGGGATAGAACGCTAAAAGCGATGGTCCTGGAAGCGTTCTAACCAGCGCAAAAAACCCCCGTTTTCCAGGGCTTGGCTAAACAGAAACCCCTGGCCCACGTGGCAACCGATAGCCTGGAGCCACTGGCGGGCGGCGGGATCTTCGATGCCTTCGGCCACCACCGTCACCCCGAGTTCGGTGCCAAGGCCGGCGATGGAGCGCACCACGGCCTGGGCGTCGGCCTGGGTCCGGGCACTGGCCACGTAGTAGCGGTCGATTTTGAGCTCGCCGTAGGGCAGAGCATAGAGGTTTTCCAGGGAGGCATAGCCGGTGCCCAGGTCGTCGATGGCCAACTGGAGACCCTTGAGGCGCAACCGGGTGAGAATGTCCATGCTGCGGGGCGACAAGCCCACGGCCCAGCTCTCGGTGACCTCCAGGGTGAGGCGCGAGGGGGCGATGCCGTAGTGGTCCACCAACGCCTCGATGCGGTCGGGGAGGGTGACGTCGTTGAGGAGCTGGGCCGACAGATTGACGGCGATGTGGAGGTGACTGGCACACTCGGGCCAGCTGGCCATGTCCTGCAACACCCCCTGGAGAATTGCAAAGGTCAGCGGCTCGATGAGACGGCTGCTCTCCGCTGAGGGAATGAACGATCGGGGACGGAGGATCTCCCCCGAGGGGCGCCGCCAGCGGGCCAGGGCTTCGGCGCCCACCACCACGCCGTGGTGCAAATCCACCTTGGGTTGGTAGAAGGGACAAAAATCCCCTTGGGCCAGGGCCTCGATGAGTTCAGCCCGGCTGGCCGTGGGGATGGCCGCACGGTGCTTGGTGGGGCTCAAGGCCCGCTGCTGGCGCAAACTGTTGCGCAGCAGGTCGAGGGACAGGGGCTTGTGGATGGCCCCGCGCATGTCTAGCCCCAACGACTTTCCCAGGCGTTCGGCGGTGTTTAAGATCCGCGGGTCGACCCCGCTCACCAGCAACACCGCCGTCTGGTGGCTTTCATCGGTCAGCTGGCGCAGCAGCTCGATGCCGTCTAACTGCTTCATGTGGAGGTCTAACACCACCAAGTGCGGCGTCACCTGGCGGTAAGTGATCAGGAAATCCTGGGGGTCGTTGACGGCGTGGACCACATAGCCCAGTTCTTCGCCGACATTTTTAACCAGACGGCTGATGCGCGGGTCGTCATCGACGATCAGTAAACGTCGACCTTCCATGGAACCTCGAAGGGGCATTGCTATTGTTGCGGTCATCGTCATCGCCGCCATTGGCCATGAATTACCATAAACCCATCAGCGACCAATTGTTACATAAATCATGATGGAGCATTCTAAAGGCCAGAACAAACGGGAGTCACTGCGGACGCTGTTGCGACGGGTGATCTTTGGCACCGATACCCCCGCGGGTCGGGGATTCGACGTGTTATTGCTGTGGACCATCGTCGTCAGTGTCGTGGTGGTATCCCTGGGGAGCGTCGAGGTCTACGGGCGCCGCTTTGGCGCCACCCTCTCGGTCCTGGAATGGTGTTTCACCGGCCTGTTTACCCTCGAGTACCTCGTCCGCCTCTACTGCGCCCTCCGCCCTTGGCGCTATGCCATCAGTTTTTTTGGCGTGGTGGATCTGTTGTCGATCCTGCCCGCCTACCTGAGTTTGCTGTTCCCCGGGGCCGGGTCGCTGTTGGTATTCCGCGCCCTGCGGTTGCTGCGAATTTTTCGCATTCTCAAGCTGGCCCGCTACCTGAGCGAGGGGGCTTTGTTGGCCTCGGCCATCTGGCAGACCCGCCGCACCATCATCGTTTTCATCGCCACCGTATTGACCTTGGTGCTGATCATCGGCGCCATCATGTACCTCATCGAAGGGGAAGCCAACGGCTTCGACAGCATACCCCGGGGGATGTATTGGGCGATCGTCACCTTGACCACCGTGGGCTATGGCGACATCTCGCCCCAAACCCCCTTGGGACAGATCTTTGCAAGCCTGGTGATGATTTTGGGCTACGGCATCGTCGCCGTTCCCACCGGAATCGTCACCGTGGCCCTATCCCGGGCCCAGGACCGGCGGGGCCGGGGAGAGCGAGGGCGGGGCGAGACCGTTGCCGCCTGCCCCACCTGTCAGCGCCCGGGCCACGATGCCGACGCCGTCTACTGCAAGTACTGCGGCCGGCCCCTGTACGCCCTAAAACCCTGCACCCCCCCCACCCCACCGGCGCGATAGCGCTTCAAGGGGTCAAAACCGCCGTCGCCAGCCCCAAAAAGAGCAAAAACCCCATGCTGTCGGTGGTAAAGGTGAGCAACACACTGGCCCCTAGGGCCGGGTCGCGCCCCAGGCGGTCCATGGTCAGCGGGATGGCGATGCCGGCAAAGGCGGCGATGACCAAATTGAGCCACACCGCCAACCCCATCACCAACGCCAAGGGTCCATCGCCGTAGAGGACCAGGGCTCCAAGGCCGATGAGTCCCCCCCACAGCCCGCCGTTGATGAAGCCCACCTTGAGCTCCTTGGCGATCAAATAGCCGCGGTTGGCGGCGTTGATCTGATCCAGTGCCAGGCCGCGGATAAACAGCGCCGTGGTCTGGTTGCCGGTGTTGCCCCCCAAACTCGCGACGATGGGCATGAGGGTGGCCAACGCCACCAACCGCTCGATGGTGTCCTCGAACAGGCCGATAAAGCGCGAGGCCACAAAGGCGGTGATGAGGTTGACCAACAGCCACAGCCAACGGCCCCTGGCGCTCTGCCAGGCCGGGGCCAACAGATCCACATCCCCCGGCAGGCCGTCCCGCTGGAGGATGTCCTCCTGGCCCGCGGCGCGGATGTGGTCCACGATGGCCTCCACGGTGATCCGGCCCAAGAGCTGGCCCTTGGCGTCCACCACCGGACACGAGCGCAGGTCGTAGCGCTCAAAGACCTCGGCGGCGGCATCCAATGTGTCCCAGGGCGACAGGGTCAAGGGGGGGGGCACCATCGTGGTGGCCACCGCCTGGCGGGCCGGGTGGGTCAACAGGGCCTGGAGGGCCACCACCCCCAATAGCCGCCCCGAGGGGTCGACGGCGAACAGCTGGTCGGTGTGTTCGGGGAAGGGGGCCCGGCGGCGCAGGGTCTTGATCACCTGGCGAATGCTGTCGTTGGCCGCCACCGCCACGGCGTCGGCGGTCATCAATCGTCCCACCCGATCTTCGGGGTAGGCGGCGGCGTACTCCACAAAGCGTCGTTGGCCCGCGTCTAGGGCCTTGAAGAGGGCGTCCCGCACCAGCTGGGGAAAATGGGGGGCCAGGCGCTGGAGGTCGTCGCCATCGAGGCCCTTGCCCGCCGCCAACAACAACTCGGGGTCAGTGGCGGCCATGAGATCCCCGGCGATGGGATCGTCCAACTCCCCCAAGACCTCGCCCCCCATGGGGGGGGACAGACAGGCGAAGACCCCCGGGCGTGCATGGGGAGGGAGGGTCTCTAGGAGGTGGGCGATGTCGGCGGCGTGGAGGCGTGCCAACGTCCGGCGGAGCTCGGCGAGCTGCTGGCGGTGGACTAGTTGCTGCACGAGCACCTGGCGGCGGTTGTGGCGGTTGCGGTCCATGAGGACCGCCACTAGGCGGTGCTTTTGCAGCAGAGTCCGCACCGGTTGCAGACGGTCTTGGAGGCGCTGCCTGGGGTCTTGGCCGGGAGTAGGGGATGGGATCATCGCAGAAGACCCGGGATCTCAGAAATCAAGGCCCCGCCGCCTCCTCGATGCGTTGAATCAAGGTCCGGCGCAGGGCGCTGAATTGTTCCCCCCGACACAGGGGTTGTCCCCGGCCATCGGTGATGAAAAACACATCCTCAGCCCGGGCGCCAATGGTGGCGATCTTGGCGTTGACCACCACCACGCCTTCGTCGATGAACGCCCGGGCGATACAAGACAGCAATCCCGGGCGGTCGAGGCTGACGATCTCGACGATGGTACGGGCGCTTTGATGGTCGTCGATAAAGGTCACCCGGGTGGGAATGTGAAAGTGCTTGAGACGCCTTGGGGTGAGGTGGCGGGGGGGCGGGGGGAGGCTGCGGTCGCCGCGGTTGAGGGCCGAACGCAAACCCAACAAGATCTCCTTGAGGCGGGTTCGATCGGCGATGGGGGAGCCCGACTGCTCCAATACGGTATAGCTGTCCAAGGTGTAGCCCTTGGGGGCGGCGCTCAAGCGGGCGTCCACGACGTTGAGGTTTTAGCGCTCCACCTCGGCGGTGGTGAGGGCGAAGATATTGGGGCGGTTGCGGGTGTGGATGAAGATCTCCGTGCCGCCGCGGACATTGTCGGGGCGGGCCAACACCAACGCCCGGTTGTCGTCGGCTTTCTTGAGCACCGCTCGGGTGTGCCAGGCCACCTCCTCGCCGCTGTGGCGCAGGAAATAGTCGTCGCTAAAATCCGCCCACAACCGTTGGATGCGGGCCGCGGCGATGCCGGTCTGGATCAGCTGCCGCCGGGCCTCCCGTTGGATGTCGCCGATGCGTTCGGCCCGGTCCACCGGGTGGTCGAGGCCGCGAACTAGGGCCTGGTGGGTAACCTCGTAGAGGTTTTCCAACAGGTGGCGCCGCCAGTCGTTCCAGAGGCTCGGGTTGGTGGCGCGGATGTCGGCCACGGTGAGCAAATACAAATGGTTCAAATGCTCCTGGGTGCCCACCTGGTGGGCGAATTCGTCGACCACCGCGGGGTCGTGGATGTCGCGCTTTTGGGCGGTGAGGGACATGAGCAGGTGGTGGCGCACTAGCCATACCACCAACGCCTCGTCTCGTTGGTTGAGGCCGTGGCGCTGGCAAAACCGCGCCGCATCGAGGGCACCTAGCTCCGAGTGATCCCCCTGGCGCCCCTTGGCGATGTCGTGGTAGAGGGCGGCGATGTAGAGCACCTCGGGCTTGGGGATTCGGGTCATGATCTCCGAGCAGTGGGGAAACTCGTCGGCGAAGGCCTCCAGGTCGAAGCGCCGCAAATTCCTCACCACAAACAGGGTATGGGTATCCACGGTGTAGACGTGGAACAAGTCGTACTGCATCCGCCCCTGGATGCGGCCAAACTCCGGCAAATAGGCCCCCAACACCCCGTAGCGGTTCATGCGCCGCAATTGGCGGGTCACCCCCTCGGGTTGGCGGAGGATTTCCATAAACAGGCTCCTGGCCCGCAGATCGGCCCGAAACCGGTCGTCGATGAGGCCCCGGTGGTCGCGGATCAACCGCACGGTGGTGGCCCGCACCCCCTTGAGCTGTGAATGTTGCTGGAGGATCAAAAAAATCTCCAACAGGGCAAAGGGGTAGCGGCGGAATACGTCTTCGGAACTCGCCTCCAGATAGCCTCGCCGGACGTGGAAGCGGCGGTTGATGGGCACCGGCGTCCCGGGGTCGTCGGTGAGGAGGATCACCTCTTCAAACAGCTGCAACAACATCTCGTTGAGGCGCGACAACTCTATGATGGTGCGGTAGTAGCGCTGCATAAACTGTTCGATGGCGGCGTTGGGATCGTCGTCCCGGTGGCCAAAGCGCTCGGCCAGCGCCCGCTGGTAGTCGAACAGCAAGCGGTCTTCCCGCCGGTTGGTGAGCCAGTGGAGGGCCAGGCGCACCTGCCAGAGAAACTCCTGTCCCGACAGCAGTTCGGCGTATTCTTGCTCGGTGAGAAAACCCCGGGTCACCAAGTCGTGGAGGGTGGCGACGTCGAAGTGGCGCTTGGCCACCCAGCCGATGGTCTGGATATCCCGCAGCCCCCCGGGGCTCTCCTTGACGTTGGGCTCTAGGTTGTAGGCGGTGTCGTGGTACTTTTGGTGGCGCTTTTGCTGCTCTTGGCGCTTGGCCTCGAAAAACGCCCGACTCGACCAAATCCGCCGGGGGGCAATGGCTTCTACCATGGCGTCGAACAGGGCCTTTTGGCCGGTGAGCCACCGCGCCTCCATGAGGTTGGTGATCACGGTGACATCCCGGGCGCCCTCGCTGGCGCACTCTGAGGGGGTGCGAACGCTGTGGCCCAGGGTAAGGCCCAAGTCCCACAAAAACGCCAAAAAGGTCTCGATGGCCTGGCGCTCGGTCGAGCTGGGGGCCCCCTCGACCAGGATCAACAGGTCGACGTCGGAGCCGGGGTGAAGCTCGAGGCGGCCGAAGCCGCCGGTGGCCACCAAAGCCGAGCTCTGTCCCAAGGGGGGGAAGCGTCGCCAGGCGGCGAGGAGCAGCTGATCCATAAACCGCGCCCGGGCCGGCACCAACTCCCGGGCGCTGGCGCCCTGGTCGAACAGGGCCCGCAAGGTCCGATCTCCCTCGGCTAGGGCCCGGCGAAACACCTCCAACGGGGCGCCTTGGGGGTCGAAGTCGGCGGCAAAGGGAGGCGGGAGCTGTTCCCCGCTCCTGCGCAGGGGAAAGGTCATGGCCCAACCCCTTGGGGAGTCGGGATCATGGGTCCAGGGGGAAGCGGTGGAGGGTTTCGAAGGGGCGCAGGGTCAACACGTCCACCCCTTCCTCGCTGACGGCCACGGTATGCTCCCACTGGGCCGACAAACTGTGGTCCTTGGTGACCACGGTCCAGCCATCGGGGAGGAGTTTGGTGTGGCGTTTGCCGGCGTTGATCATGGGCTCGATGGTAAAGGTCATACCGGGCACCAACGGCACCCCGGTACCCGGCTTGCCGTAGTGGAGGACTTGGGGCGCTTCGTGGAAGGAGCGCCCGATGCCGTGGCCACAGTACTCCCGCACCACGCTGCAGCGCTGGTTCTCGGCGTGGGTCTGGATGGCGTGGCCAATGTCCCCCAAGGTCCTCCCCGGGCCCACGGCTTCGATGCCGGCGCACAGGCACTCATAGGCCACCTGGGTGACCCGCCGGGCCATGACCCCCGGTTCGCCGACGAAGAACATCCGACTGCAGTCGCCGTGGAAGCCGTCCTTGATCACCGTGATGTCGATGTTGAGAATGTCGCCGCGCTTCAGCACCTTTTTGCCGGGGATGCCGTGGCAAACCACGTGGTTGACGGAAATACAGGTGGCCTTGGGGTAGGGTCTGTGGCCCGCACCGCGATAGTTCAAGGGCGCCGGCACCGCCCGCTGATGGTCGGTGATGTACTCGTGGCACCGCTGGTCGAGGGCCTCGGTGGCGACGCCCTCGGCAACAAAAGGGGCGATCATATCGAGGACCTCGGCCGCCAGGTGACAGGCGATGCGCATCTGTTCGATTTCAGAGGGAGTCTTGAGGACGTAGTCTGTCATGGGAGGGGGTAACCGTAGGGCAGAACCGAGGCCTCAGCTTGGGATTGCACTGGGAGCGACGTTGGGGACTGGTGGAGGTATTGGGTGGCAATGGGGAGGCTGGTTTGGTGTTGTCAAACGTTCTATGCTATAAACCTCGCGCCCAATAGGCAACGCCACTCACCCTTTAACCCACACGTCTATCGGCACGCTGTTCGGGGTGCCCGACGCGAAGGCATATATCAATTGAGCATTTGTCGATTGAGTTGCCCCGCGCGGGTCGAACACCGGGATAGGCGGAGGCTCAACCCCATCTTATATTGAGGAACATACCATGGCGACCACCATGCGAGAAATGCTGGAGGCCGGCGTCCATTTCGGCCACCAGACCCGCTACTGGAATCCGGCGATGGCCCCCTACATCTACGGGGCCCGCAGCAAGATCCACATCATCAATCTAGAGCGCACCCTGCCGCTCCACATCGACGCCATGAACTTTGTGGGTCGCTTGGCCAGCAAGGGGGGCAAGGTGTTGTTCGTCGGCACCAAACGGGCCGCCAGGAACATCGTCGCCGAGGCGGCAACGCGCTGTAAAATGCCCTTTGTCAACCATCGTTGGCTCGGGGGGATGCTCACCAACTTCAAGACCGTGCGCCAGTCCATCAAGCGGCTGCGGGACTTGGAAACCATGGCCGATGACGGCAGCTTCGAGCGGCTGTCCAAAAAAGAAGTCATTATGTTGCGCCGGGAGATGGACAAGCTCGAGCGCAGCTTGGGGGGCATCAAAGACATGCCCAACTTGCCCGATGCCCTGTTCATCATCGACGTGGGCCACGAGCGCATCGCCGTCACCGAGGCCAATAAGCTGGGCATTCCGGTGGTGGGGGTGGTGGACACCAATAACTCCCCCGAGGGTATCAGCTACGTGATCCCCGGCAACGACGATGCCATCCGCGCCGTGACCCTCTACGCCCAGACCGCCGCCGATGCCATCATCGAGGGCCAGACCAGCGCTGGCCTCGACATCGAAGAGTTCATCGAGGTGGACGAAGAAGAGTCCACGGTTGCCGAACTTCCCAGCGTCGAGGCCGGTGGCGGCGGGTCCCAGGGGATCCCTGGGGCGTCGGTCCCGGCGGCCGAGTTGGCCGAGGCCCCGGTGGTCGCTCCCGGACTCGCCGCCGTGGGGCGTGCCCGGGGACGGGCCGTCGGTGCGCCGTGGCGGGTAGCATCGGTTCGGGTGGGCAGGGTGGCCGGCGGCACGGCCACCG
>JBHJHK010000105.1:0-6844 GCA_050330975.1 Candidatus Competibacterales bacterium | reverse complement strand
CCCCCCCCCCCCCCCCCCCCCCCCCCCCCCCCCCCCCCCCCCCCCCCCCCCCCCCCCCCCCCCCCCCCCCCCCCCCCCCCCCCCCCCCCCCCCCCCCCCCCCCCCCCCCCCCCCCCCCGCCCCACCCCCCCCCCGCCGCCGCCCCGGCGCCCCGGCGCCCCGCCGGGATTTTAGCTGGGGTGGGCGTCTTCTCGGCGGCGGCCACTCCAGCGCACCCAGCCCTCCCGCTCCACCACCGTCTCCTCGTCGAACCAGGGTCGGTAGGCGCTGGATACTTCTGCCAACTGGCGGCCCAGCAGTCCCGCCAGGGCCAGCCGACCTCCGGGGGCGGTGTGGCGAGCCAGGAGGGGTGCCAGGAGAATCAAGGGCCTGGCGAGGATGTTGGCCACCACCACCCCAAAGCTGGCCTCCCCGAGGTCTTTGGGGGGCGTGGTGCAAAGTGCCACCCCGTTGCGGGCGGCGTTGTGGTCGCAGGCCCACAACGCCTGGGGGTCGATGTCCACCGCCCACGCGGAACGAGCCCCTAGCCGGGCGGCGGCGATGGCGAGGATGCCCGAGCCGCAGCCGTAGTCCAGGACATCCTCCCCTCCCAAGGCCAGACCGTCGAGCCATTCCAGGCACAACGCCGTGGTGGGGTGGGTTCCGGTGCCAAAGGCCAACCCCGGGGTCAACTGGAGCACCACGGCGTCAGCGCTGGGCTCGGCGGGGGGGGTGGCGGTGTCGGGGCACACCCACAGTCGTCGGCCGAAGGCCATGGGGGCCAGGTCTGCCAACCCCGCCTGGAGCCAATCCCGTTCTTCCAAGGGATTGAGGCGGTGGCGGGGGAGGGCGCCCCCCAGGGCTTCCTTCACTGCGGCCAGCAACGCCGCGTCGTCCTCGGGGGTTTGGAACAACCCCACTACCCAGGTGTGGGGCCAATGGGGGGTGGTGCCGGGCAGGGGCTCGAAAACGGGATGATCACCGGCATCGGTGAGGGTCACCGCCGCCGCCCCCACCGCCCACAGTATTGTCTCTAGGGGTTCGGGGGCGGCCGTGGCCTCCAACGCCAGCTCGAGCCAAGGGGTGGAGGTCGTCACGATTTCGACCGGGCCAATTGTTGTTCGAGGTAGTGGATATCCACCCCCCCCTCGATAAAACCACTGTCGCCCAACAAGCGGCGATGGAGGGGAGCATTGGTCTTGATACCCTCCACCACCAGCTCCTGGAGGGCGCAGCGCATCCGCGCCAGGGCGGCGTTGCGGTCCTCGCCGTGGGCGATGAGCTTGCCCAACATGGAATCGTAGTGGGGGGGGACGGTATAGCCGTTATAAATATGGGCGTCCACCCGCACCCCCAAGCCCCCCGGAAGGTGAAACTGGGTGATGGTCCCCGGCGAGGGGGCAAAGGTCTCGGGGTCTTCGGCGTTGAGGCGACACTCGATGGCGTGGCCGGTGAACTGGATTTCCCGCTGGGTGTAGCGCAGCTTCTCCCCCGCCGCCACCCGAATCTGTTCTTTGATGAGGTCGATGCCGGTGATCATCTCCGTCACCGGATGCTCCACTTGGATGCGGGTGTTCATCTCGATGAAGTAGAACTCCCCGTCCTGGTAGAGAAACTCAAAGGTCCCGGCGCCCCGGTAGTCGATGCGCCGGCAGGCCTTGACGCACACCTCGCCGATGCGCCGCCGCTGGCGCAGGGGAAGGCCCGGCGCCGGGGCCTCCTCGATGATTTTCTGGTGGCGGCGCTGGATGGAGCAATCTCGTTCCCCCAAGGAGATCACTCCTCCCTGGGTGTCGGCCAACACCTGGACCTCCACATGGCGGGGGCGCTCTAGGTACTTTTCCATGTACACCGTGGCGTTGCCAAAGGCCGCCTCGGCCTCGGCCTTGGTGGTGGCGATGGCGTTCAACAGCGCCGCCTCGCTGTGGACCACCCGCATACCCCGCCCGCCGCCACCACCGGCGGCTTTGATGATCACCGGGTAGCCAATCTGCTGGGCCGTGGCACGCAGGGTGTCGGGGTCTTCCCCCAAGGTGCCATCGGAGCCGGGGACGCAGGGTACCCCGGCCTCCCGCATGGCTTTGATGGCCGAGACCTTGTCTCCCATGAGGCGGATGGTCTCGGGGCGGGGACCGATAAATGTGAAACCCGACTGTTCCACCCGCTCGGCAAAGTCGGCGTTCTCCGCCAAAAAGCCATAGCCGGGGTGGATGGCCACGGCGTCGGTGACCTCGGCGGCGCTGATGATGGCGGGCATATTGAGGTAGCTCTCCCCCGCCGGGGGCGGGCCGATGCAGACGCTTTCGTCGGCGAGGCGCACGTGCTTGAGGTTGCGGTCGACCGTGGAGTGGACGGCGACGGTTTTGATGCCCAGTTCCCGGCAGGCCCGCAAGATGCGCAGGGCGATTTCCCCCCGGTTGGCGATGACGATTTTCTCGAACACAGTGGGTGTCGGCTCTTGAGCTCACTCGACTACGAACAGGGGCTGGTCATACTCCACGGGTTGACCGTTTTCCACCAGGACGTCGAGGATCACTCCACTGCACTCGGCTTCGATTTGGTTGAACATTTTCATGGCCTCGATGATACAGACCACGTCCCCCACTTCGATGCGCTGGCCCACCTCGACAAAGGGGGCGGTTCCCGGGGTTGCGGCCCGGTAGAAGGTCCCCACCATGGGGGCTTTGAGGACTTGTCCCCGCTGGGCCGGTGGGGAGGCGCTGGCGCTGGCGTCGGCGTTTACCCTGGCGTCGGCCACCGGCGCCGGGGCCTGGACTGCTGCCGCCGTCACCGAGGGGATGAAATCCACGGCCACCGTGCCGTTGCCCTTGGTGGGTTGCTGGCGACTGATGCGCAATGACTCATCGCCCTCTTGGATCTCGATCTCCGTGACGTCGGATTCTTGGAGCAGTTCGATGAGTCGTTTGATCTTGCGGATATCCACCTCAGCTTTCCTCCGCCAAGCGGGCACAGGCCGCCCTGAGGGCCAACTCATAGCCCAAGGGTCCCAGACCCGCGATGACCCCCTGAGCCACATCGGCCAACAGGGAGCGCTGGCGAAAGGCTTCCCGGGCGTAGACGTTGCTCAGATGGACTTCGATAAAGGGAATGGCCGTCGCCAGCAGCGCGTCGCGCAGGGCGATACTGGTGTGGGTGTAGGCGGCGGGGTTGGCAATGATCCAAGCCACGGCTTCGGCCGCCGCCTGGTGAACCCGTTCCACCAGCTGGTGCTCGGCGTTGCTCTGGAAGAAAGCCAAGTCGTGGGGCGTGGCGGCGACCACGGCTTCACAACGTCGCCTGATGTCATCAAGGGTGACGCTGCCGTAGAGGGTTGGCTCTCGGTGGCCCAATAGATTCAGGTTGGGACCGTTGAGGACGAGGAGTTTGGCCATCGGCGCGGGGCGCAGGTTAAGTGCAAGGGGAAAGCCGGGTAGTCTGGCGAAGTCGCCGGCGTTTGTCCAGGAAAACCACGCCTCAGGGCGAGGCTGGCTCGGCGACGGCACCCCTCCTAGGACTGGGCCTTGGGGAGGAGGCGAGGGCCACTGGTAGGCGCTCGGTGCGCGGTAGATAACACACCCCGACGTCGGCACAGCCCTGGGAACGCACCTCCAGTTCAAAGGCCCCGGTCTGGGGACCTTCGCCCTCGGGGTGTACGGCCACGGGCAGGTGGACCGTCAGGCTGTGACGGTAGGTCTCCACCCGGCCAAAAAATTCATCGACGATGATGTCCCCGGGGGGCAGCTGGGGCTGTCCCAACTGGAACTCGTCGCGGGTGGCGGTGAATTTAAGACGGTGGCGGTAGAGGTAGTAGCCGTCGGCGATATCCCAATGGAGGGTGAGGATTCCGGCCTCTTCCTCCATCAGGCTCAAACGAAATGCCTCGGTGGGGTCGAGGACTTCGGGGTCTGCCGCCAGATCTCCCAAGGCTTTTTCCGCCAAGGACGCCTCGTTGCCATCCCCCGGAAGGGGATTAAATGAGCCCTCGGCGGACCAAGGATCCCCGGTAGATTCCAACAGGGAAGATTGGCCGTGGACAACCCCCCAAGCCAAGGGGAGAGCCACGACCAGGGGCCTTACTACTCGGAGGTTACACATGAATCGATCCACTGCAGGTAAGCGTTGGACCCGCCCTCCAGGGGCAGGGCGATGACTTCGGGGACGTCGTAGGGATGGTGTCGTTCCAGATGGGCCGTCAAGGCGGCCATGGCGCGGCGATGGGTTTTGATCACTAGCAAGACTTCCTCGTCGCACTGTACTTCTCCCCGCCAGGTGTAGATGGATTCCACTCCAGGGACCATGTTGACACAAGCGGCCAAGCGCTGGGTCACCAGTCCATCGGCCAAGGTGCGCCCCTGGGCACGGTTGGAACAGGTGCAAAGCACCACGACATAGTCAACAGTCACAGGTGTTCTCCTCGCCGGCGCGGATTTGAGGCACGGGGTTTGTGCCGCTCATTATAATGGGAACTGAGGGCTTCCAGGATAATGGGAACCGAGGAGTCCCAGGGCAACCGCGTCCCTGGGCCTAGCCGTGGAGGGTCAACTTCCGCTGGGGTCGGCGTCGGCCATGAGGGCCGCAAGGTGTTCCCAGACCTCGGCGACGTCCCAGGTGCCCAGGCAGGGGGACCAGCCGGGGGCAGCGGCGGGATGGTGGCAGCGGCGGCGCTGGCAGGGAATGCAAGGGAGTTGGCCCTGTAACTGGGTCTGATGGCGTCCCCGGGTCCCGGTCTCCCGGGGGTCGGTGGGGCCATACAGGGTCAAGGTGGGGGTGCCCAACGCCGCCGCCAGGTGGGCAAGGCCCGTATCCACCGCGACGACTCCCCGGGCGTTTCCCAGCAAGGGCAACCAATGATCCAGGGGTAGGTGGGGCAACACCTCGGCGCACTCCAGTCCTGCGGCGATGGCCTCGGCCCGTCGTCGTTCTGCTGCATTGCCCCAGGATAGTTTCACGTGAAACCCCAGCGCCCCGGCCTTTGCCGCCAGCTGCCTCCAGCGCAACTCGGGCCATGCCTTGGCGGGCCAACTGGTACCGTGGCAGAAAACCAAATAGGGCCTCGAGTTGCCGGCAACGCCACCTCGCGCCGCGTCGCCAAAACCATAGTCCAGGTGATGGCCATCCAAGCTCACGGACAGATCTAAAGCTTGGCCCAGCAGGGCCCCCATGCGGTCGATGGCATGGCGCCGAGGATCCACCGCCAGCTTGCGCTGGTAGCTCCACGCGGCGGGTCCTTCCCACGCTGAAGCCCAGTTCAATCCTACCCGTGGACCCCGGGCCTGGGCGGCGATAAAGGCGCTTTTGATGAGGCCTTGGGCGTCGAGGACCAAGTCGTAGCGCCACCGCCGCAGCTGGGAGCGAAAGCGACGCCAGGCGCCACCATGGCGCCAGGGTCGCCGTCGCCAGCGGCGCAGCTCCACGGTTATGACGCGGTCCACCAACGGGTGGGCTTCCAACAGGGGGGCATAGGCCGCCTCCACCACCCAGTCCAGGCCCAGGGCTGGGCATTGGCGTTTGGCGGCGGTCAAAGCCGGCAACAAGTGGATCACATCCCCCAAAGACGACAACTTGACGACGAGCAGTTTCAACGACAGTGGATCTCCGATGCTGGGACTGTGGGCGATTTTACCTCCCAGGCCAGCCTGGAGCCTTGGACGGTGAATTGGCCCGGAGGATATGGCCCTGGATATTGCCCTTTGTCTATTTCGCTATTTTCCCCACGGTGGTGCCCAGCGCAGTTGTCGCCAGGTGGCCCTGGAGGCCAAAGCCCGGGGGCACCAACCGGTATTGTTTGTGGCCGAGCTGCGGGATGCCCACCCCAGCGAGCTGGGGTTTCCCGTGGTCCAGCTCCCCGTGGCCAGGGGAAGTAACCACCAGCGCATGGCCCGCTTTGCCGACCAGTTACTTCCCCAGTTGGGGGCTTTTGCCGCCGTGGTGGGTTTTAACAAGTTGCCGGGCCTCGACGTCTACTATGCCGCCGACCCCTGTTTGGCCTGGCGCCTCGGGCGGAGCTTTGGGCCCCTGCTCCGGGGGCTACCCCGCTACCGTCGCTACTTAGCCCTGGAAAGGGCGGTATTTCAACCCCAAGGCACCTCCCAGATCTGGGCACTGACCCCCAGGGCCATCGCCGAATACCGGGCTATTTACGGCCGTGGTGGACGCCAGTTCCACCTCCTTCCCCCGGGGTTGACCCCTGATCGGCTGCCGCCGGAAGATCTCGACCGCCAGCGGCGGCACTGGCGCAGTCGCTGGGGGGTGACTGACCATACCGTCATCCTCTGTCTAGGGTCGAGTTTTTACACCAAGGGTCTGGACCGCAGCCTCAAGGCCGTGGCTAGTTTATCCAGGGCCCAGCGGTGTCGCACCCAGCTTTGGGTGGTGGGACACGATTCCCCTCGCCAGTTGCAGCGCCACCGGCGTTTGGCCAAGGGTTTGGGTATCGCTTCCCAGGTGTTGTTTTTGGGAGTACGGGATGATGTTCCCCACCTGTTGCGGTGTGCGGATTTGTTACTCCATCCGGCCCGGCGGGAAGTGGCGGGAGCGGCGTTGCTAGAGGCGGTGATCAATGGCTTGCCGGTGTTGGCCAGTGGCTGCTGTGGCTATGGGTTTCACGTGAAACACGCCAATGCCGGATGGGTGCTGACGGAGCCCTTTTCCCAGGAGTCACTAAACGCGGCCCTTGCCGCCTGTATGGCCAGTCCAGACCAACGTTTCACGTGGAACCAAAACGGCCTGGCCTACGGGCGGGGGCAGGTGTGGGGGCAACGGGCGGCTCGGGCTGTGGACCTGTTGGAGGAGGTGGGTCGGGGTGGGCGTTGGGGTGGGGCTAGGCGGGGGGGGGGGTTGTGAGGTAGGGGTGTGTCCACTGGGT
>JBHJHK010000104.1:0-29499 GCA_050330975.1 Candidatus Competibacterales bacterium | reverse complement strand
GGGCACTATGGGCGGGGCACTATGGGTGGGGCTCTATGGGCGGAGCCCAGGAGAGTGTTGAGCGATAAGGGTTGACCAGGGCCTCGGCGGCAATCAGGTCCTTGACAGCCCAGGAGAGTGTTGAGCGATAAGGGCCTTGGGCGGCAAGGCCACGGGAGGAGCGTGAAATACCCCCGCCGCCGCCATCGACCCACTAGAGACGGCGGGCCTGGGCCGGGGGAACTGCGACAAGTGCTGGGGAGTGGGCAGGCACAATCCTCAGTGGGCGCGACAGTTGGCGCCCCGCAGGGCGTCGGGGCCCAGCAGCCCCGCCACCACCCGACGATAGTGGTTGATGGCGGCGGCGACCTCAGCATCGCTGGAGGAGGCACGGCTCAAGCGCTTTTCCAGGCGCCGGTAGGCCTGGACTACCAATCGGTCGCGAAACTCATCGTCACTGACCAGGGGCTTGGGAAAAGCGTCCTGGGCAATGGCGACGTCAGCGCGCTGGACAAACACCGTCGGCTCCAGGGGTTCCCCTTGGACCTCGGTGTTCATGGCGACATTGGCATTCACATTGGCATTCATTGAGGCATCTCCCTAGTCACTGACGCAGTGGTCATCTAATCGCTGCTGAGGTGGTGGCTCATGGGGCTATCCACCCGGGTTGGTCAGGTAGTAACAAGAGTCATGCCAAAAACAAAAAACTCAATCTATTCAAAATATTATTTGATTCATCCCCATGGTTCACTCCAAAGGCTCGCCATGGGATCAGCCTATGAGCCATCTCTGGGCAACCGCCACCGCCACCGGTGGCTGTAAAGCCCATGGAACGCCCATAGATTTCTCAAAGCCCAGGAGGGCTCGCCGGCCAACTGGCCCTCAGGGCTCGCCAGCGGCTTGTTCTTCCCGCTCCCGCACCACCCGATCCAAGGCCACAGCCTTGATTTGGGCGTAGATGGCTTCGCCGACCTCCAAACCCAGGCGGTCCACCGCCAAGCGGGTCAAGCGGGCGTTGAGCCATTGGCCCTCCACTTGGAGGTTGACCTCGGCAAAGGCTCCAGCTTCGGGTTGCACCTCGACGACGATACCCTTGAGGAGGTTGAGGATACTGCTCTCTTGGGGTATCCGACGACTCAAAGAGACGTCGCGGCCCCTGATGCGCACCCGCACAGCAGCACCCCTGGGCAAATCCACCTGGGGCAGACGCAGGCTCTGCCCCCCCAAGGCGACGGTGGTGAGGGCATAGTCCAAGTCGTGCTCCACCACCCGCCCCACCAACACGGCCCCGGCCTCGAAGCGACCAGTGAGAGGTCGCAAGTCCAAGCGAGCCATGACGCTTTCCACCGTGCCCACGGCCCGCACCCGCCCCTCGGACAACACCACCAGGGTTTGTGCCAGCTGGATCACTTCGTCGATGGCGTGGCTGACATAGACCACGGGTAGCTGGGTCTCGGCGCACAGACGCTGGAGGTAGGGGAGGATCTCGGCCTTGCGCGGGCCGTCCAGGGAAGCCAAGGGTTCATCCATGAGGAGTAGGCTGGGTTCACTCAACAACGCCCGACCGATGGCTACCCGTTGTTTTTCCCCGCCGGACAGGTGGCGCGGCCGGCGGGCCAGCAGCCCCTCTAGGCCCAAGAGCTTCACCACCTCGTCGAAGCGCCGGCGGCTGGGCCGCGGCCGCGCCCAGCGCCGCCCGTAATTCAAATTGCCCGCCACCGACAGGTGGGGGAACAGCCGGCTCTCTTGAAACACATAGCCCATGCGCCGCCGATGGACCGGGACATCGACGCCTTGGGTGTTGTCGAATAGGGTGCGGCCGGCGACGAGGATCCGCCCGGCCTTGGGCCGCACCAACCCGGCAATCATATTGATCACCGTGGACTTGCCAGCCCCCGAGTGGCCAAACAACGCCGTCACTCCCCCGGCGCTTTGAAAAGCCACCTCTAGGGCAAAGCGCCCCACCTGTCCCTCGACCCTCACATCCAGCACCCGTAGCACCCTCCAGTATCGTCCCCCCGAGCGTTTTGCCAGGGACCTCGGCGGAGCCATGGTAGCGTCGGCGGTGGATCTTGGGGAAAACTTGTGACTCGGGCAGTGAACCGGCTATCTTGCCGCTATGGGAAAGTCTGGGAGATTTCCCACAAAACCCACCGCCCAGGGGAGAGTGTCCCACCGTGCCGTTGGAATTCAGCCGTCGCCGCCTGTCGGGGCTTGTCGCCAGCCTAGTGCTCGGTGGCTCCATAGGTCCCCGTGCCATCGCCAACGGAGATGCCGTACTGATTTTCGCCGCGGCCAGCACCAAGAACGCCATGGATGAAATCGCCGGCCGGTTTGCCGCGGAAACCGGCCGGCGGGCCGTTGTGTCCCTCGCCGGCTCGTCGGTCCTGGCCCGCCAGATCCAGCAGGGGGCGCCGGCGGATGTCTTTGTCTCGGCCAATCCGGATTGGATGGATGTCCTAGAACGTGGGGGGCTCATCGACCCCCAAACCCGCTTTGATCTCCTGGAGAATACCCTGGTGCTCATCGCCCACGGCCCAAACCGGCCACCCGTGGCCGTTGGACCCGACTTGGACCTCTTGGGCCTCCTCGGCCAGGGCCGCCTGGCCATGGCCCTGGTGGACGCGGTGCCAGCGGGCATCTACGGCAAGGCGGCCTTGGAATCCTTGGGCCTTTGGCCAGCTATCGCCCCCAGGGTCGCCCAGGTGGACAACGTCCGCGCCGCTTTGACCCTAGTGGCCAGGGGCGCGACGCCCTTGGGCATCGTCTATGCCACCGACGCCGTCGCCGCCGCTAACGTCACCGTCCTCGGCACCTTCCCCGCCAATACCCACCCCCCCATCGTCTATCCCGCCGCGGCGGTGGCCACCAGGGCCAATCCCCTCACCGACCAGTTTTTGGTCTATCTCCGCGGCCCTGGGGCGCGGGAGGCCTTTGCCCGCCAGGGCTTTGCCATCATCGCCGAGTGAGGCGCCATGGGGTGGCTGAGCGTTGATGCCTGGCAAGCGGTCACCCTCTCCCTGTGGGTGTCATTGTGGGCCACCTTGGCCAGTTTGCCGGTGGGAATTTTGGTGGCCTACGCCCTGGCGCGCTGGCGTTTCCCCGGCCGGCAACTGCTCAACGGCATCGTCCACCTCCCCTTGATCCTGCCCCCGGTGGTCACGGGTTATCTACTGCTGTTGACCTTTGGTCCCCAGGGGCCTGTGGGTAGCCTCCTCCAGGAGGTGGGCATCGTCTTCGCCTTTCGCTGGACGGGGGCGGCGTTGGCGGCGGGGATCATGGCATTCCCCCTCATGGTCCGGGCCATCCGACTGTCCATCGAGGCGGTGGATCCCAAGCTCGAACAGGCCAGTGCCACCTTGGGGGCGTCGGGCCCTTGGGTCTTTATCAGCGTCACCCTGCCCCTCATGGGACCCGGCATCGTCGCCGGCGCCATCCTGGCCTTTGCCAAGGCCATGGGGGAATTCGGCGCCACCATCACCTTTGTCTCTAACATCCCCGGCCAGACCCAAACCCTGCCCTCGGCCATCTATACCTTTTTACAAGTACCAGGGGGCGAGGCCATGGCCACGCGGTTGGTGGTGATCGCCGTGGTGGTGGCCATGGCGGCGCTGCTGCTCTCTGAAGTGATCGCCCGGCAGGTGGCAAAGCGGGTGGCCGGGGGGTGATGGGGCCGTGGGCCCCTCAAGGAGGCGAGGAAGATACCGGCAGGGCGGCGGCGTGGGCCCGGCGGCGCAGGGCTCTGGCCAGCACTCCATGGCGGGGGGCGAAAACGATGGCCACGGCCTGCAACAGCCCCGCCACCACGGCGATCATCCCCGCGGCGTTGAGACCGACATCAAACCCCAGCCAGCCGGGGCCAAAGGCGGCCAAGACATAACCCAGCATCCCGCTCAACACCGCCGCCAGGGCGCTGAGCCACAGCTGGACCCCCAAGTGGTCGGTGAGCATCCGAGCCGTGGCGGCGGGGCAGATAAACATGGCGATGACCAAGATCGACCCCACGGCATCGAAGGCGGCCACGGCGGCGATGGCGGTGAGGCACACCAGGCCAAAACCCACCCAGCGGGACGACAACCCCAAACTGTCGGCTAGCCCCGGGTCAAAGGTCACCAGCTTGAGCTCTTTAAAGCACAACCCGATCACCGCCACCACCAGCAACGTGACCACGGCAAGCCTTGGAATGGCGGCGGGCAGTTGCTGCCACAACCCCCAATCCCCAAGGGCCCCCCAGTGGCTGGCCCCGAGCCACACGGTGCCCTCGATGTTGCCATACAATGAGTGCTGCACGTCGATGTGGACATCCCGGGCGCCGCTTTGCTCCAGTAACACCACCCCCAGGGCGAACAAGGTGGTGAACACCACCCCCATGGCCGCTCCGCTTTCCAGTTTGGCCAGCCGCCGCACCACCTCGATGAGCACCACGGCGACCACCGCCGCCCCGGCGGCCCCGGCCATCATGGGCCAAGTGCCGGTGGAGCCGCTGAGCAGAAAACCCATCACGATCCCCGGCAATACCACATGGCTGATGGCATCGCCGATGAGACTCTGGCGGCGCAACACCAGAAAATTGCCCAGCAGACCACAACACAAAGCCGCTAGGACTGCCACCGCCAGGGCGGGCAAGTCGAACTGCAAAAACTCGGCGAGGTACACGGTGGATACTCCCCATCAGCCCGCGGCGGGTAACGGCCCAGAGGCCAACAAATCGGGGGTATCGGCCCGCACCCGACGCTCTAGGTGATCCACCAGATCCGCGGGCAGGGCCCGCTCGATGGGCACCAGGGCAAAGGCCTCCAGGCGCAGGGCTTCCTCGGGGTAGTCGCGCCACAGACGGTCCCACAGAACCTGGTCGCGGCGGGTGCGGCGAGCACAGGCCAACCCCTTGGCCGTGGCCCGCCCCGCTCCGGCGAGGTGGCCCTTGGCCCGCAGGAGCCACTTCCCCAGGACCGTAGTGGGCTGTTGCCCGACCGCCAAGGCCAACAACCCCTGGCGCTCCGCGAGGATCCAACGGGTGCGCAGCTGGCGCACCGTGGCGGCCAGCAACCCCCGGGCCGGGGCCACCAGGAGACTGACGACAAACAGCGCCGCCAGGGTCAAGACGATGACCCCCCCCGACGGCAGACGGGGTGCCGTGGCCGAGAGAGCCGCCCCCAGGTAGCCGCCGGTGGCGCCGATGGCGGCGGCGATGACCACCATGGCCTGCAAACGCTCGGTCCACAACCGGGCCGCCACGGGGGGAATGATTACAATGGCGATGATCAACACCAGCCCCACGGTCTTGAGGCCGATGACCACGATGGCCACCATGAGGCTCAACATGAATAGATCCAAGGCCGCCACCCGCCAACCCCTGGCGGCGGCGTAGGCGGGATCGAAGCACAATAGGCCAAACTCTTTGAAGAACAACACCGCTATCCCGGTGACGGTCAAGGCCGCAAGGCCGATGAATTCGGCCTCGCTGCGCAACATTCCAGCGGTGGAGCCCAGCAAATAATCCTCTAGGCCGGCTTGGCCCCCGGTGGGCATGCTCTGAATCGCACTCAACAGCACCATACCCAGACCGTAGAACACGCTCAACACCGTGGCGATGGCGGCATCTTCGGGGAGGCGGGTGTGGCGGGCGATGGCCTGGACCAACACCACGCTCAAGGCGGCGCTGACCCCCGCCCCCAGCAACAGCAGCGACAGTTGTTTGCCGTCGCCCCAGAAAAGGGCGCCGAGGATAAACGCCGCCGTCACCCCGGGCAATGTCCCGTGGCTCACGGCGTCGCTCACCATGGCCCGCTTGCGCAGCAGGGCAAAACTCCCCACCACGCCGCCGCCGGCCCCCAGCAACGCCGCACCGCTACACACCACGGCGCTGTTGTAACCCCCTTGCAGGGTGAGGAGGGTCCACAGTTCGTTCAAAGCGCTAGCCCCTCAACCCCCCACCCACGTCACCCACCGGCCCGGCGGAGGGCGTGGAGTTCCGTGGTCGCCAGCCGGCCGCCGTAGGCCCGTTGGAGGTTTTCCGGGGTGAACACTTCACAGACGGGCCCAGCGGCGATGGGGCGCATGTTGAGAATCAACACGTGGTCGAAGTAGTCGGCCACGGTCTGGAGGTCGTGGTGAACCACCACGACCCCCTTGCCCTGGTCTTTGAGGGTGCGGAGCACGGCGATGATGGCCCCTTCGGTGGCGGCGTCCACCCCGGCGAAGGGCTCATCCATAAAGTACAGCTGGGCCTCCTGGGCCAAGGCCCGGGCCAAGAACACCCGCTGTTGCTGACCGCCGGACAACTGGCCGATTTGGCGATGGGCAAAGGCGGCCATCCCCACTTGGTCGAGGAAAGTCATGGCCTTTTCCCGGTGGCGGTGACGCACGGGTCGAAGCCAGCCGATCTCGCCGTAGAGGCCCATGGTCACCACGTCTAGGGCCGTGGTGGGGAAATCCCAGTCCACCGAGTTGCGCTGGGGGACGTAGCCGATGAGACGCCGCTGTTTGGCCAGGGGCTCGCCGTAGACGGTCACCGTGCCCGCCAGCCGGGGCACTAGCCCCAACACCGCCTTGATGAGGGTGGATTTGCCAGCGCCGTTGGGGCCGACAATGGCGGTGAGGCGGCCCTCGGGGACGGTGAAGTCCACGTCGAACAACACCGGTTTTTGCTGGTAGGCCACCGTCAGACCCCGCACGCTCAACGGCGCCAGGTCGACGCCGGCGCTCGCGCTGGCCATCCGCATGGGGAGGGACATGGTATCAAGATTCTCCGTCGAGTTTGCCCTGGAAGCCAGCCTCGGGGGCTTCTCCGCCCAGGGCGTTGGCGATGAGGGTGGCGTTGTGGTCGATCATGCCCAGGTAAGTCCCCCGGTAGCTGCCCGGTTTCCCCATGGCGTCGGAGAACAGACTACCGCCGATGGTCACCTCGTGACCCCTGGCCGCCGACCCCTCAATGAGGGCCTGGACGTTGCGATCGGCGACAGAGGTCTCGACAAAGACGGCCTGGATGTCGTTTTCGACGATGAAATCCACCAGACGCTCGATTTCCCCCAAGCCCGCCTCGCTCTCGGTGCTCAAGCCCTGGATCCCCAACACCTGGTAGTCATAGGCCTCGCCGAAGTAGTTAAAGGCGTCGTGGGCCGAGATCACTGCCCGCTGGGGGGCGGGCACCGAGGCGAGTACCTCCACGACGTAACCCTCGAGTTGTTCGAGTTGGGTCAAATAGGCCTCGGCGTTGGCGGCGTAGGTGGCGGCGTAATCGGGGTCGTATTCCACCAGGGCATCTCTGGCCTGGCGGACGACCTCGCGCCACAACGACACATCCATCCACACGTGGGGGTCGAACTTGCCGGGGTAGTCTTCGTGGCTCAGCAAGCGCTCCTGGGGAAGCTCCTCGGCCAGGGCCACCACCGGCTTGGTGGCGGCCAAGCGGCGAAGAAAGTCCTCCATCTGGGCTTCGAGGTACAGCCCGTTCCAAAACACCAGATCGGCCCGGCTGAGGCGGACGATATCGGTCCGGGTCTGGCGGTAGGTGTGGGGGTCCACCCCCTCCCCCATGAGGGCCGTGACGTCGGCGCGCTCACCTGCCACTTGGCGCACGGCGTCGGCTACCTGGGCGATGGTGGTGACGATGGTCAAAGGTTCGGCTTTTGAATCGGCGCCAATGGCGGGAGCGACGTTGATCGAGCCGAGCAAACCGGCGATGAACAACGCAGGCAAGGGCAAAATGCGTTTCACGGGAAATCTCCTGGGCCTAGATCACGCACGGTGACGCTTGGTTGGCGATACTCACGGTTTGAGACAACGACTGACCGCCGATGTTGCTCAGCCAACAAGTCGTGGTTCTGGTTGAATGAATTATAGAAAGCCTAAAAGTTTAGTCAAGGCTAAAAATTGACCCCAAGCCTTAGAAGGGTCATGATGGCAACCCCGCTTAAACTGTCCGGCCCGCGACCCGCCGATGACATCCACCAAGCGCAGAGCCCAACGCTTTTCCCACGTCCGCGCCGCCCATCAAGTGGAGATGGCCGAGGACTACGTCGAGATGATCGCCGAACTCATCGAAGTTCAAGGGGAAGCGCGGGCGGTGGACCTCGCCGAGCAGTTCGGGGTGAGCAACGCCACGGTAAACAAGACCATCGCCCGGCTCCAGCGGGATGGCTTGGTGGTGAGCCGGCCCTACCGATCGATTTTTCTCACCGACGAAGGCGAAGCCCTCGCCCAGCAGTCCCGGGAGCGCCACCAGATCGTATTGGCATTTTTGTTGGCCATCGGCGTCAGCCGCGAGGCGGCGGAGCTCGACGCCGAGGGGTTGGAGCACCACGTGGGGGAAGAGACCCTCGCCGCCTTCGCCCGGCTGACAGAGGAGAACCGACGCCGCGCCGATGACCCCGAGGGGGAAGCTGGCCCATCCTAGGGGCTTGGCCGTCGTCGACTAGTGGCTGTGGCTGTGGCTGTGGCTGTGGCTTTACTTTGGCTCGTGGTCTTGGTCGTGGTCCATGCCGTGGCCGCCGTGGCCGCCGTGGCCATTGCCGTGATCCATTCCCCGACCACCTTGCCCGGGGGCCTCGACGGCAAATTCCACCTGGACTTCCCCGGCGTTTTCAAAGGTCAAGGTGACGGGGAAGCGCTCCCCGGCCACAAAAGGCGCCTTGAGGTCGATGAACATCACGTGCAGACCGCCGGGCTCCAGGGCGGTTTCGCCATGGGCGGGCACCTCAATGGCTTTCACCTCCCTCATACGCATGACCCCATCTTCCATGGTGTGGGTGTGGAGTTCCACGGTCTCGGACACCTGGGCCTCGGCCCGGATCAAGCGGTCGGGCTGGGCGCCACGGTTGACGAGGGTCATGTAGCCGGCCCCCACCATGGCCATTCCCGGGGTCTCCCGGGCGTGGGGATGGTCGATGGCGATGTCGCCAACTGTGAAATCATCGGCCATGGCCTGGGCACTGAGCACCAAGCTGACGGCGAGGAGGGTGGATCGCAACACGGCATTACTCCTGGTCGTTAGGGATCGTCGGCTGAGTTGTCGGGCACGGCGGTAAAGACGGGGGGAATGCGGGCGACAAAGCGCCCCTTGATGCCTTCGGGCCATTGGCGGTAGGGCACCACGCCATCGGCGCTTTGCAAGTACTTGGCGAAGTAGTCGAGGACGATATCGGCCCCCGTGGCATCCCAGGGCAGATCCCCCACCACGTAGAGCATTTTGTCGGGGGCCCGGAGGTGGACATTACAGGGGCGCTTACAGGCCATGAGACAACGGGTGGTCACCAGGTCGAAGGCCTGGGGGTCTTCGATAACTCCGGCGGCGACCCGTTCTTCCAGGACGCGGAATAGTCGTCGCCCGGGGCGCTCGGCCTCGGGGCGGTTGGGGTCATAGCCGCAGGTCTCGCAGACCACGACGGCGGGGCGGAAAGGGTCTGGACGCATGGGAGATAAGGGACGAAGGCGTGGGGTAACGGGGAGGTTACCCGTGGGCGGATGAAGAGTTGGCCAACTTTCGCCCACAGTCTCCTCCGGCGTCAAGGGCTCACCCTTGACAGGTTCTTGGGGTGCCGCGATGATCGCTTTGGCGGTTTTTCCCTTGGATTTGGGAAACGAAGAGGGACCGCGGTGGGCCGATATCATTCGGCGAGCCCGCGGCTGCCCCCCCAACTGTGCGCGCCGAGATCCACCCCACGGCCACTGGGCAACCCCTGGGAAGGCGGGGTGGGATCGCGAGTAGGCGCGAGCCAGGAGACCTGCCGCCGCCATCGATCCCACCACCGGGGGCGGGGTGCCCCCCGCAGAGGTTAGCCATGAGTGCGTCTATTCCCACCGGGGAGGGGCCCTCCTCGGGCCTGTCCCCCCAACGATCCCCCAGCGGGCCATCAGCCGCCACCAAGCTCCCCGCCACGGTGGTGACGGGCTTTTTGGGCAGCGGCAAAACCACGCTGTTGCGCCATGTATTGACCGAGGCCAGGGGGCGGCGCATCGCCGTTATCGTCAATGAGTTTGGCAGCTTGGGGATTGCCGGTGCCGTGTTGCGGGAGTGGGGTCTGGGCTGCGACGAGGGGGGGGCCGTCGATGGGGTCATCGAGCTGGCCAACGGCTGTCTGTGCTGCACCGTCCAAGAGGAATTTTTTCCGGTGATGCGCGAACTCGCCCAGCGCCGGGAGCAGCTGGATCATTTGCTCATCGAGACCTCGGGACTGGCGTTGCCCAAGCCCCTCGTCCAGGCCTTTAACTGGCCGGAGATCAAGGCGGCCTTCACCGTCGACGCCGTGGTCACCGTGGTGGACGGCCCGGCGGTGGCGGCGGGTCAATTCGCCGCCGACCCCGATGCGGTGGCCACCCAGCGCAGCGCCGACCCCAATTTGGACCACGCCTCCACCCTCCAGGAGCTGTTTGAAGACCAACTGGGGTCTGCCGACTTGGTGGTGATCAACAAGGTCGATCAATTGGACACCGCCGCCCGCAGCGCCCTTGGGGATCGCCTGCAGGGGGCGCTGCCGCCGGCGGTGAAGCGGGTGGAGGCGAGCTATGGCCAACTGGCCCTGGAGGTCTTACTGGGACTCGGCCACGCCGCCGAGGACCATATCCATCACCGGCGGGATCACCACGGCGAGCATCACGGCGACGAACATCACCACCATCACGGCCACGAACATCACGGCCACGAGCATCACGGCCATCACCATCACCATGCCTTTGACACCGCGGTGGTGACACTACCCGAGGTGGATGGCGCAGCGTTGCAGCGGGCCCTGGAAGCCTTGGTGGCGGACCACGCCCTCTACCGCATCAAGGGCTTTGTGGCCGTGCCCGGCAAACCCATGCGCCAAGTGATTCAGGGGGTGGGGCGCCGCTTTGAGCGCTACTTCGACCGCCGCTGGCTCAACGATGAGCCAAGGCTTACCCAACTGGTGTTCATCGGCTTTGACCTCGACGAGGCCACCTTGGAACGCCAACTCCGCGCCCATCTCCCGGGGGCTCTTTGAGGGGTCAGTTTTGCCCAGGGAGGGGTTCTGCTAGAGTAAGACATGGGAACATAAAACTATCAACTTCTTTCAATTCAATCGGTTATATAGAAATCACCCATGGCTAGTAACGCATCTGAGCAGGTTTTGAGCGTCCATCACTGGAACGACACTCTGTTTAGCTTTACCACCACCCGGGACGACGGGCTGCGGTTTCGCAATGGCGAATTTGTGATGATTGGCCTGGAGGTGGAGCAAAAGCCCCTGATGCGGGCCTATAGCATCGCCAGCGCCAACTACGAAGAGCACTTGGAATTCTTTAGCATCAAGGTCCCCAACGGGCCTTTGACCTCGCGCCTGCAGCACCTCAAGGTGGGGGATGGCGTCTTGGTGAGCCGCAAGCCCACGGGGACGTTGGTCATCGACGACCTAAAGCCCGGCAAACGGCTGTACTTATTGGCTACGGGCACGGGTTTGGCTCCTTTTTTGAGCATCATCAAAGACCCCGAGACCTATGAGCACTTTGAAGAGGTCATTTTATTCCATGGGGTGCGCCAGGTGAGCGAGTTGGCCTACCGTCAGCTCATCGAAGAAGAATTGCCCCACAATGAATTCTTTGGTGAGATGGTGCAAAGCCAGCTGCGCTACTATCCCTCGGTGACCCTGGAGGCCTTTCACCACCAGGGGCGCTTGACCACCTTGATCGAGACGGGCAAGTTATTCGAAGATTTAAAGGTACCGCCCTTGGACCCAGCTGTGGATCGGGCCATGATCTGCGGCGGACCCTCCATGCTCAAGGACGTCCGGGAGCTGTTGGATGCCCGGGGCTTTGTCATCAGCCCCCGGATGGGGGAGCCCGGGGACTACGTCATCGAGCGGGCTTTTGTGGAAAAGTAGACCGGACTTTGGTGGCAAAGTAGCGTGTTTTCCCGGTGGCGTTTGGTGTTCAATGAGTCTATTCAATCGAACACTCCCCGGTCTTAATCGCGACCTCGCCATGGGACACACACCATGAACGGCTTCGAAACCCTCGCCAATTTCTACACCCAACAGACTGCAGTGGCTGAATCAGCAGCTTTAGATGGGGCCGATGCGGCGGCCGCTCAGCTGGAAAAGCGGCGCAACTTGCGCAATGCCCAGGACTCTTTTGAGGACTGGCTTCAAGGCGATTCCCCCCCCCAGGGCGCCAGGGGAAACCCGATGGCAAGCTTTGCCGCCCAATCACCCGCGGAACTCGTGGGCCAGCTGTCAAATCCCTCTGCCTTCGGTCCAACCCCTGCAGAACAGATTACCCCAGAAGAAATGATCAAAAAATGGCAGGAGGATTTGCAGCTCATAGGTGATGACACCCAATTGGCCAATATTGATTTGCAGTCTTCCCTTCAAAAGCAGCAGCAAATCACGCAAATTATGGCGAACCTGTCGAAAGTCATACACGATACTATGACGAATACAATCAGGAAAATCGGATGAATACAATCGGGAACATCGGCGGTTAGTCCGATCGCCACTCTTGAGTGGGCAAGGCCATGGATGGGGTATCCACCGCGAGCTAAGGGTTGTTGGCGGTCGCGGCGATCCCCCTCGACCGCTGGGTTCAAGCCCCGCCGGTCCATGCCTCCCCCGACCTCACGGGCCCTGGGGTTGGGGTTCTTGCTGCTGTGGGCGTTGGTGGTGGGTCGGGGTCTCCAAACTCTCCACGCCCTTACCCACCTCCAAGATCATTTACAAGCCCACTTTCACCAGCGCCTCCACGCGCTCCAAGCTCAGTTTAGCGGTCGTCCCCATCTCCACTCCCACGACCCCGTCAACCCCTGCCCTGACCAGCACAGCGACGCGGCACTGTGTCCTCTGTGCCTGGCCACCGTCAACCTCGATCACTTTCTCCTGCCGTCCAACCCAGCGGTTGGCCTCTGTCCAGCCCTGGCGGTTACCGTCGTCAAAGCCATGGGCACGCCCTTCGCCGAGCCCCGTGTCAGCTACCGGATCCGCGCCCCACCCCATGGCCCCATGGTCTCAATGGTGTTCCCGTTGGTTTCCCCTTCACTTTGATCGACGTTTTAACCCTTTTGCCATCGAGGTCTTGCAATCATGAGTATTAACCCAACGTTGTTGGCCGGCAGTGTATTGGTCGTCGCCGCAGCTCCCCTCGCCTTGGGCGCAGAGCACATCGAGCGCCAGATGGGGGCCCACGTCCACGGGGCCGCGGAACTCAACGCCGTCGTCGACGGCAATACCTTGGCAATGGAACTGCATTTGACGGGGATCGACGCGGTGGGCTTTGGCCACCCCCCCGAGAGCGACGAGGACCAGGCGGCGGTGGACAGCGCCATCGCCACTCTGGAGGACGCCGCCAATCTGTTCCAGATTCCCGCCGCCGCCGGTTGTGAGCTGGTCAACGCCGCCGTCGAAGTGGAGTACGGTATGGAGGAGCACCACGACGAGCACCACCACGGCGAAGACCACCACGACGACGAGCACGACGCGCACCACGGCGAAAAAGAGGGCAGTCATTCGGAATTCCACGCCAGCTACGAGTACAGCTGTGGGGCGATGGATCAATTGGAGTCTTTGACGGTCATGGTATTTGAAAGCTTTTCAAACCTCGAGACCGTGCGGGTGCAACGGGTGTCGCCAGCCGGTCAGGGCGCCCAGGATCTCAGCGCCGATGCGCCGGTGGTCGAGTTCAACTGATCACCGTTCCCATCTAAAGAGACCCCCCAATCCGCCCGCCCCTCCGGGCGGGCCGGCGATTTGCCACTGTGGAAAATGCCCCATCCATGGACGCCGCACCCCCAGCCGTTCCCGCCATTGCCCTCAAAGACCTTAAGTATCGCTGGCGCCGAAACCTCGCCCCTGTCTTGAGTATCTCCCACTTGGAGATCCCCCGGGGAGAGACGGTGTTTGTCCATGGACCCTCGGGGTCGGGCAAGACCACCTTGTTGGGGTTACTGGGGGGCGTCATCGTCCCCCAGACTGGGACGGTGGAGGTCTTGGGTCACAACTTGGGCCAATTGCGCGCCCCACAGCGAGACGTCTTTCGCGCCGATCACGTGGGCTTTGTGTTTCAGCTCTTCAATCTAATTCCCTACCTCACCGTGGCGGAAAACGTGCTGTTGCCCTGTCGCTTTTCTCACCGCCGCCGCCAGCGGGCCAGCCAGAACGGATCCCTAAGGGCCGAGGCGACGCGGTTGCTGGAGGCTTTGGGGTTGGGGAAAGAGCTCATCCAGCGCCGGGCCACGGCCTTGAGCGTGGGTCAACAACAGCGGGTAGCCGCCGCCCGGGCGCTGATCGGCGGCCCCGAACTGCTGATTGCCGACGAGCCCACCTCGGCCCTGGACGCCGACACCCGCCAGAGCTTTATCCAGCTGTTGTTCGCCGAGGCGCGGCAGGTGGGGGCCACGGTGATCTTCGTTTCCCACGACGGCGCCCTGGCGGACCTGTTCCAGCGCCGGGTGGCCATGGCCGACATCAACCGCCTCGGAGGCTAGGGTATCCATGCCGCCCTTTCTCGTTTTGGCCTTGAAGAGTATCGACAACCGCCGCACCACGGCTTTGCTCACCGTGGCCACCATCGCCTTGAGTGTCGCCCTGTTGCTGGGGGTGGAGCGCCTCTCCAACGGGGCGCGGGAGAGTTTCCAGAACACCATCAGCGGCACCGACTTGATCGTCGGCGCCCGGGGGGGGCAGTTGCCGCTGCTGTTGTACTCGGTATTTCGCCTGGGAGATCCCACTAACAACATCACCTGGGTGAGCTACCGGGAATTTGCTGACCACCCGGAAGTGGCGTGGACCGTGCCCATCTCTTTGGGGGATTCCCACCTGGGCTACCGGGTGGTGGGCACCGACGACCAGTACTTGGCCCACTATCGCTACGGCCGCGACACCCCCTTGACCGTGGCCCAGGGCCGTTGGTTTGACGAAGTCTTTGACGTCGTGCTGGGGGCCGAGGTGGCCGAGGCCCTGGGCTATACCTTGGAGCAAGAGATCACCTTGAGCCACGGGGTCACAGCGGTGAGCTTCCAGCCCCACGACGACAAGCCATTTCGGATCGTGGGTATCCTGGCCCCCACGGGGACCCCAGTGGATCGCACCCTCCACGTCAGCCTCGAGGGCATCGAAGCCATCCACGTGGATTGGCAAGGGGGCGCTCCCCCGCCGCCGGGTCAAGCCATTAGCGCCGAAGAAGCCCTCACCATGGACCTACAGCCCCAGGGCATTACGGCTTTTTTAGTGGGCTTGCGCTCCCCCATTGGCATCTTTCAATTCCAGCGGGAGGTCAATAATTACCGGGCAGAGCCCTTGATGGCGGTGTTGCCCGGGGTCGCCCTCCAACGGCTGTGGGGCCTGTTGGGCACCGCCGATACCGCCTTGACCATCATCTCCGCCTTTGTGGTGTTGGTGGGCTTGACGGGGATGTTGGCGGTGATTTTGACCTCCCTCAACGAACGGCGCCGGGAGATGGCCATCCTGCGTTCGGTGGGGGCGAGACCCTGGCACATCTTTGCCCTTTTGCTGTGCGAGGCGCTATTGCTGGCGTTCCTGGGCTGTCTATTGGGTCTGGGGTTGTTGTACGGCTTGATCTTTGTGATCTACCCGGCCATCGAGGCCCAGCTGGGGCTCTATCTACCTGTGGAATTCATCGGTGCCTACGACTTGGCCATCCTGGGCGCTGTGGTGGGGGGCGGTTTAATCATGGGGCTCATTCCCGCTTGGCGCGCCTACCGCCAGTCGTTGGCCGACGGGTTGACAGTCAATCTATGATCAAACTCAATCTGGAGTGGCGTCGTACCGCCATGGGCGTTACTGCACCGTTGGAGGTGTTTGTGAACCATTCGATCTTGCGTCATTTATCGGTTTGTCTGTTGGCCTCGGCTTGGGTGTTCGCCAATCCCGCCGCGGGCCAGTTTTGGGGGGGCGACGCCAAACAAGAGGCCCCCGAAGTGGGCTGGGACCGGCTCATTACCTTGAACTATCAAACTGGGGACTTTCCCCCGGAGCTCGGGGCCATCAACGGCGAAAATATCAAGCTTCCCGGCTTTGTGGTGCCCTTGGCCCTGGTAGAGGGCAAGCTCAAGGAGTTTTTATTGGTGCCGAGCTACGGCTACTGCATCCATGTCCCACCTCCACCCCCCAACCAGATGGTCCATGTCACCAGGGAGGAACCCGTGGGTTTGGAGGTGGTCAGGTTTGTGGGTCACTTTTCCGCCCCGGTGTGGGTCACAGGTCGGCTACAGATCGCCGAGGCCAACAGCATGTATGGGGTGGCGAGCTTCTCCTTCACCGGCAACGCGGTGGATCCCTATCCCTTGGAATGAGACGCTACGGGGCCTTCGGCGTCCCAGCTCCGAGGGTTTGTCGAACTGACTGCCATTGAGGACGAGTCATGAAATGGATGTTCGCCGGGCGCTTGGCCCTGGCGGCCTTTGCCGTGCTGGCCTTCAGCGATCGAGGGCTGGCGTTTTTCAATTTCTTTTCCCTCGAACGGGTGGAGAAGCGAGTGGCGAACAACTACGCCCTCCCCCACCTGCCCGCCGACACTCTGCGCCGCTGGCTGGCCACAGGGGACCCGTCGCTGGTGATCTTTGACGTCCGTACCCCGGCGGAGTACGCCGTGAGCCGTTTGCCCGGGGCCATCCAGGTCGACCCCGACGTCGACCGCCGGGCCTTTGTCGAGGCCCATGGCCCGGCCCTTGCCGGCAAGAAGGTGGTGTTCTACTGCTCGGTCGGGGTCCGCAGCTCCCTCCTGGGCCAAGATGTGGAACGCACCTTGGGGGCCCAGGTGTTCAACCTGCGGGGGGGGATCTTTCGCTGGCACACCGAGGGATATCCCCTGGCCGACGATGGGGGCACAACCCGTCGAGTCCACGGCTACAATGCCCGTTGGTCTAGGCTGTTGGAAGACCGCGAGGCGGTGGTCCTCAGTCCCTGAGGGCGGTGTTGTCTTTCACGGAACTCAGTGGGTGGGCTCCATGGGTGCAGGGTTTTGGAATGAGCGCTACGGCGTCGAAGAGTTTGCCTATGGCACGGCGCCCAACGCTTTTCTCGCCGCTCAACTCGAGCGGCTGTACCCCACCATGTGGGCCCTGGTCCCCGGGGATGGCGAGGGGCGCAACGGGGTATGGTTGGCCCAACAGGGGCTAACCGTGACCACGGTGGACCTCTCCACGGCGGGGGTCGCCAAGGCCGAGGCCCTGGCGGCGGCCAGAGGGGTTTCCCTCCGGGCCGAGGTGGCAGACCTCACCACCTGGTCGTGGCCCATGGGGTGCTTTGACTTGGTGGTGTCTGTCTATCTCCATTTTCCCCCCCACCAGCGCCCTGACATCCATGGGCGGATGGTCGAGGCCCTGGCTCCCGGGGGTTTGCTAATCCTCGAGGGATTCCGCCCGGAGCATTTGGACTACAGGCGGCGCTTTGGCACCGTGGGCGGCCCCCCCCGGGGGGAATTGTGCTTTAACCGGGAATTGCTGCAGGGAGATTTCGCTTCCCTGACCCCCTTGCTGTTGGAAGATGCCGATGTGGACTTAGACGAGGGTCCCTACCACCGGGGTCGTTCGGCGGTGGTGCGGGGGGTTTGGCAAAAATAGGCCCGAGCCCCCATACCGTTGGTCGTCGGGAAACAGTGTTTTTCCCCGCGAGTGGTTTTTCTCGCAGGACCCCGGGCTTATGGTTGCGGTCATCATCAACCACCTAACGACGGTTGAGGATTTGAGGTGAGAGCTGAAGTTCTCCGCCCTGACGCGTCCTCGACCCGCCGGAGGCCATCGCCATGTCGACTCCCATCCAAGGACTCCACCACGTCACCGCCATTTCCCACGACGCCCAGAGAAACTATGACTTCTACGCCAAGGCCTTGGGGCTGCGGTTTGTCAAGCGCACGGTGAATTTCGATGACCCCAGCGCCTATCACCTCTATTACGGCGATGCAGTGGGTCACCCCGGTACGGTGATGACGTTTTTTCCCTGGGAAGGCATCCGTCCGGGGAGGGTGGGCGCAGGGCAAGTGAGCATCACCCACTTTGCCGTGCCACCGGGGAGCCTGGATTTTTGGCAGCAACGCCTGACGGGCCGTGGGGCTCAATTGATTGCCCGGGAAGCCGCCTTTGGGGAAAATCGGGCTCGGTTCCGCGACCCCGACGGACTACTCATCGCCCTGGTGGAAACCACTGATCCTCGCATCCCCTGGACCAACCCTGAGATCGACGCCGCGGTGGCCGTGCGGGGGTTCCACGGCGTCACTTTGGCCCTCCACAGTGGGGTACCCACGGGACAAATCCTCACCGAGTTGTTGGGCTACGAGCGGGTGGCCTCGGAGGCGGTAGCCGGGGGCGAGGGCCAGTTGGTGCGCTACCACATGCCCGCTGCCCCAGGGGCGGCGGTGGTGGACTTGCACATCGATCCCCAGTTGCCCCGGGGCATCGATGGGGCGGGGACGGTCCACCACGTGGCCTTTGCCGTCCCCGACCGCGCCGCCCAGGCCGTGATCCGGGAGCGTTTCACCGGCGTGGGCTTGGGGGTCACCCCTGCCATCGATCGGGATTACTTCTGGGCCATCTACTGCCGAACCCCCGAAGGGGTATTGTTCGAGGTGGCCACAGCAGAGCCGGGATTTACCGTCGACGAACCGGTGGAGAGTTTGGGTGGGGCGCTGCGCCTGCCGCGCCAGCACGAACCGCGGCGGGAGCAGATTGAGGCCCAGTTGCCGCCGTTAGTGTTGTGACCCCGCGTGGGTAAACCCGGTATTGCCATTGGCGAGGGCCGACGGCAGTCAGTCGGCCCCTGGTCAAGGGGTGAAGGGGTGAAGGGGTGAAGGGGCGCACCGGTTCTGGCACAGCGATGGGGATTTTTTCAAAGTAGAGCGCAAGATCATGGGCTAAAATATCACTGAGAAAGGTACCGTTTTTCATCCCTCGCCGTGAGCAAACGCCATGAGCTTTCCCACCCCTCACCGACGCCAAGAGGCCTTGGGGCAGGCGGCCGTCACGCATCGTTCCAGGTGGTGGCTGATTCGCTTGCCGTCAGTATTAATACTGTGCTTGCTCCTACAAGCCTGCAAAGTCGAACTCTACGGCGATCTATCGGAACGCCAAGCTAACGATATGGCGGCCCTGCTCCTGGAGCACGGCTTTGATGGCCAAAAGCGCCGGGGAAATGCCGAGCGTCGATATGCCCTCTACATCGAGGAAGAGCAATTCTCCAAGGCCGTCGAACTGCTGCAACACCACGGTTTACCCAGGCCTGATTACGAGGGCTTTGAGGGCTTTGTCGGTGACAACAATCTCATCGCCTCGCCCACCGTCGAATACGCTCGGTTTATCTACGCCCTCTCCCAAGAAATCGCCCAAACCCTGTCCCTCATCGACGGCGTGGTCGCGGCTCGCGTTCACCTGGTCCTCCCCGAGAAGGGACCCTTGGGGCAGCGCCTTTCCCCCTCTTCGGCCTCTGTGCTCATCAACCATCACCCCGCCCTCAACCTCGACGCCATCAAGCCAGACATCAAATGGATCGTCGAAGGGGCGGTGCAAGGCCTCACCTACGACCAAATCACCGTGGTGATGCGACCGACCCGGGCTCCAAACCCCTTCACCGTTACGACCACTGCCCTCGGGGCGATGAGGGACGCCCAAGCTGGCCCCGACAGGTTGTCCTGGCTGACGATAATGGGTATCGCCATCGTCGCATGGGGAGCCGTGCTCGGTTATATCTTCGCCTTCGCCATGTGGCGGCGCCAACGGCAAATGCGCCTGGACATCGCCCAGCTGCGACAGCGCCACGCGTCCGCTTTGGAGGCCGTCGAGGCGGAAAAGGCCCTGGGAGACCGAAAAGACGCCACGGGTTGAGGGCGAGCCGGACACTGAGTGTGGTCATGGGCGCTTTGAAAGCAACCCCCACAGCCACCCTCCGAGGGAGCAGCCCTAAGCCATGGATCCCTCAGCCACAAACACCCGAGTGGGCCCAGTGGCCCACCCCTGGACAAGGCCCTCAGGGCAAGGGCACAAACTTCACATCGGCCTGACCGTACATGTAGCGCCCCGTGATGGAATAAAGTGGCAGGGCAGCGGGTTCATTGCCGGTGTAGTTGTAGACCGTGGCATCGATCCGCAATGGAGGGTAGACCTGGGGTAGGGGATCGATGTTGTAGCGAAAGCTACCCCCAGACCCCGCCAGGTAGACGGCGACCACATAGCGCCGGTTGGCCTCGACGGCCACGGGCGCGATGTCGCCATAGGCCCATGTGTTGGCGGCGGTCACTGGGGTTTCGGCCAGGAGTGCCCAGGACTGGGCGTCGAACAGCCGCACGGTCTTGGTACCGTTGAAAAAGCCACCGATGTGGGTGATCTCCCCGGGGACCTCCGGGGTGAAGGCGTAACCCATGACGTAATTCCACGGCAAATCGGTGATCAAGTTACCTTTGGCGTGGGTTTGCCAGGGGGTTATGACCTCTTCCACCGGGGTTGAATCGACGGCCACGGGCAGTTGGGAGTTGAAGCGCAAGGAGCCCCGCAGCAGCCCCACCGAATTGTCGCACTGTTGCTCGAAGTCCACGGCAAAGCTTTCGATGCCACCATCGGCGCCATAGCTCACCTCCAAAACGTCAAAGGAACCGTCGAGGGCATTACAGCCCCTCCCCGACCCCGATACACTGAGCCCCGGCTCGGCGGCCCCTTGGAAGGGAAAGCGACTGGCGTCCCGGTAGACCCCCACCTCCAGGGGCACCTCCCCTGGGGCGGCAAAGCTCAAGGTCCACCAGGTGCCCGGGGCGTCGTCATCGTAGTCCACCGTAATGCCGTTGTCGAAGTTGACCTCGGCGGTAAAGCGGCCCGTGGAGCGCCGCCAGGTGTTCTCTTCCCCCTGGCCGATGTAATCCCCCGCTTCGCTGGCGAAGTACAACACTGTGGGAGCGGCGATGTCTTCAAAGGAGTTGTAGCGCACCGCCCCCCGTAAGGGCGCCAAACTGTTGTCGCAGTACTGTTCGAAGTCGGCGGCAAAGCGCTCGACGCCCCCGTCGGCGGCGTACTCGGCCTCCAACACGTCGAAGCGGCCTTCGAGGGTATTGCAGCCCCTTCCAGACCCCGATACGCTCAAACCCGGCGCTTGGGGTGTCTGGAAGGGGAACCGCGTGGCCCCTTCGTAGGGCCCCCGCATGAGGGGCTCGGCCGCGACGGCGGCAAAATCCAAGGTCCACCAACGACCGGGGTCAACCCCGTCGAAGTCGATGGTCACCCCGGCGTCGAAATTGCGCCCCGCGGCAAAGTCGCCGTCTTGCTCCGTCCAGGTGCGCTCCTCCCCCTGGCCGATGTAATCCCCAGATTCGCTGTCAAAGTACAGCGCCGTAGCACCCGTGGTCACCGGTAGAGGGGAATTGATGCGCACCGAGCCAAACAGGGCCGCATCATCCCCGCCACAGTGCTGCTCAAAGTCGGCGGCAAAAGCCTCGACGGCCCCGTCGACCCCATAACTCACGTCCAACACCTCAAACTGGCCCTGGACGGTGTTACACCCCCGCCCCGACCCCGATACGCTCAACCCCGCTTGCCCCGGATCCTGGAAGGGAAACCGAGCCACTGTCGGGTAAACACCGACAGTCAGTAACCCCTCGTCGGGGGCGGCGAAGTCCAGAGTCCACCAGGTGCGGCCATCGGCGCTGTCGAAGCCCACCGTTACCCCCTGGTCGAAATTGCGCCTCGCGGTGAACTGGCCACCGGCCGAATGCCAGGTCTGGGTTTGACCCTGACCGATGTAATCCCCCGCCTCACTAAAGAAATACAAGGTTTGCCCAAAGGCCGTTGGGTGACCCGCGAGTAACAGCGCCCCCCAGAAGGCGATTCCATTGATATGCACTAGCCGTCTCCTTCCCCATTGGTTAAACACAAAGCAACAACTGCCTGAACAACTGCTGGAAAGATCCACATGTCGCGCGACGAAAAAACTATACATACATACATATCAAAAGACAATAGCCAGGAAATCATCTCCAGAATCACCGCGGATAGACGGGATCTGGGGAGCCAACGGCAAGGCCGGGTTGTCGCAGTACTAGCAACCCCAACTAGCGTGGTGACTCGGCGGTGACCCACGACCAAGACCCCGACAAAGGGATACGCTGTCCCTTAGAGCCCTTGCTCAAAGTGCTGTCCCGGCAGTGGGTAGCCCACATGTTGTGGAGCATGGGCCGCCAGGGCCCCCTGGGCTTTGCCCAAATGCGCCGCCAGTGGCCGGATCTGTCGGCCAAGGTTTTGAGGGAGCAACTGCGGATTCTGGAAGAGGAGGGGCTAGTGTTTCGCCGCCAGCTATCGGCCAAACCCCTGCGGGTGGTCTACGGCCTCACCGAGCGCGGCCGAGCCTTGGATCGGGTCTTGATGGATGGCCAACACCTATTGCCCGGTCAGAATTGGGTTGGCAGCGGGCGCAGGAAACTCGGTTGACCTACCTTATAACCACTACCGGTGGATCAATTCGAGGAGCGTTGCCGTGAATCCCTCCAACCCCCCTTCTCCCGTGCCCTTGACCGATGCCCTGGGTCGGGAGATCGTCGACGCCGTCGACAGCCAGTTTCCCGCCCAACTCGACGCCACCCAACACCTGGTGCGCTGCCCCTCCCTGCGGGGTCACACCCACACGGCCGCCGACGTCCTCCGGGGCCTGTACGCCGCCAAGGGCTATGCCGTGGACGCCTTTGTGGTGGATCCCGAGGAAATCCGCCATCACCCGGGCTTCTCCCCAGTGGCGGTGAGCTATGACAACGCCCTCAACGTGGTGGGTATCCATCGCCCCAACAGGCCACTGGCCGCTCCTTGATCCTCAATGGCCATGTAGACGTGGTGCCCGCCGGACCGGCCAACCTGTGGCACTCCCCCCCCTTCGAACCCCACCTCGACGGCGACTGGCTCTACGGCCGAGGAGCCGGGGACATGAAGGCCGGGGTCATCGCCAACCTGTTCGCCCTGGAAGCCCTCAAGAGCATAGGCCTCCAACCCGCCGCCACGGTGAGCCTCCAGGGAGTGTGCGAAGAAGAGAGCACCGGCAACGGCACCTTGGCCTGCCTGGTGCGGGGTTACCGAGCCGATGCGGTGCTGATCTCCGAACCCACGGGGTTGGCGTTGGTGCGGGCCAACGTGGGGGTGGTGTGGTTTCAGATCCACGTCAAGGGCCACCCCGTCCACGTCTCCCAGGGGCACACCGGGGCCAACGCCATCGAGGCGGCCTTTGCCCTCGTCCAAGGCCTCAAAACCCTGGAGGCCCGCTGGAACGAGGAGCGCCACCGCCATCCCCACCACAAAGACCTCCCCCACCCCATCAACTTCAACGTCGGCAAGATCCACGGCGGCGACTGGGCCTCATCGGTACCCGCCTGGTGTACCTTGGATATGCGGGCCAGCTTCTACCCCGGTACCGACCCCAAAGATGCCATGGCCGAGATCGAGGAAAACCTCACCGCCACGGCGGCTAGCCAACCGTTTTTGGCCAACAATCCCCCCCGAGTGACCTACAACGGCTTTACCACCGCCGGCTATACCCTCACCCCGGGGAGCGCCGCCGAGGCCACCCTGGGACGGGCCCATCAAACGGCCACCGGCCAACCCTTGGCAGAGCGCACCAGTACGGCGTATCTAGACGCCCGGGTCTACGCCCTCTACGGCGATTGCCCCGCCCTGGTCTACGGTCCGTTGGCTGAAAACGTCCACGGCTTCGACGAGCGGGTGAGCCTCGCGTCCATCCAGCGGGCCACGGCGGCCATCGCCTTGTTCGTCGCCCAATGGTGTGGGTTGGAAAAACGCCCCCAATGAGGCAAACAAAACGCCAGGTAAGGCCTATGGCCTCACCTGGCGGGGGTTGGGCAACCTCGCCCGGCGGGTCCCCCGCCGGACGGGGAACATCCACCCCTTGGATGACTAGCCCTGGGGGGTGATGTCGATAGGTACGAACAAGTTGTTGTCGTCCCGCTTGAGGAGTACCACTGCCGGCTTGTCGGCGGGGGCGCCCACCACCATATCGGCGAAATCCTCGGCGCTCTCCACGGGACGGTTATTGAAGGACAAAATCACATCCCCCTCCTGAACGCCGGCCCGGGCGGCGGGGCCTGTGGGGTTGACTTCTCGTACCACAACGCCTCGATCCACGCCCAACTCGCTCTTTTGACGATTGTTGAGGTCGTCGACGGCCAGGCCCAACTTGCCCTCCCGGTTCTCGGAGGAAGAGGGACCGGAGCGAGCCACGGCGCGACCGTCCTCGTCGAGTTCCCCCACGGTGACCTGCAAGGTCTGGCGCTGGCCGTTGCGGAGCACCTCCACCGGCACCTCTTGATCCACGGGGGTGCTGCCGACAATGGGGGGCAGGTTGCTGGAGCGATTGATGTCTTGCCGGTTGAAGGCCAAGATCACATCCCCCACTTCAAAACCGGCCTGCTCGGCGGGGCTGTCGGGGAGCACTTGGGCGATCAGCGCCCCCTGGGGCCGCTCGAGGCCAAAGGACTCGGCCAGGGCCTGGTTCATATCCTGGATGGAAACCCCCAGCCAGCCGCGGCGCACAACGCCCTCAGTGCGCAACTGATCGGCCACATTCATGGCCACATTGATGGGAATGGCAAAGGACAGGCCCTGGTAGCCGCCGGTGCGGCTGTAGATCTGGGCGTTGATGCCAATGACCTCCCCGTCCAAATTGAACAAAGGCCCCCCGGAGTTGCCGGGATTGACGGCGGCGTCAGTCTGGATGAAGGGCACATAGGTGCCGTCGGGGAGGCTGCGGGACAGGGCGCTGACGATACCTTGGGTGGCGGAGCGCTCAAAGCCAAAGGGGGAGCCGATGGCCAACACCCAATCCCCCACCTGAACGGCGTCGGAGTCGCCGAGTTCCACCGCCGGCAAGCTTGCGGTGTCGATCTTGAGCAAGGCCACGTCGGTGCGCTCGTCGGTGCCCACCACTTCGGCCCGGTATTCCCGGCGATCGCTCAAACCCACCAACACCTCGTCGGCCCCGGCCACTACGTGGGCATTGGTCAAAACATAACCGTCTTGGGAGATGATGAATCCCGACCCCTGGGAGCGAGGGTTGGGCATGCCGCGGTTGGGCATGTCTTCAAAGAAGCGCCGAAACGGCTCGGGAATGTTTTCCGGCAAGCCGGAGTTGCCCGTAGGCGAAGCGCCGCGGGTGCTGCGCACGTTGACCACCGACGGGCTGTTGGCCTCTATGAGCGATGCGAAGTTGGGCAATTGTTGAGCCGCGGCTAGACCTGTCACTAGCCACAACAGCAAAAGGGATGAGGTCCAGTACAGCGACCGTGGTAAGTACATCATGGAATAGTATCTCCTCGATCAAATAATCCGATCAAACAAATGGTCGATGACCCCGAAGGCCACTGCCATTTGCCCATTGTGGGAACAGCGGGATTAACCTGGGATTGCCGTTGACTTACGAGTTTGAAACTTTGCCCGGGGCACTTCTCGCCCCGTTTGCCCTCGGTATTGATATCCTATCGCTCTCCCCCATATTGGCTTCAAAGGCGCCAGCCCCGGGGAAGACGACCTGTTCAAAGTTCGCTGTTCAAAGTTCGAAAGGTCAAGCCCCTTCGATGTTCCCGGCTCAACTGTTCGTTGGGTCATAAATTGCTCAGTTCAAGGCCCGTGCTATGAAATTGCTAGTCATCGAAGACGATCGCGAAGCGGCGGCCTACCTGCTCAAGGGCTTGAGCGAGAGTGGCCATGTGGTCGACCACGCCCAAGACGGCGAGTCGGGGCTCCACTTGGCCCGAGATGGCAGCTACGACGCCCTGGTGGTGGATCGCATGCTGCCGGTGCAAGACGGCTTGAGTGTCATCGCCACCTTGCGCCAGCAGGGTCTCCACACCCCGGCGTTGATCTTGAGCGCCCTGGGGGAAGTGGACGACCGAGTGGAGGGGCTGCGAGCTGGGGGAGACGACTACCTCGTCAAGCCCTACGCCTTTAGCGAGTTACTGGCCCGCCTGGATGCCCTGGTCCGCCGCGCCCAACAGGGGGCACCCCAGACGGTGCTGCAGGTGGGCGACCTGGAGCTCGATCGCCTCAAACACAAGGTGAGTCGGGCCGGCAAGACCATCCACCTCCAACCCCGGGAGTTTCGGCTCCTGGAGTACCTCATGCGCCACGCCGGCCAAGTGGTGACCCGCACCATGCTGCTGGAAAACGTCTGGGACTACCACTTCGACCCCCAGACCAACGTGGTCGACGTCCACATCAGTCGGCTGCGGAGCAAAATCGACCGAGACTTCGCAAGCCCCTTGCTCCACACCGTGCGCGGCGCCGGCTATACCCTCCACGCCAACAACGACGCCCCTTGAGTTCCCCCCAGGTCTCCCCCGCCGGCCCTGGCCGTCCCGGCAAAACGGTTCGCCCCCCTCCCCACACCGGCGGGGTACGGCTGTTTCGCACTACGGCTTTTCGCCTGTCGTTGGCCTATGCCGCCAGCTTTAGCCTGTTATTCGCCACGGGACTAGGGGTCATCTACTGGTTTACCGCCCACCACATCCTCGACCAGGTGGACGAGCGGTTGGGCTTGGAAACTGGGGTCTTGCTCCAGCGCTATCACCAGAGTGCCCTACCGGACCTGTTGGAGACAGTGCGCCGCCGCAGCGATGAGGACGGCCGCCGGCGGCAGATTTTCTTCTATCTTTTGACGGGTCCCGACGCTCGCCAACTGACCGGCGGCCCCTTCACCTGGCCCGCCAAACTCAAGGGCCAACACCCCCCAGGCCATCAGCGCTTTGCCACCTTGACCCTGGGGGAGGTATTCAACTCTCCCTTGGAGAGTCCGGTCCACAACACCCCAGTGCGGGTGCTGGTCACCGATTTGGTCGGGGGTTATCGCCTGTTGGTGGGCAGCGACCTCCACGCCGAAACGGCGCTTTTGCGCCGCACTTTGGGGGTGGTGTTGGGGGTGAGTGCCGTGACGTTGCTGCTGACCCTGGTGGGGAGCATCTCCATGGGTCAGCGCACCCTGCGGCAAATCGACGCCGTCAGCCGCACCGCCGGGGAAATTATGGCCGGCGACCTCTCCAGGCGGATTCCCATTACCGAGCGGGAGAGCGAGTTCGACGAACTCAACGGCAAGCTCAACGCCATGCTGGAGCGCATCGAGCAGCTCATGGCCGCCATGCGCCAAGTGACCGATAACGTGGCCCACGACTTGCGCTCTCCCCTCTCGAGGCTCCGCAACCGCCTGGAAGTAACCCTGCTAGAGCCTCGCAGTGACGGGGAGTATCGCGAGGTCATCGGCCAGACCTTGGAAGACGCCGACGGCCTCCTCAAGACCTTTAACGCCCTGTTGAGCATCGCCCAAGCCGAAGCCGGGGTGCGGCGCAACGACTGGCAGCCGGTGGATCTCACGGGGCTCGTGGCCGACCTCGACGAACTCTACGCCGCGGCGGCGGAGGACAAGGGCATCCGTTGGGCTTGCCACAGCGCCGAAGGGATGACCGTGATGGGCAATCGCCCTTTGTTGGCCCAGGCCTTGGCCAACCTCTTGGACAATGCCGTCAAGTACACCCCCGTCAACGGGTCCATTACCTTGACCCTGGCCCCCGCCCGCCAAAGTGGCCGCAAAGCCAACGGCCAAACCCCTCGAGGACCGCGCCTGACAGTGGCCGACAGCGGCCCCGGTATTCCCGCCGCCCAGCGCCAACGGGTCCTAGAGCGCTTTGTACGCCTGGACACCGCCCGCAGCCAACCCGGCAACGGCTTGGGGCTCAGCTTGGTCAACGCCGTCGCCAAACTCCACGGCGCCACCCTCGAACTCGACGACAACGATCCCGGCCTTCGGGTCAGCCTGGCTTTTCCAGCGTTTTATTCAGCTTAGCCAAAGACATAGCAGAAGAAGCCACAAAATGTGCCCCCTGGTCCACTACCCCGGGGCAGTACCCGTAACTCTTCCCGTCGGGGCGCATCTAAAGTCACAGATGCCCACAGCATCTTGGAAAATCCAACGGCACAATACAACCGTCGCCAACTACAGAGAGGTCTCAATCATGAACAAGCAAGCCAAGCAAGTTAAGCGCATCGCCGGTGTCAAGGTCAAGTCTGGCGTCCGCGCCGGCTTCGGCTACAACGATCGCAGCTAAATCGCTTTTCACAGCAACCATTAATCGGGAGCTACAGTCATGAGCAAGCAAGTTAAGCAAGTCAAGCATATCGCCGGTGTCAAGGTTAAGTCTGGCGTCCGCGCCGGCTTCGGCTACAACGATCGCCGCTAAATTGCGGCGTCACCGGTCAAATCGTCTGGGGTCGCAATCTTTGCAGCCAGTTTTTTGAGGATTTGCACTGACCAAGACTTTTTGACCAAATTTTTTTGACCAAGGCTTTCATTTGCCCTATTTTTTATTGACGAGGAAATATCATGAACAAGCAAGTCAAGCAAGTTAAGCGCGTCGCCGGTGTCAAGGTCAAGTCTGGCGTCCGCGCCGGCTTCGGCTACAACGACCGCACCTAACCAAAAGGCGCTACCGATGGCACTGGTTTGAGGCCTGAGTCGTCCCTCTCCTCGAGCCACGCTCAGGAACCCGACGCTTCCCTCCGGAAACGTCGGGTTTTTCATTTCCCCTCTGGCAAGCCATCATCTACAGTTTGAGAACTGGCGTATACTGTGGAGAATGACCTATCCATTTTGGGGGCTTACGTGAATTTTTTCGCCAAAGGCAAAGACGCCGTCAGTGCCACACTGACTTCCCACCCCGCCAATGCCAACGAAGAGGGCATGGGACATTCCGCCAGCGCGCCCCCCTCTCCCCACTTCGACCCGCCAGACACCCCCGAGAAATCCCCCGAGGTCCTCCCCGCCAGTGGGGAAGCCCCTCCCGCGGGGGAGTTTCAAGACGACTCCCACCCCGTGCCCACCGAAACCGGCGCCACCGGCGCCACCGGCGCCACCGATGACGAGGGGCTACCCGGGGCGGCCGATACCCTCCAGCGGGACTACACCGCCCAACTCATCGTCAAGAATCACTTGATCGCCGTCATGGGGGCTTCCCTAGTGCCGGTGCCCTTGGTGGACTTGGTGGCCTTGGTCACCATTCAACTGCGCATGTTGCGCCAATTGGCCCATCACTACGACGTGTCCTTCTCCGAACACCGGGCCAAGAGCTTGGTGGCGTCCCTGTTGGGCGGGGTGCTACCCACCTCGGCTGCCATCGGCCTGGCGAGCTTGGCCAAGGGCATGCCGGGGGTGGGCACCGCCACTGGGGTGATTGCCGTTTCCGCCATCGGCGGCGCCGCCACCTATGCCATCGGCACCGTGTTTGCCCGTCACTTCGAGGCGGGGGGCAACTTGCTCGATTTTCAGCCCAAAGAGACCCGGACGTTCTTTGCCGACCAGTTTCGCCAGGGCAAAGCGGTGGTGGCGCAGCTGCGGGAACGACAGCGGGCCAAAGATGACTGAGGTTTGACCAAGTGCGCGACAAGCCTCGCCCTTCAGAGCGGGGAAGGATAGCGCGGCCCCGGGTCCGGCTCGATGCTGGGTCTGGGGGCTAATGCGGCGTCTGCTGCTGCTCGATGTACTGGCGCACGATCCCGATCGGTGCGCCGGCGCAGGACGCGGCCAAGTAGGAGGGCGACCA
>JBHJHK010000103.1:0-22852 GCA_050330975.1 Candidatus Competibacterales bacterium | reverse complement strand
GGGGGGGGGTGGTGGGTGTTGGGGGTGTGTGCCCACGGAGGAGCAATCGTGTCACATCGTCACATCAAAGGCGTACCCTCGGGTCGCTCCACAAGCGCCGGCGGCGGCGGCTTTGCCGCCGTCAGGGGAATGCCCTCGTGGGCGGCGATGTCCAGGGCAATACGGGTCACGTCGGCGACAAAATCCAGCTGGTGCTCCTGGGTCGTGGCAAAGGCGTAGAGCACGAGGCGCAACCCCGTCGGCGACGGCCGCGGGACGATGCGCAGGGGGTGTCGAAAGGCCCAGTGGGGCGAGGCCCAGGCCGCCTCCCGCAGTACTTCTTCCATGGCTTGGCGCTGGGTGGGGGTGGCCTCCAGGGCCAGGTAAAACACCACACGGGTCGCCACGGCGCCGTCGGCCGTCGCCGACGGCGCCGCCGCGGCTTCAAAGGCGGCAGACGGCCCCCCCCGACCACCGGGCAAGGAGGGTTCGCTCCGCCACCAAGGCCGTGCCACCAACCTTTGCGCCAACGCGGCGGCGGCGACCTGCGCTAGGCGCTGCCCCAGGGCCCAACCGGCCCCCAGGGCCAAGGCGGCGCCAAACAACCAACCAAGGCCCACTGGGAGGATTGGGGCGGACAGGTTCTCAACCACGCTTCCCCTCCCTGGCTTCCCGGGGGGCCGGCAAGGCCCCCAGGGGGTCGATACCCCAATGGCGCGCCAGGGCAAAAGCCACCACCGGCAACGCCTCTTGGGGAATGCGGTGGCGTTCATCCGGCCCCAAAATCACTGCACCGGCGTTCACAAGCCCCGCCATGACCCCCGGAGGGGGCACCGTGGCGAGGCCCAGATCCTTGGCCAGCTGGGGACGGGTCGATGGGCCGTTGATGAGCAGGGTAGCCAACAACCGCCCCTCGTCGCGCCCGGCGGGGTGGCCCAGGAGTTGACGCAGGGCCCCGTAGCGGGCGCCCAAAGCCTCCGGCAACCCTTGGCCCCCACCCTGGCGAACCATCGTCCATCTCCCCTGGGGATCCTCGAGGCGGGCCAGGGCGTTGAACACTTGCTGCCAGTGGGGCCACAGGGACCGAAAGGGTCCTTCCCCACCGGGGCCCTCGGCCAAAACCCCCCCCAGGCGACCCGCAGCGGCGAGGAAGCCATAGGCGAAGACGTCGATCCGACAGCGGATGACGGCGCCGTTGGCCTTCGAGGCACCCCGGCCAGCTCCCGTCCCCGGGGCGGCCAGGTGGGTCAGCTGGCCGAGGAACTGCCTGAGGGCCCGGTAGCCCCCCACCCGGCGGCGAAACAGCTGTTCGAGGCCGTAGAGGGTCAGGGGGACGGGGGCTGTGGCAATCAATCTTTTGAGGGCGTTGGCGTAGCCATCCACGGCTGCCGCCGCCGCTCGATGGAGCAATAGTGCACTTTGGGGATGGTCGACATCGTCTTCCCAGCCCACGGTCAGCACGGCGTTGAGTATCATTGCCATTGGTCCCATCTCTTTGAGCAAGAGCGAGCCACCATGACCCGAGCCCTTTCGACTCCCCGTGTCTCTCGCCCCGCCATGGGCCCTCCTGTGACCCATCGCCAGCGGGGCAATGCCGCAGTCAATGTGTTGGCCGTCGCGGTGTTGGTGGCCGTCGCCGCCGCGAGCTACTGGGTTCTCTACCCCCAGCACGCCCCGGCGGTGGTGCGCCCCTATTTGGCCCCCCTGGCGCTGGAGCCAGAACCGGTGCGCACCTTGTATCGCTGGCGCGACGATGGCGGCAACTGGCAACTCAGCGACCGCCCCCCCGCCGACGACCGCCCCGTCGAGGCCGTCGCTTACAATTTAGACGCCAACGGCATAACCGGGGATCCCCGGGGCGATGGGGGCGGCTGAGGGGCCCTCTACCCCTCGGTTGACCAGGGCCACCAACGCCTCCCGCGGCCCCAACTGCGTTTGCCGTCAGTCGTCTTGATCGGGGGGGGTTAGACTCGGGGCATCGCGGGTGCGCTCTCCCAGGGCCACCACCACCACCAGGGCGACAAAACTCACCACCACCCCCAAGGGCACGAGCTGCAGCATGCGCAGCCCCAAGCTGTCGTAATCCAGCGCCAAGACGGCAAAGCCCGCCAGCCCGCAAACGGTACACACCACACCCACCAACAGGGCCAGACGGGCCAGGTTTAACATGATTGTCCTCCGACGTTCCCCGTCGCCAATGCCTTCAGGAAGTTTCATCGAGGATCATAAAGGAAACGAAGATGGTTCCCAAGGCCAAGGCCGCAGCGGTGGCCGGTGAGAGAAACAGCATCAATGTGGCGCTGTACAACCACACATCCCGCACCAGGCGACGCTTGCGGCGACGTTTGGCCTGGGGATCACCGGGGTGACCAGGCCTGCGGGGGGGCGGTTGTTGGGACGGAATACCCATGATACGTCTCCTGATGACCACTGGGTTGCTGCAGTGGAGTGCTCAAGCCTTTTGACCGCAACGAGGTAAGGATGACTGCACCTGGCAGGGGCTGACTTTTGCGATATAGTTATTCCCCGAGTGGGGCGGTCCCTCGAAGCGGTGGGCAGGGCTTCAAGCCCTGGACTGGGTGCCCATCCCCCCTCCCGCATCCCCCTCCCGCCAGGCGTCGCCGCGACGCTCCCGGTCCACAGCAACCGCAAGGCAACCCCTTTGGGATACTTCACACAACAGCTCATCAATGGCATCACCCTGGGGATGATCTATGGCTTGATCGCCATCGGTTACACCATGGTCTACGGCATCATCGGCATGATCAACTTTGCCCACGGGGAGATCTTTATGATCGGCGCCTTTATCGCCGTCATCACCTTCACCCTGTTGGCGGGCTTCGATGTGACATCGGTGACCTTGAGCCTCATGATCGTACTGCTTTGCGCCATGGTGTTTACCAGCGCCTATGGCTGGACCTTGGAGCGCGTCGCCTACCGCCCGTTGCGAGGCTCTCCCCGTCTGGCGCCATTGATCTCGGCCATCGGCATGTCGATCTTCCTCCAGAACTACGTCCAATTGCTCCAGGGTGCCCGGGTGCGTCCCCTGCAACCCGTGGTCACCGGCGGCTACGTCCTGTTCGAGGACCAGGGGTTTACGGTGTTGATCAGCGACATTCAAATCGTCATTTGGGTGATGACCATCGTCCTCATGGTGGCTTTTGCCTACCTCATCGGCCGCACCCCCATGGGTCGCGCCCAGCGGGCCTGCCAGCAAGATCGCCTCATGGCTTCCCTGTTGGGAGTCAACGTCGACCGCACCATCGCCACCACCTTTCTCATGGGGGCCGCCCTAGCGGCGGTGGCCGGGGTGATGTACACCCTTTACTATGGGGTGGTGGATTTTTTCATCGGCTTTCTCGCCGGCCTCAAGGCCTTTACCGCGGCGGTGTTGGGGGGTATCGGCTCCCTGCCGGGGGCGATGTTGGGGGGGCTCCTCCTGGGTCTGGTCGAGGCGATGTGGTCGGGGTATTTTTCCACTGAATACAAAGATGTGGCGGCCTTTTCCATCTTGGTATTGATCTTGATTTTCCGCCCCACAGGCCTTTTGGGCAAACCAGACATCGAGAAGGTCTGACGCCGTGGCCCCTTCGCCATTGACTGTCCAAGGGCTGTTGAAGGACGCCGGCGCCGTGGCTTTCGTGGTGTTGGTCTTGGCCATACCCCTGGTGGGCTTTCGCGCCGTGGACGCCCCCGGGGGCCTGACCATCGCCACGGATTTCACCGGTGTGGCGGTGGCGGTGGCCATCGCCTTTGTGGGGCGGCTGTTGATTCGCCTCGCCTTGGCCTCCCATGCCATAACCCACCTCGCCCCTCCTGCCCTACCCAGCGGGCTCAGCGGGAAGCTCAGGACCTTTCTGATCGCGGCGGGGCTGGCCTTTTCCTTCGTGCTGCCCTTTGTACCCGGCTTCGACAATCGCTACGCCGTGGACATCGCCACGGGGGTGTTGATCTACGTCATGCTGGGCTGGGGGTTGAACATCGTGGTGGGGTTGGCGGGGCTCCTCGATCTGGGCTACGTGGCCTTTTACGCCGTGGGCGCCTACTCCTTCGCCCTACTGGCCCAGACCTACGACTGGTCGTTTTGGGTCTGTTTGCCCTTGGCGGGCCTGTTCGCAGCGCTGTTTGGCATTGTGTTGGGGTATCCGGTGCTGCGGCTGCGGGGGGATTACTTGGCCATCGTCACCCTGGGGTTTGGCGAGATCATCCGCATCGTATTGCTCAACTGGTACGAGGTCACCGGGGGCCCCGACGGCATCTACAGCATTCCCCGTCCGGATCTCCTGGGCTTGGAGTTCACTCGCCGTCCCCAGGAAGGGGAGGTGGCCTTCCACCAGTACTTTGGCCTTTCCTTTGACGGCCTCCACCGGGTGATCTTTCTCTACTATTTGATCTTGATCTTGGCCTTGCTCACCAACGCTTTTACCCTGCGCATTCGCCGCCTCCCCGTGGGCCGGGCCTGGGAGGCGCTGCGGGAAGACGAAATCGCCTGCCGCTCCCTGGGTATCAATCCCACCAACACCAAGCTGTCGGCCTTTGCCATCGGCGCCATGTTCGGCGGTTTCGCCGGGGCGTTCTTCGCCACCCGCCAGGGCTTTATCAGCCCCGAGAGTTTCACGTTCATCGAGTCGGCGGTCATCGTCGCCATCGTGGTCCTGGGGGGCATGGGCAGCCAAATAGGGGTGGTTATCGCAGCCCTTGTGTTGGTGCTGGTGCCCGAGCTGAGCCGCGAGTTCGCCGAGTACCGGATGCTGATCTTCGGGGCCGCCATGGTGTTGATTATGATCTGGCGCCCCCGGGGTTTGCTGTCCCGCCGAGACCCCACCATTCACTTGAATGTCAAAGACGCCACCCAAGACCCCGATGTCTCGACCCCAACACCCCAGACCTCGGGAGGTACCCCATGAGCAACCCCCCGTTGCTCACCGTCGAGCACCTCACCATGCGGTTTGGGGGCTTGGTGGCCGTGGACGATTTGTGCTTTGAGGCGGCGGCCAACACCATCACCGCCATCATCGGCCCCAATGGCGCCGGCAAGACCACGGTGTTCAACTGCCTCACCGGCTTCTACGCCCCCACGGTGGGACGCCTCACCCTGGCGACCCCCAAAGGGCCGGTGTATCTCGAGCGCCTCCCGGGCTACACCATTGCAAGGCACGGGGTGGCCCGCACCTTCCAAAACATCCGCCTGTTCCCGGCCATGACCGTGTTGGAAAACCTCATCGTCGCCCAACACCAGGCCCTCATGGCAGCCTCCAAATTCAGCCTCGCCGGACTGTTGGGCCTGCCCAACTACCGCTGGGCCGAGGCCCAAGCCGTGGAGTTGGCCCGCCACTGGCTAGAGCGCATCGGCCTTGTGGGCCACGCCAACTGGGAGGCCGGCAACCTGCCCTACGGCGCCCAACGGCGGTTGGAGATCGCCCGGGCCATGTGCACCCGCCCCATCTTGTTGTGCCTCGACGAACCGGCGGCGGGTCTCAACCCCCGGGAGTCGGCGGAACTGACGACACTACTCCGGACCATCCGCGACGAGGACGGGGTGGGGATCTTGCTCATCGAGCACGACATGAGCGTGGTGATGAAAATCTCCGACCACGTGGTGGTGTTGGACTACGGCCGCCGCATTGCCGCCGGCCCCCCCTCTTTGGTGCGCAGCGATCCCAACGTCATTCGCGCTTACCTCGGGGAAGAGGAAGACGAGGCCTTGCCGCCGGCGGTACAGGCCGATTTGGCCAAGGAGCAGGGTTGATGCTCAGGGTCGAAGGAGTACACACTTATTACGGGCCCATCGCCGCCCTGCGAGGGGTGGATCTCACCGTCGACGAGGGGGAGATCGTCGCCCTCATCGGCGCCAACGGCGCCGGCAAGTCCACCTTGTTGATGACCATCTGCGGCACACCCCGGGCCGCCAAGGGTCGGATATGCTTGGGAAGCGAAGACATCACCCATCTCGCCACCTATGAAATCGTCCGCAGAGGGGTGGCTCAAGTCCCCGAGGGACGGCGGGTATTTCCCGCCCTCACGGTGCTGGAAAACCTGCAGATGGGGGCGATAATCGCCGACAACAGCCATTTCGCCACCGACCTAGAGCGGGTGTTTGAACTGTTCCCCCGCCTGGCCGAGCGCCGCCACCAGCGGGGGGGAACGTTGTCGGGGGGAGAGCAGCAGATGCTCGCCATCGGCCGGGCCTTGATGAGCCGCCCCCGGGTGCTGTTGCTGGACGAACCCTCCCTGGGACTGGCACCTTTGCTGGTGAAGCAGATCTTCGCCGTCATCGGTGACATCAACCACACCCAGGGCATGACGGTGTTGCTGGTGGAGCAAAACGCCTACCACGCCCTAAAACTGGCCCACCGAGGCTATGTGATGGTCAACGGCAAAATGTCCATGACGGGTCCCGGCGCCGAGCTGTTGACCAACCCCGAAATTCGCGCCGCCTATCTAGAAGGCGGTGGCCATTGAAACGCAAGCCCTGGCCTAGGCCCTTGAAATCCCCTCACCGTCGAATCGCCGCCCATGGACGCCTTTGAAACCCTGACGGGGACCTCACCGCCGGTGTTTATCGGCTTGACAGTGGTACTCATGGGCTTTGCCGCTCTCATGACGGGCATTGCCATCGCCGATACCTGGCGCCCCCGCTGGCAAGTGGTGTTCTACTGCGCCCTTTTGGCGGCGGTGGCGCGGTTTTTGAACTACGCCCTGTTCCAGGGGGAACTCTTGTCGTTGGCGGGTTACCTCCTCGATGGCGCGGTGTTGATCAGTATTGGCCTCCTCGCCCACCGAGTGGCCCACGTCAACAAGATGGTGCGCCAGTACCCCTGGCTCTATCGCCACCGCGGACCCCTGGCCTACCAAATGGTTACTGGCCAAACTGGGGCCAACGGGGAATCGTCGTGACGGGGTCGTCAATCCATCGAGGTTTGGCCCGCGCCAAGCCATTGGTTTTTTCACCCAGCGCCGGGAGCCGAACCCTCGGCGCTGTTTTGCGTTCCACGCTTCATCCCAAACACTCGAAGAGGTTGAACATGACGCTGCACCTTCGCACCCTGGGCGCCGTCGCCCTGGCCATGGTCCTTGGGGGCACTGCCCAAGGCGAAATCCTCATCGCCACCGCCGGCCCCATGACCGGTCAATACGCCACCTTTGGCGAGCAGATGCGCCGCGGCGCCGAGATGGCCGTCGAAGACATCAACGCCCAGGGCGGTGTGTTGGGCCAAGAGCTCGTCCTGGAAATCGGCGACGACGCCTGCGACCCCAAACAGGCCGTTGCCGTGGCCAACCAGTTTGTCAACCGCGGCGTAGTATTCGTGGCCGGTCACTTCTGCTCCGGTTCCTCCATTCCCGCCTCATCGGTGTACAACGAGGAGGGGATCCTCCAGATCTCCCCCGCCTCCACTAATCCCCAGCTCACCGAGCGGGGTATGGACAACGTCTTCCGCACCTGTGGTCGCGACGACCAACAGGGTTTGGTGGCCGGCGATTACATCAATCAGTTCTTCGGCGACGCCAACATCGCCATCCTCCACGACAAGACCGCCTATGGCAAAGGCCTGGCCGACGAGACCAAGGCCCGCCTCAACGAGTTGGGCATTGAAGAGACGTTGTACGAGGCCTACACTGCCGGGGAGAAGGACTATTCGGCCCTGGTCTCCAAGATGAAGGCGGCGGACGTCGGCTTGATCTACGTGGGGGGCTACCACACCGAAGCCGGGCTCATCGTCCGCCAAGCCCGGGAACAGGGACTGGAGGCTACCCTGATGTCCGGCGACGCCTTGGTCACCGACGAGTACTGGTCCATCACCGGCGAGGCCGGTCAAGGCACCCTCATGACCTTTAGCCCCGATCCCGCCAAGAACGAGGTCGCCGCCCCCGTGGTGGAGAAGTTCCTCGCCCAGGGCTACAAGCCCGAGGGCTACACCCTCTACACCTATGGCGCCATCCAGGCCTTCGCCCAGGCCGCTGAGGTGGCGGGCACCACCGACCTCGACGCCGTCATCGAGACCCTCAAGAACAACCAATTCGAGACGGTGTTGGGCACCATTGGCTTCGATGAGAAGGGCGACGTCACCGCCCCCGGCTATGTGGTCTACGAGTGGAGCAATGGCACCTACGACTACGTGACCAATTAATCGCCAGTCCCCCACCGAGACACCACCGACTAGAGCGGCGCCCCCCGGGGCGCCGTTTGCCATTTTGCCCTTCCCGTGACCATCGACTTCGACCTCGCCACACCCCAAGGTATCGCCGCCGCTTTTTTGACCCGAGACTTCATCGCCGGCGACGACCTCGCCACTGCCCTATTCCTCGCCGCAACCTTGGAGCGACCACTGCTGTTGGAAGGTCCCCCGGGGGTGGGCAAAACCGAAGTGGCCAAGCTGTGGGCTGAGGTCAGGGGAACAGCTTTGTTGCGACTCCAGTGCTACGAGGGCCTCGACGAAGCCAAAGCCCTCTACGAATGGTCCTATGGCAAGCAGATGCTCTACGCCCAGCTGCTGCGGGACAAGGCGACGGAACTCACCGGGGATGCCCCTACCCTCCTAGAGGCCATCGCCCGCCTCAAGGGCCAGGCCGACGAGTTCTTTTCAGTGGATTTCCTCGCCCCCCGGCCTTTGTTACAGGCCATTTTGTCGGAGGAGCCCGTGGTGTTGCTCATCGACGAAGTAGACCGCAGCGATGAGGCCTTCGAAGCGTTTTTGCTGGAGATTTTGGCGGATTTCCAGGTCTCGGTGCCCGAACTCGGCACCTTGTCGGCCCACCAGCGCCCCCAGGTCATTTTGACGTCCAACGACACCCGGGACCTGAGCGACGCCCTGCGCCGGCGCTGCCTGTTCTGTTATCTGGACTACCCCACCCCCGAGGTGGAGGCGGAAATCCTCCGCCGCCGGGTACCGACCCTCGAAGCGGATTTGGCGCGCCGGGTGGCGGCGTTTATCCGCGGTTTGCGGGGGGCCGAGTTGCGCAAAACCCCCGGCATCAGCGAGGCCATCGATTGGGCCCTGGCCCTGGTGGCCGTGGGGGCCGTCAGCTTGACACCCAAGACCCTGCGTCAAACCCTGGGGGCATTGGTCAAGCATCGCGACGACTTGGAGCGGATCTTGGCCAACCCCAAGGCCTTTCAGTAACAGGCTACAGCCGACCGGTCAGCGCTGAGTCTGGCGGCGCTGATCCTGGCGCCGCCGTTGGAGCTGGTTACCCCGCCCCTTGAGTTGGCGCAGGCGCAGGACAAAGCGCTGTTGGCTCAAAGCGCTCAATGCTCGGGTCATGGCTCACCTCGACAAATTGGGGGTGATTGGCAGGGTTGCCGCGCCGCCAGGTGGGCTGCCACCACCGGCGCCGGATCGAGACCGAACTGGTGGTAACCGGTCAGCAGGGTTTGGTGGTAACTCGCTTGGGGTGGGCCGTCGCCGACCTCCCCTTGTAACAGGTAAAGCCACGCCGACTCCCCCTGGCCGTTGGCCCGTTGCACCCAAAACCGCCTGCGGTCGTAGAGGGTGGGATAGCCCTCAAAGGCATCGAGGGCCTCGAGGCACCTCGGGGTCACGGCCCACAGGACTCCCCAAGCGCCCAAAGCCCCGGGGGCCTCCTCTAGGTGGGCCAAGCCCCCCCGGTAGACAAAGCGATGCCTGGGCAACAGCGCCACACCCCGCGCCACAGAGGCGGGGCACCGTCGAGCCATATCCCCGCGGTGGGTGTTGGCGCCGTAGGCGAAGTACCACATGATCAGCCCCAAGACCCCAAGTCCTCAGTCCAGGTCCCCATCGGCCCGCAGCCCCAAAAACAGCCGGTAGTCGGTCATCACTTGGTCGGCGTACCCCCGGGCGACGGATCGAACCTCGGCGCGGAATTCAGCGTGGCGACCGTCGGTGAGGTCGTCGACAGCCTGCTCAAAACCGTGGGTCACCACCCCGGCGCGAAAATCTCGATCGGCCCTGGCGTGGGCGGTGGCCAAAATGGTGCCCCACTGGGCGGCCAGTTTGGCGAAATCCCCGTCGTCGTCCAGGTCCTGGGTCTCAAAGCTCTCTTTATAAGGGGAGCGCTCCCGCACCGAAAAGGCCCCCTCGAAGACCTGGAGGGTCCCCAGGTGGTCGTCGACGTCGGTGCCCATGGCCCGCTGGGCCTCCACCACCCGAGCGGCGGGGTCGTCGCCGTAGCGAGCCCGGAGGTCGGCCATGGCCTCGGCCCCCAAATGGGGGGCCAGGGCCGGCCAGCCCTGCTGCTTGACGTCGAGGATCACATCGTCGTCGGCTCGGTCGGTCTCCCCTTCGACGAGGACGTAAAAGCGGGGGGTCCCCAAGGAGCCGGTACCGGCGTCCAGGCGGGCTGCCACGTCTTTGACGGCGAAGTAGTCCTCGTCCCCCGCCAGATCGGAGCGCAACCGTGGATGGTAATCGGCCACCGCCGCGGTGAGGGCCGCCGCCTCGGCCTCGCTCACTTCGGCCAGCTTGGAGGATTCCCCCGGGCGGTCCCGGAAGCGCCGCCGGCCGTCTTCGCCGCCGGTGGTCCACTTGTCGAGCATTTTCTCCCGGCTTTCGTCTTCTTCCACCTCTTCGAGGAACTCGTCCAAGGGACCCTTGGCATTTTTGGCCCTGAGCTGGAAATCCTCTTCGTCGTCGTTGCCCCGATAGTCGGCCAGGGTGTCTAGGTAGGATTCGCTGAAAGTATCGACAAAGCCGTCGATGGCCACGGGGTCGAAGTTACCGGTCTCCTCGGCGGCCAAGACGATGGAGCTGGCCATCCGCCACACGTCGTAGTGGTAGTGGCTCACCACCCCTTCGTCGAAGTCGTTGAGGTCGAACACCACCTGGCCGTCGTCGTCGGCAAAGGCGCCGATGTTCTGGAGATGCATATCCCCCTGGATCCAGGTGGTGGTCTCGGGGTTCTTAAAGTTACTGCGGCTCACGGTGTCGTCGTGGGCCAGATCGCGGTAGTAGAGGTGGGCAGTGCCCCGGTAAAAGGCAAAGGGGGAAGCTTCGAGTTTGCGCAACTTGGCCTGGCGCACCTCGGGTTCTAGGTCGGCATTGAAGCGCTGTAGCTCGTCGCCAAGGAGTTGGCGACGCTCCTCACCCCCTTGGGGGGTCCAGTTGGCACTGGACTCAAGTTCACGGGTCAACTCGGGGCGAGGCATGGTGGCACTCCCTGGCGCAAGTGTGACAGCAATGTGACAGAGACGCCATTTCACCGCAAAGTGGCGACACTTGCAACCGGTCAAAGCCCAAGGAGTAGCCAGAAAAAAAGAGAATGGTCTCTCTTGACAAAGCCACCGTAGGGATAGCTTACCCTTCGCCCTCCCCCTGGCGTTCAAAGACCGCGTCGATGGCCGGGTTTTCCCCGCGGATCGCCCGTTGGATAGCGGCACTGGCCAGGGCGTCACAGCGCTCGTTGAGGGGATCGCCGGCGTGGCCCCGCACCCAGACGTAGGTCACCTGGTGGGGCTTTGCAGCGGCGAGCAACCGCTGCCAAAGGTCGGGGTTCTTGGCCCGAGCGGTTTTGTTCCGCCGCCAGCCGTTGGCCCGCCAGCGCTCCACCCAGCCTTGGGTCATGGCATTGACCAGGTACTGAGAGTCGCTGTGGAGGGTCACCTGGCAGGGCTGTTTCAGGGCTTCGAGGCCGACGATGGCCGCGGTGATTTCCATGCGGTTGTTGGTGCTGCGGCGAAACCCTTCGGACAATTCGCGGCGCTGGTCGCCGTAGAGCAAAACCACCCCGCAGCCGCCGGGACCGGGGTTGGGTTTGCAGCCGCCGTCGGTGTAAATGACTACCTGCTTCAAGGGGAGATCCTCGGCAATGGCCAGGCCAAAGGGTGGGGCCCCAAACCCTCAGGACCAGGCCACATCGGCGGGTAAAGTGCCTTCACGGTAGCCTTCCCACCACGGGGACAGCTCCCGCAGTCGCAACACCGCCGCCGCGATGAGGGCCACGGCGCGGTCGATGTCGGCCGCCGTTGTGAACCGCCCCGGACTCAAGCGCAGGGCAGTGCTAGAACGCCCCAGGGGAAGGCCCATGGCAGCGAGGACGTGGGAGGGCTCGGCTTGGGCCGAGGTACAGGCCGAGCCCGCCGAGGCGGCCAAGGGGGTCGTGGCCGCCAGCAAGGCCTCGACATCGACCCCCAAAAAACTCAGGTTGAGGATCCCCGGGTAGCGGCGGGTGGGGTGGCCATTGATGACAACCTCCCCCAGGGCGAGTAAACCCGCCAGCAGGGGTTGGCCGAGGTGGGTGAGATGGCGCTGGTCGGCGGCGCGCTGGGCGTAGGCCAGGGCAAAGGCCTCCCCCATGCCCACCACCTGATGGGTGGCGATGGTCCCAGCCCGCAGGCCCCGCTCCTGGCCGCCGCCGTGGAGCAGGGCCTCCAGGCGCACCTTGGGGCGACGCCGCACATACAGAGCTCCCACTCCCTTGGGGCCATAGCACTTGTGGGCGCTAAAACTCATTAAATCCACGGGGCTGTGGGCCAAATCCAAGGGCCATTTGCCGCCGCTCTGGGCGGCGTCTACGTGGAACAGGGCGCCCTTGGCCTTCACCCGTTCCCCTAGGGCATCGATGTCTTGGATGACCCCAGTCTCGTTGTTGACGTGCATCACCGACACCAACACCGTGTCGTCTCGCAAGGCGTCGGCGAGGTGGTCGGGATCGAGGAGGCCGTCGCGGCCACAGTCGAGGTAGGTGACGGCAAACCCCTGGCGCTCCAAATGGGCGCAGGTGTCCAACACCGCTTTGTGTTCGGTTTTGACGGTGACCAGGTGGCGACCCCGGCGGCGGTAGCCGACGGCGGCGCCCTGGAGGGCCAAATTGTCGGCCTCGGTGGCCCCAGAGGTCCAGACGATTTCCCGGGGATCGGCCCCCACCGCTTCGGCTACCTGTCGCCTCGCCCGCTCCACGGCCAACGCCTCCCGGCGACCGGCCGCGTGGAGGGACGCGGGGTTGGCAAACCCCACCACTGGACCCAGGTGGGCCGCCATGGCAGCGGCGACCCGGGGATCGATGGGGGTCGTAGCGGCACAATCGAGATAGATGACATTCCCCACAGCCCCACAGGTCGGTGGCGAGGAAATGGTTTCAGACACCACGGGGGGACAACCTCAACGGCGGATTCGAAAGGACAGCTGGCCCTCAGGCAGTGTGGACATCGTTTAAGACGACGCCCTTGGAGTTGCCGTCCTGGCGCTGTACGCGGCGATGGGCGCCGCGCCCAGGGCCTTGGGGGCGCTCGAGGGGCAGGGTTTTGTCCTGGGAGCGCTGGACAAACTCACCCAGGGTAATGCCTTCGAGAAAGGTGAGAATTTGGCAGCTCAGCTCGCTCCAAAGCGCCTGGGTGATATCGATTTGGTCCGGGTCTTTGGCATCATCACCGGCCTTGGCGACAACGCCGTTGGCCTTGTCGTCGACGGCCACGACGATGTCGGCCACGCTGATCTCGGTGGCGGGCCTCGCCAGGCGATAACCCCCCCCGGGCCCCCGCACACCCGCGACTAGACCGCGCTTGCGCAACCGGGCGAACAACTGCTCGAGGTAGGATAGTGATATGCCCTGACCTTGGGAAATCTCCGCCAAAGTCATGGGACCTTGATTTCTGGCGTCGTGGATGGCCAAGTCCATCATCGCCGTGACGGCATAGCGGCCTTTGGTAGAAAGTTTCATGGCGTGGCGTCCTACGCGCAGACTGAAAAGTGGACAATATCGATACAAAATCTAGTTCTTTGGCACGTTATAGGAACGCGAGTTCAGAGTCAACGGCTTGTCAACTACGGCTTGGGGCGCGGGGGGACGCGAAATCCCTCGGGCAGTTGGCCCATTTTGTCGGCATCAAAGCGGTGGCCTTGATTTAGACAATAGTTGAGCCATTTGTAGAGAAAGCGATTGACGTGCCACCTGGCCTGGAGCTGGCTTTGGTCCGTCATCCCCTCGGCGAGGACAAACGCGGGCCAGTGGCGCAGACGGGCCGCTTGCACCTCGGCAAGGCGGGCATCGTGGTAGATGCGCACCGCCAAATCGGGCTGGCAGCAGACGGTATCGCCACGGCCAAAGCGATAGGTGAGAACCAACTCGCTGGTGTAGCGAAAGCGCTCATTGACGAACAGGTGCAGATCGAGGCCCCTGGACACCCGAGATACCAGGGCCGTTCCACTCGCCGGCAGGTCGGGGACCAGGCGGCGCATGCCGATGTAGTTGCGCTCGTAGAGGTCCATCAAGCTGGCAAAGGTCAACGGGACGTTGCCCAAGGCCTGGTGTATATGGCTGTCGGCTGTGGTGATCATGGACCTCATCTCTATAAATTTGCTGGACCCTTGCCCCCGTCGTCCGATGGTGAAAACCCGTGTGGGCTGCCCTTGGCAGCGAGGCGTTGGTGGGTGAAACCTCTGGGGATTCCACCCCATGCAGAATGGGGATCGACCCGCGGTGGGTAACGACGGTTAAGTGTAGCGTCAAAGGGAGAGGGGCGAAATGCCATTTGCACAGGGGGCAAACAGCCCTCAACAGCGGGCTGCGGCCCGCCTTTTTGCGGGCTGCGCAGACCCGCCTGGGACGACGGCGAACCATTCCACATCCCAGGGGTGTTGGATGGCTCGGGGCCAAGGTGCCCTGGCTAGCTGCGCCATTCCGTGGCGAAGTCTATGTTAGACCTCCTCGAATTCGCTGCTGGGAGGTCGCCATCGTGTCCCTTGCCGTGGTTTACACCCGCGCCCAGGTGGGCGTTGAAGCCCCCTTGGTGGGGGTCGAAGTGCATCTGTCCAACGGCTTGCCGGGCCTGGCCATCGTCGGCCTGCCCGAGGCGGCCGTCAAAGAGAGTAAAGACCGGGTACGGGGCGCGCTGCTCAACAGCGGCCTGAGCTTTCCCGCCCGGCGCATCACCGTCAACCTCGCCCCGGCGGACCTGCCCAAGGAGGGGGGGCGCTTCGATTTGCCCATCGCCTTGGGCCTGCTCGCCGCCTCCCAGCAGATCCCCCCGGAAGCCCTGGCCCATGGGGAGTTCCTGGGAGAACTCGGCCTGGGCGGGGAGTTGCGAGCCGTCAAAGGGGTGCTGCCGGCCGCCGCGGCCTGTGGTGCGGCCCGGCGCACCTTGTTTCTGCCCGCCGCCAATGGCGCCGAAGCCGCCCTCGTCCAAGACCTCGCCCTCGTCGAGGCCAAGACCCTCGGCCAGCTCTGTCAGCACCTGCGGGGTGAACAAAACCTTCCACCCGTGACGGGTCGCCCCCCACCCCGTCGCCCGACCCCCACTTTTGGCGACCTGCGGGATGTGCGGGGGCAGCACCGAGCGCGACGGGCGCTGGAAATCGCCGCCGCGGGGGGTCATCACCTGTTGTTCATGGGCCCCCCGGGAACGGGCAAAACCCTATTGGCCAGTCGTTTGCCGGGGATTTTGCCCCCGTTGAGCGACGCCGAAGCCCTGGAGAGCGCCGCGGTGCGCTCGGTGAGCGGCAATAGCGTTGACCCCAACACCTGGGGCGATCGGCCGTTTCGCGCCCCCCACCACACCGCCTCTGGGGTGGCCCTGGTGGGGGGCGGTAGCAATCCCCGCCCCGGGGAAATTTCTCTAGCCCATTTGGGGGTACTGTTTTTAGACGAGCTACCGGAGTTTCAGCGCCGGGTGTTGGAGGTGTTGCGGGAGCCCTTGGAATCGGGCTCCATCACCATCTCCCGGGCCGCCCGCCAAGCCACCTACCCGGCGCGGTTCCAACTGGTGGCGGCCATGAACCCCTGCCCCTGTGGCTACCACGGCGATCCGGAACGCCTGTGCCACTGCGGCGAGGAGTTGGTGCGCCGGTACCGCGGCCGCCTGTCGGGGCCCCTCCTCGACCGCATCGACCTCCAGGTGGAGGTACCGCGCTTGCCGGCCCACCAGTTGCGGGGCGAGAGCCACGAAGAAGACAGTTCAAGGGTCCAAGCCCGGGTGGTGGCGGCCCGGGAACTGGCGATGGCCCGGGGCTTTGGCCCCAACGCCAGCTTGACCCCCACCGCCATCGAACAAACCTGCGGCCTCGGAGAGGGCGACTATCGCCTGTTGGAGGGGGCCATGGAAAAACTCGGGTTGTCACCCCGGGCCTACCATCGCATCCTCAAAGTGGCGCGGACCATCGCCGACCTCCAGAGCTCGGCGGTCATCCAGACCCCCCACCTCAGCGAAGCCATCGGCTATCGCCAATTGGATCGCGGTGCGACCAGGGGGGGGAGCCAGCGCGCCCGCGTCCCGTGACCCCGCACGCCGGGTGAGGCGCGATTGTTCCCCACCCGGCGGACCGGCATAATGCTTTGGAGCAACACCCATCCGGCCCCACGCCACGACTATGACCGAGCGTCTCGACCCAAAGACCCTGCACCACTGCGGCCAACTGGCCTTGGCCTGCGTCAGTCGCGAGTATCCCCACAGTCTGCAACACGTCTTGGGGCATGGGGGCGATGTCCAAAGGCCCAGCACCCTGCACCCTGCCTTTTACGGTTGTTACGATTGGCATTCGGCGGTCCACAACCACTGGGCGTTGGTGCGGCTACTGCGCCACGGCGTCCCCGGGATACCAGACGAGGAGTTGAGGGCCCCCTTACATCGGCACCTCACCCTCGACAACTTGGAGCGAGAAGCGGCCTACTTCAAACCCGACCTGCGGGCGACCTTCGAACGGCCCTACGGTCTGGCTTGGTTGCTGTGCTTGGCCCGGGAACTGGGACTTTGGGCCCAAGAGGGGGATACCGATGCCCCCGCCTTTCGCAAAGCCCTCGCTCCCCTGGTCACCCTGGCCTGCCAGCGCCTCACCACCTGGCTCCAAGACCTGGCCTATCCCGTGCGCAGTGGCGAGCACAGCCAGACGGCTTTTGCCTTGGGGCTCGCCTGGGATTTTGCCACCCGACCGGGCGAGGCCGACCAAAGCGCCTTAGTAGAGGCCATCGAGGGCGCCGCCCGGCGTTTTTACCTCGACGACTGTGACGCCCCCTTGAACTATGAACCCTCCGGGCACGATTTTCTCTCCCCTGCCCTAGCCGAGGCCGAACTCATGGCGCGCCTCCTCCCCGGAGACGACTACGCCCTTTGGCTAGAGCGGTTTCTCCCCACCTTGCCCAAGGATGGCCGCAGCGACTGGCTCCCCCTAGCGCGCATCACCGACCGGCGCGATCCCAAGCTGAGCCACCTGGATGGCTTGCACCTGTCCAGGGCCTGGATGCTGGAAGGCATCGCCGCTGTCCTACCCCTGGAAGATCCCAGGCGCAACAGCCTGCAAGTCACCGCCGCCCGCCACGCCCGGCAAGGACTCCTGGGCGCTAGGGGCGAGCACTACGCCGGGGGCCACTGGTTGGCCAGCTTCGCCATCTACTGGGGCACTTTAGCCCCGACCAAACCCAAGAGCCCACCCCTTTGACGACTCGTATCCTCAAACTCTACGCCTGCCCCACCTGTCGTCGAGGCGACCTAGCTCCCCTCCCCCATGGGCAATGGCGCTGTCGCCACTGCCACTGCCACCACCCAACACCGGCCCTGATGGTGATCGAACGGCCCTATCGCCCCGAAGACGAGGACAGCTTTTTCGACGAACGACCCCGCTGAGGGTCCCGATCCCGCCCGACGACACCCCACTTGGGGGGCTTTATACGGCGGCAGCGATGGGTCCCGTGGCGAGGGATCGCAGCCCCAGGGTGTGGGCTTGGGCGAGGAGTTTGGGATCATCGCTCACCAAGGTGGTCTCCTCAACCCGGCAACCGTGCTGTCCCAGGGCTTGGTGGATGATGGCGACAACATCTTCCTGGGCCACCACCCGCCACGACAACCGATCCACCCCCAAGCGATCCACGCGGGTCCACAGGGCCGATGGCGCCGCGCCGGGCTCGACGGTGAACAGGACAAATCGCCAGTGGGCCGCGGGCTCTTGGAGCCGCCTTCGCCAAGGCCCCACGAGCTTTCCCTTGGCCAATAAGGCATCCTCGACGCAATTGGCGTCGATTAACCATAGTGCTTCGTTCATAGTGACAGCGCTCCTGTAGCTGTTGGCTCAACACTCTACACAGGCTTTTTTTGCGCCGCAACATGAATGGCATTAACATCTAAAAAGTTGTTTCAAAGGTTGATAAACACGGAAAAGTCGCTTAAAAGTCGCTTTTTTTGCAAAGCAGCATAAAATCAATTCACCGAGGGATGAGCGAGGCTTCAGCCGGGGGAATTTACCCGGGCGCCGAACAGCGGTAAGGTGGAGACTCAAACAACGTACCCCAGGCGAGACGTCTTTGGGCCAAGAGACCCAAAATTAGGTGTATTTCATTTCTCAAACAAAAACCTGCTACCCCATCCCAGTGTCACCGACAACGCCGCCCTCGAGACCCCTTAGGAACGCTTCTGTGGATCATTCACCCACCGCGTTGTTTGCCGTGGACAGTCATTACAGCATCGGTCACACCCATCTAGTCTGCGAGGATTACACCCGCCATGGCCTAGATCCCGTGCCCCATGTTCTGGTGGCCGACGGTTGCTCGTCGTCCGACGACAGCGATATGGGCGCTCGACTCTTGGTATTGCGGGCCTCGGCCATGTTGGAGAGCTTGCTCCACACCGAAGATCCCCGCCAGCACCACTGGGAAGTGGGACGGGATTTGATTCGCCGCTGCCTCCTCCAAGTGGAGGCCCTAGACCTCGAACCCACGGCGTTGGACAGTACTTTGTTGTTGGCCTACCGCCGCCACGACCAACTCTGGGTCCATTGTTACGGCGATGGTGTGTTGGCACTCCAGGAGCGAGGGGGGGGCTTGAGGGTTATCCAGGTGGACTACGCCCACAATGCCCCTTTTTACCTGTCCTACCTGGCCAATTCCGAGCGCCACGATCTCTACCGGCGCACCGTGGGAGATAATGCCCTCGCCATCACCACCTTCGACCCTCGAGGCCAGCCCCAGGTGGTCCATCACCCCTACGATCATCCCCTGGTGTTTAGCTTTGCCGTCGACACCGTTCAAGCCTTGGCCATCGCCAGCGATGGGGTGGGTTCCCTGGTGGCACTACCAGCTCAAAAGCGCCTGAGCCCCTGGGAGATCGTCGCCGAGCTGCTGGACTTCTCCCTCTCTCAAGCGGGCCCCACCCCCGATTTCACCAAGCGGCGCCTGCGGGATATGCTGGGGGATTGTGCCCGCCGCAACATCCTCAACGCCGACGACATCGGCCTCGGGGTGTTCCTCAGGACCTCACCTTGAGATTTATCTTTGTACATCAATAATATAAATGCTCGTTTGGTCGTTTAGGGGCAAAAAAAAGCCGGACACACCGAGTGTCCGGCGGGCGCACTCAATGGGTTAGCGCGCAACGTTATCCCCCAGATAGTGCAGTGCAAAGGACTGCACTGGAGACGAGGTTAGCGCGTCCCCTATGCCTCCGTCAGTGAGAATTCTCACAGCGAAGCCATCAATCCCTTGGCCGTCCCTGCCAGACCCTCACCGCGGTTAGTTGCGGTACTCCAACCAAAGACCATAGCGGGTATTGCGGTCGGGATGGAGCAGTTGGTCGATCTGGGCCCGCACCGCGATGTGCCGCTCCCGAGACGTCCAACCGCCCCGCAGGGTCAAGTCCCACCCCGCCTCGAGGACTTGACGGTTGGCGGCATCTTCAAAGCGCTCGGAGCGGTAGACGGCTTCGGCCCCCCAGTCGATGCGGGCCGGGGAGATCCAGCGGGCACCCAGCACGGCGACGTGTTGGGCCATAAAAGGCAGTTGGCGTTCCCCGGCACCGCTGTCGTCGAGGTCGGAATCGGTGTAGTCATAGCGAGCCAAGAGCGCCAATCGCTGGTCGACCATGGCGTTGACCGCCAACCCCGTGCGCAACACGTCGCCGCTGTCGAAGTTGGGATCGCCCTCCAAGCGCAGGTCACCCGTGCGCAATCGGGGGTGCAGCTTACCCAAATCGGGATCAAAGCGCAGCCGGTCCAAGAGCTCATTGAGGGCCACAAAGCGATCGGTACCATCTAGGCGCGCATCTTCAAGCAAGACGCGGTTGTCCACCCACAGGCGATCGACGAAGGCCATCACCAGGGCCCGCTCCCCCAAAATCCACTCCCCCTGACCCCGCAACCGAACCACTTCTCCACCGCTTTCCACCAGGCTCCGCTCCATGGGGATGCCCACGGTGTCCACCGCCGCCAGGGTACTGGAAGCCGCCGGTCCCACCCCCGTTTGGAAGGCGGCGCGGACGGCGAGGGCGTCGGTGACCCGCAGGGCTGTGCCAAAGCTCGGGCTCAAGCGGGTGGTGAGGCGATCGCGCTGGTCGTCTTGGACATCACAGGCCTCGCACTCCCGGATCTCCGCTTCCCCCTGCTGACGGACGTGGTCGAAGCGCATTTGTCCCTCAAACCACAGGTTTTCCAGGGCCTCAAATGCCAGACCGGTGTAGAGGTCGATGGCGTCGTCCCGCAGCCGTCGATTGATACTGCTATCGTCTGTGGCCGCGTCGCCATCGAAGGCCGTTTCCCGCTCCACCCGTCGGGCATAGCCGGCGCCCACCTCCCACTGGAAACCTTCAATGGGCTGGACCACCTGGGCCACGGCCAAGTCGTTGACCGTGACACTTTGATAGTCTTCGCCCCCCGCCTCCCCGAGGGTTTGGCGGATTTCCTGATGACGGCTGGTTTTGGCGCGCCAGCGGGTGGTGGCCGAAAGGCGGTAATCACCGGCGAAATCCAGACGGTGACTGCTGCCCTGGCGGGCGGGGCGATCGCGGCCGGAGTCGGTATCGAGGTGCCGCCAATGGGCGCCGGCGTAGAGGTGCCACTGGGCGCCGAGGATGGCTCCCAAGGCCACGGAAGCCCCTCCAGCCGCCCCCGAGCCGCCGCGACCGCGACTGCCCAATCCCGCGCCATCCAACCCCAGCCGATAGGCGAAATCGCCGCCGAACCCCAGGCCCCGGACGGTGGCAAAGGGGGCGATGAGTCCCGTGTCGCCATCGTCGTCAACCCGCACCCCCCCCTGAATGCCGAGGTCATCGGCGGGGAGCAAGGGGCTGAAACCCAGGGGCACTCCCACGGCCGTGGGGGCCTGGAGCCCCCCCAGCAGGCGCTGGGAGGCGGCATTGAACGGATCCGCCAACAGACTCGCCAACAACCAGGCATCACCGGGTTGGGAGCGCTCGGCCCCCAGGGCCCGAATCTTGGCCCAGGTCTCGAGACCCAAAAGCGCCAGGGCGTGACCGGTGCTAGCGCTGCCGGTGGCATCGGTAACAGGCGTGGGAAAGCTCCAGCGCCTTTCCAGGGCCGCTGCCGCCTCATGGGCCCTCGCCGCGGCGGCAAAGGCTTCAAAAACTTCCTGGGCGGCCAGAGCCCGGAGCAACCCGGGCAGGGGCTCTTCGGGGGCATCCAACGCCGCCTGGGCCAGGAGCTGCCGGCCCCGCTCCCGGTCTCCGAGGCGGTAGTGGGCCACCCCGGCCATCAGGGCCTCCAAGGGGGTAGGCCTGACGTCGTCACCCCCCGTGGGGGCCAGGGCTTCGAGGGCGGCCGAGGCATCGCCCCGACGCAGCCACCAGTAGGCCCAGGCCGCCCGGAGTCCCGCGGCATTGGGGTCGACGGTGCGTCCCTCGTGGAGATAGCGCTCAGCGTCCCCAAAGCGACGGAGGGTGGTCAGAAAAAGCCCCAGGGCACCTCGATAGTCCCCGGCACCGGGGTTGAGGGCCACGGCGCGCCGCCAGTTGTCCAGGGCCTGGGCGCGCTCGTCGGCCCGGACATCCAACGCCCCCAGGGAGAACCAAGGGCGGTCGTCTTCGGGGCGGAGCCGAGTCGCCCGGACGTAGGCGGCCCGGGCCGCTTGACTTTGGCCGAGGCGGCGCGCCAAATCCCCCCGGGCCAGCCACGGTTCGGGGGAGGCGGGATCGAGGGCCATGGCCCGCTCGATGGCCTCGCGGGCCGTCGCCACCTCCCCTCGGGCGGCCAAAAAGCTGCCGCGACGGGCCGCGATGTGCGGGCTGTGGGGAAAGCGTTCCGCCCCGCGGGTCAACCACATCAGGGCTCGGTGGGGGTCGCGGCGGCGGTCGAGTTCAAATAGCCACAGGTAGGGTGCGGGTTGGGTGAGGGGCTCTCGAAGGGCATCGAGGGCCAGTTGTCTGGCGGTTTGACGCTGCCCGCGCTCCAAGGCCAAGGCGATGCGAACCAAGCTGGCCCGCTCTCCCGCGGTTGGCAGCCCCAACGCCAGGGCCCGCTCCAGGGCCCTGGCGGCGGCGGCGGTCTCACCGCGCCACAGGGCCACCCACGCCAACCCCCAGGCCACATGGGGATCCCCAGCCTTCCCGACCACCTGGCCCTCGAGGGCCTCCAAGGCCAGGGCGGCGTCGGCCCAACGGCTGCGATCGGCTAGGGCCAGGGCGACGGATGTGGCGGCTCTAGTGGGGTCGGCCGGTGCAGCGGTGACCGCCGGGCCCAAGGAGATGTCGCGCCAGGGCTCAAAGGGGCGGGGTAGCCAAGGGTCACTGGCCTGGCACAATCCCGCCCCCAACCCCAAGGCGACCCCCAAGGCGCGAGCCAGCGCCGGCCTGCCCATCACCGAACCGCCTCTACTGCCGGAGGGCCAGGGGTCGCTCCCGACGAGCCTACTGGTTGAACCCGAAATCCCGCCGGGCGGCGGCGATGGTCACGGTGAAACCGGCGACGACGTCGATGAGGATCATCAGGGTGATCAAAAAGAACACCGAGGTCGCCATGGCCGGCAGGATGAGAAACTCCACCAAGCAGACGATGAACAGTACCAGGGACAGGGTGTGGTTGATGACGGAGCTGGTGTTGGTGCGGGTGGCGCGCCAAATTTCGACGTAGAGGAGAATCAAGGCCAAAATCAACAGCAAATCCCCCATGGTCACGTGCCAGCTGGCCTCGGAGATGAGGGGAATGGAAAACAGCGCCGCGGGGTTGGGGTTGTCCTCGGTGGCTGCGGC
>JBHJHK010000102.1:0-10568 GCA_050330975.1 Candidatus Competibacterales bacterium | reverse complement strand
CCCCCCCCCCGGGCCCCCCCCGCCGCCGCCCCCCCCCCCCCCCCCGCCGCCCCCCCGCCCCTCGCCCCCCGCCCGCCCCCCGCCCCCCCCCCCCCCCCCCCCCCCCGCCCCACTTGGAGGCCTTTACCCAGGAGCTGGGGGGTGGGGGATCCACCGGCGGGGCCTCCTTGGAGGCGGCCGATGCCCAGAGCATTCCGGTGACCAGCCGCCGGGTGACCCGTTGGCTCAACCTGCGGGGGGCCGTACGGCCTTTGGATTGGATCGAGATCCCAAGTCCCCTCAGTGCCACGGTGCAAGAGATCAACTTCCGCTACGACCAACCCGTGCGCCAGGGGCAGTTGTTGGCCAGACTCAACACCAGCGAACTCCAGGCCCAACTGCGCAGCGACAACGCCGCCTACATCCGCGCGCTCAGCGAAAGGGAGCGGTTGGCCGACTGGGCCAACAGCACCGAGGTCAACCGCGCCCGCCGGGATATCATCCGAGCCCAGGAGGCCTTGGGCCGTGCCAGGCGCCAACTGGCGAGCACCCAGGAATTATTCGACATCGGCATCGTTTCCCGCCAGGAACTCGAAGGGGAGAAGCTGGCCATCAAGGAGGCCCAGGCGGGCGTGGTCGCCGCCCGGGAGAACTTGGCAAACGCGTTGGCCCAGGGCCATGAAACCCAATTGAAAATCGCCGAGCTGGAACTGCAAAACGCCGAGCAAAAACTGCGGGCGACCGAGGCGCAAATCGCCCAGGCCAGCATCTACAGCCCCTCCAATGGCATCATCTTTCCCTCGGTGGCCGGCAAACAAGCCGAGGATGGCCAAGCCCAGCAACAGATTCACCAGGGCAGCGCGGTCTCCCAAAACAACGTAATGTTCGCCATTGCCAACACCGCCGGTATTGCCATCGACGCCGAGGTGTCGGAGCAGGAGGTGCTACAGCTCGAGCGGGGACAGCCGGTGCGGGTGCAAATCGAGGCGCTGCCGGGGAATGAACTCGAAGGGGAGATCCAATTTGTCGCCGGTCGCGGCACCATCGGCGAACGGCGCAATACCGAGGCCAAGTTTAGCGTCACCGTCTGGGTCACCGACATCGACAAGGCCTTGCACGAACAGATTCGCCTCGGTATGTCGGCCACGGCCAAGGTCAAGATCTACGACAACCCCGAGGCGGTGGTCATCCCCTTTGAGGCGGTCACCGTCAGCGGAGGGGGGCGCTACACCGTCGCCGTGGTGGACGCGTCGGGCAAGGCATCCCAGCGGGCCATTAGCGTACAGGCCACCCTCCTCGACGGTATCGAAGTGGCCGAAGGCCTGAGCCCTGGGGAGCGGTTGTTGGTACCCGACACCATGGTGGGAGAAGGCTGAGATGCTGAGCCTCAAGGGCGTTACCAAGAGTTTTCAGGTGGGCCCCACCCGCCTCGACGTTCTGCGGGGGGTGAATATGGAGGTCAAGCGGGGGGAAATGCTCGCCATCATGGGCAAATCCGGCAGTGGCAAGTCGACCTTGATGAACATCATCGGCCTCCTCGACCGTCCCAGCCACGTTATCTACGCCCTGGACGTGGGCCCCATTGAGAACTACCACGACGATGAGCTCTCCCAGTTGCGCAATGAGACTATTGGCTTTGTGTTCCAATCGTTTTATCTGTTGCCGCGGCTTAACGCCCTGGAAAACGTCGCTGTACCTTTGATCTACCGGGGCGCCAGCGACCGGCAACAGCGCCAGCGCAGTCTGGAAGTGCTTTCCAAGGTGGCCATGGCCGACCGAGCCGACCACAGGCCCAACGAACTCTCTGGCGGTCAGCGGCAACGGGTGGCCATCGCCCGGGCATTGGTGGGCAACCCCCGTTTGATTTTGGCCGACGAACCCACGGGGGCTCTGGATCCCCGGGTGGGCAAGGAAATCATGGATTTGTTCATCGAACTCAACCGTCGGGAGGGGATCACCATCGTGATCATCACCCACGACCCCGGGGTGGCGGCCCGCTGTCAGCGCACGGTGATCATGAAAGAGGGGCTGTTGGAAGAAGCCCGGGAGGCGTCGTGAAGGTCTATCTCCGCGAGGCGTGGCGCAGTCTTGTCTCCACCAAGACCCGTACTGCGCTGGCGCTGATTGGCATTGTGATCGGCATTGGCGCCGTCATCGCCCTAGTGTCGGTGGGCAATTTGGTCTCCGCCGAGGCCACCAAGCAGTTTCGCGAGTTGGGAACCGATTTGCTCATCGCCCGGATGGGCGCCGACGACCAGAGCGGCTTTGCCGCACTGCGCAACCCAGGGCGCTTTGCCCAACTTCAAGCCCGCACACCCTGTCTGCGCGCCACCACGATTTTTACCCGCGGCAGCGACAGCCTCCAGGGGCTGGACAGTGGCTCCATCAACCCTCAGATCTACGGCGTCACTACCAGTTTTATGGCCATGCACAAGCTCACCTTGACGGCGGGGCGAGCCATTTCCGATCTCGACGGCGAGGCAGCCTTTGTTGTGGTGGGGGCTGCGTTGCCCAAAGCCCTGGGTTGGTTGGGTAACCCCAGCGGTTGGATCGGTCGAGATATCACCCTCGATAGCGGCGTATACACGGTGGTGGGGGTGTTGGCTCCCCTGCCCTCGGTACCGCGCATCAACATCGATTACGACGAAGCGCTGTTGATGCCGTTGCGGACCACTCTCAACGTCTTCACCAGGACGTCGATTTCCGACATTATGGGGAGGATGCAGCCAGACGTCACAGCCAGGGATTGCGCTTGGGCCGTCGAGCAATACGTCCAGCGCCGTATCCCCAAGATGCGGATAGAAGTCCTCACCGCCGACGATCTCATCGCCCAATTGCGCAAGCAAAGCGAGCTCTTTCGGGTGTTGTTGGCGGCCATCGCCAGTATCTCGCTCATTGTGGGGGGAGTGGGGATTATGAACATCATGTTGGTGTCGGTGAGCGAGCGCCGCCAGGAAATTGGGGTGCGTCGGGCTTTGGGAGCTAAGCGCAAGGATATTCGCTATCAATTTTTGAGCGAGGCCTTGCTACTCTCCGCCGTGGGCGGTGTTCTCGGGGTGGGTCTCGGGGCGGGGGCCACCTATATCGTCAGCGAGTATCACGGTTGGGATTTTTTTATCTCCATGGATGTGGTGATACTGGGTGCGGGGGTATCAGCCCTCATCGGAGTATTCTTTGGCTTTTTCCCCGCCCACCAGGCAGCGAATATGGACCCCATTCAGGCCCTGCGCAGCGAATAGTATTCGATTAGGCCAGTCGGATGGCTGGTAGAGAACGGACATTTGAGAACCCATCGCCCCGGTCTCTGGGAGGCTTTCTGCTTTTTGAGATTCCCCATGGGTCATGGGTCATGGGTCATGGGTCATGGGTCATAGGTCATGGGTCATAGACCCCCCATGGACCCCCCATAGATCCCCCAAAAAACTTATACGATTCTCATAGAAAGACAAATGCCCCGTGTGCTCTTGTAGGGTGATTCGCTGCACCATTCCATGTTTTTGGGGGGTGGACCCTGGATCCAGCAACCACCAATCAGGAATCATTATGATTAAAATCAAATACTTAGCAAGATTCTTGCAATTTTACAACGATTTTTTTCCCAGCTTCTCACTCCGCGGGGCAACGCGCAGGAACATTCTACAAAACTGGAACGGTTATTGCTTGTCTTATATTAGCTTTACTCTTTAGAGTTGAGCCTATTGAACATCGACAACCCGCACTTTTGCAAGAGGCCTATCCCGTGAACCGTTCCATCATGAGCAAAATCCACATCGCTGCCATCGTTGGTACATTAATTATGATCCCCACCACCAGCTGGGGGGGGGGAACAAAAAACAGACATGTACCATGGTCGTAACCAACTGCGTTTGCGAAAGCAGCAAAGTTTACCTAAAAACTTGCCCACATAGAGGTCAAGCTTGCGGTGGCAATATGTTTAACAATTTCAATCAAGCCGAATCCGTCAAGTGTGGCGAGAAAACATGTGATTTAACGACAACCATTTACAATCTCGACGGCACCACCAGTACTGGTGGTGGACGAAACAATATTTGCCAGAATGTGCGGGTGGAAAGACGAGACCAGTATCATTCGCAATTCATTGATCACCATGGGGGAGCCTGCCCTCCTTGTAATTAACGGAATACTCCTAGAGTGCTATTGTGACAAAAAGAGGCTGATGGGGAAGAATGGCTAACCATGATCGCCGCCAATCACTATTGTCGGCGATCACCACCTCCAATGACTGCTTAGCCATCAAAGCTGGTCTAGGTCAGCTAATCCTGGCCACCAAGTGTCACAACGAAGAATCAATCACTTAGCGCGTCTCTTGGTGGTCGCCGAACCGCTGTGTTGATCTTTTGTCAGAGCAACAACATCGCCTGATCCGACGTTACACACTCAGCCTGGTCCTTCAGCCATGTCGACGACATCCTGTGTCGCCACTTCGCTAATCCAACAATTGCGGCACTTTTTTAAGGCGACTCTTCCTGATCACCGTCAGCAGCCCCTCTATCCTTTGGTCGATGTTGTCATGAGTGGCCTTGCTATTTTTGGTCTTAAATTACCCTCGTTGCTACAATTGGATCAACAATGACAAGAACACCATATTCGTCATAATCTAAAAACGTTGTATGGTGTTGATCGGGCCCCTTGCGATACTCATCTGCGGGACGTCTTGGACCCCATCGATCCTGAACTCATTCAGCACGCCTTTAAGAAGCTTCAAGATCATTGCCTAGCCGCTGAGCTCAAACAACAGCACACACATCTTGATTATCACTGAGTTTTGTTTGACGGTACGCAGCACTTTGGCTCAACGCGGATGCGTTGTCCTCATTGCTGCGAGATAAAGAAGCGCAATGGTGAGGCTCACTACTATCATCAACTGCTGGCGGGTGTTTGGGCGAAACCCGGATCACCTTATGTTATTCCCTTCTCACCTGAGCCTATTTTACGGCAAGATGGACAAAAACAGAATGATTGCGAACGTGAGGCCGCAAAACGGTTTTTTAAGCGATTGAGAGCGGATTTTCCAACGCGCCGATTCGCTGCCGTTGGAGATGCACTGTTCGTTACCGAGCCTCACCTTAACTTGCTGAAATCTCTCAACATCCACTTCGTCAATGTGGTTAAGCAAGGCGATCACCCCTATCTTTTCGAGTATGTAGATCAAGCGTTTCGTGAGCGACGCACTCAAGAACTCGCGTGGGTCAACGAAGAAAAAAGCTTTGCGGTATTCGCTTTGTCAACCAGGTTCCTCTAAATAAAACATCGCCCCTCAAAGTCAATTTTCTTGAATATTGGGAATGCGATCCTGAGACTGAGGATAACCTCTACACATGCACCTGGATCACGGATTTTTTGATTACCCCCACCAATGCTTATACTCTGGCAGAAGGTGGTCGATGCCGCTGGCACATTGAAAATGAAGCATTTAACACACTGAAGAATCAAGACTATTACTTTGAGCACAACTATCGACATGGGAAGGCACACCTCTCCACGGTATTGGGTCTCTTGATGATGCTCGCCTTTGCCATTGATCAGATCCAAGCTTGGAAGTGCACTTTCTTTAAACGTGCTGGACAGCGCTTTCGAACGCGAAAAGCGCTCTGGTTTGAGATGCAGGCTATTTTTTATCGCTATCTAGTCCCTTCCTGGTAGGCCTTGTGGACTGCTATTGCCGATCCAAAATCAACCGTCGTTCCACTACCTCAGATCAACGATACATCATAAACATCGTGCGGTGCTCGCTGTGAATAGCCTTGGTTGAAGTGTCACAATGAGAAAAATAGGACAGGCGTCACTAGCGCTTGGCGGGTTCCTTGAGTCTTTTAAAATGTTGATCATCGATCTGTTCTCAAAATGACACAAAGCGGCCTAGACCGGGAATACCTGATAATTATTGCAGCCATCAAACATTTAATGCTTAGCTGGACTTTAGACGATTTTGGTTCAGATCAAGTAAATTTCAGCACTGATCCACTCACTGGCCCTTCAAGGCCCGCCCAACAGTCCTTCTTGAGCCAGGACTGCGTCGATCTGGGCAAATACTCCATCGAGCTGTCCGTAGGCGCGCTGCCGCCAACGGCGCGTTTCTCGATAATACGCCAGGTTACTACCTGCCTGCCCCGAGGCGGCGGCGATACGGCGAGCCTTGCGTCGTGGACTCCAGTTGACAACGGCGGGATGACGGGGGTTGACAACCAATACAATGGCCAGCCCTTCTCCTCTAGGGAGGGCGGGGCAGCGCACGGGGGTGATGACGGGGAAATAGCCCCGACCATTGAGTTCGCGATGAGCCAGAGCGTCCAGGGTTGCCGAACGCTGGTGGGGCTCAGCCCGCAGCAAGTGCCCCTGTAACTGTCCTCTAGGATCGGACTCCGCGTTGAAGATGATACCCGGCTGCTCCACGGTACCGCGATACTGGTCCTCCACCAGACTACACCCCAATCGCAAACCGGGGGCGACGGCATGGCCAAGGGCGACAAACCCTGGATCGGGTCGCACCCCCTGGGAGCCATAACCCAACAGACAGGCCCCAACCCATTGGAGGCGATCGAGCATTGCCATCTGCTGCGCCTAGAGCCGCGCCGTGGATTGGGCGGTCTCCAGCTGGCGCCAGGGGGAGGCATTGAGTTGATTGTGTAGGATTATCGAGTCCATGGGCTCATCCACAGTGGTCTCCCCCCACCAATCGGGGACAGCGAGACCATCTTTTTAAATCACTCCAGAATAGAGACAGAATCAAAGTCCAAAACGACAACAACAAGCCAAAGTCGCTGTAGCGACGTCACGGGTATATTTCACTGTATCTGTCTCACTGGGCGCATCGTACTAGTGGTACAGGAGAGAATGGGGCAAGGGCTCCAAAAACATCCCACCAGCTGGAGCCAGAACCGAGGGGCTTGATTGCCCAGGGAGGGATATCAAGCTAACCTCTCAGCCGTCCAATTCGACATAGTGATACCCCTGGGTAAAACAAATACTCCCCCACAATATGAGGGAGTAGGTAATTACTAGTTACTTCAGCTTGGGTAACACAAATCTAACAATCAATAAAATCACCGAAACTCACTGCAGCTTCGTGGCGTATAACCTGCGCAAGAATTAGGGGCATTCGTGGTGTAGCCAACCTCGGGGTATCTTCTCGTGGAATTATTCACCACTGTTTCGTTTATGTTACCCGTCGCATAAATAACCACAACTGCCCCATTGCCAACATGAAAATTACCACTCCCATCTTCCACACCGGCGCCGCAAGAGGGTGCAAAGACAGCGAATCGGCATTTTCCAGTATCGCCTGCTTTACAGGAAATCGTTTGCGATGTGTTATGTGCAATATCCTTGTCTTCTTGTTCACCAAGTCCATTCTTGAGCTTGGATTTCGCAGAGGCAGTTTCGCCAAAGCAGTTCCGTACAGTGATACTGATGGTATCTTTTTTACCACCAGCTAGTGCCAAAGAACTGGTCAAAGCACTAACCAACAACATACCAACAACAATACGAGTCTTCATGGCAATCTCTCCAAGAGTTAAACACCGTTTGAGCAGCAATTTATTCCCGACTGCTACCCTCATAAAAGCATCAACTGTGCCAAGATAGCTCGCAGGGTACCGCATGAAAGCTAACCGCTTGTATTAATTAAGAAAATATGACAGCACGACCTCTAAAGCTCACGCAAAAACCAGAAAAAATCATCGGAACTCTATAAGCGCTATGGCGGTTTTTTTAAGAACCATAAGCATTAGCCAGGCATTGATTGCTGCTTAAAGGCACTCCTTCACGCCAAAAGTCGAGCTTTCACTCACCCAAGGTAAGCTGCGGTATGGCAGATCATCTGCCTACACTGCTCAGTTGCGGAACGACGCAATACCCCGATCGCCTCCGTGAAACCTTTATCTGGGTCCCAGGGGGATCGATACCGTAAACACCGTGCAGCCTGGACGGGATTCCACGTCGATGTGGCCGCTGTGACGCACCACGACAATGCGGTGGGCGATATCCAGCCCCAAGCCGCTGCCCTTACCAACCCCCTTGGTAGAGAAAAACGGCTCAAAGATCCGGCGTTGGGCTTCCTCGGGGATACCGGACCCGTTGTCTTTGATCTTGACCACGGCGTGGCGATTCTCCTGGCGGGTGCGGATCTCCAAGGTACCCTTGCCCCCCATGGCATCGATGGCGTTGTCGATCAAATTGGTCCAGACCTGGTTCATCTCGCTGCCGTAGACGCAGACTTTTTCTATGGTCTCATCGTAGTCACGCACCACCTCGACGCCGTACTTGAGCTTGTGGTGGAGGATTTTCAGGGTGTCTTCGATGCCCTGGTGCAAATCGACGTGCTGTTGTGCCCCCTGGTCCATGTAGGAATAGGACTTGATAGCCGCCACCAGGTCGGTGATCTTGGCCGCCGCCTTACGACCATCGTTGAGCATGGCGTAGACGTCCAGCGAATGGGCCAACCAGCGAAAACCCGTGTGCTGGACCTCCAAGGGCCATTGATCGGCCAGGTGCTCGATGTCCTCGGGCAACAGCCCCGATTGGGCCAGGGTGGCGGCGATCTCCCAGGGGTCGGGGGTTTCGCGATCCTCTAGCCAGTCGATCCACTGGTCCTCCCGATCGGACTTTTCCAGGGCCTTGAGACGTTTTTCCGCCATGAACTGACAACCACGATCCTTGATGGCCTGCCACTGGTCGGTGTGGGCGGCATCGGGCCGCTGGGCGCCGTAGTGGAGGTTGGCTTGCTCCAGGGCCAGCATCATCCCCCCCAACTTATCCAAAGCCCGGGACAAAGCGGCAGTGGGGTTGTTGAGTTCGTGGGCCAACCCCGCCGATAACGTCCCCAACGAAGCCATCTTCTCTCGGTGGCGGATAAAGGACTCAAATCCCCGAGTGCGGCGCAAAATAGTCTTGAAAATCTCCCGCTCAGCGGCGCGGTTGTTGACCATCAAGGCGCGAAAATCATCGCGCCCTAGGGTGTAGAGCAGCCCCGAAGTCACCGCCGTAGAAGTGACGTGAAACGGCTCGTCGGTGAAGATCTGGATCTCGCCAAAATAGCTCGGGGCGTCGTGGCGGCCCACGGGAATGTCGTGGCCCTCAGTGTGTTTAGTGACGGAGATGGCGCCCTCGGCGAGGATGAAAAACACGTCGTTGGTATCGCCATCTCGGACGATGACCTCACCGGCCTCAAAGCGCCGGGCCGTGGTACGCTGGCACACCCACTCCAAGCGCTCTGGCGCCAATTCGGCAAAGGGGGACAACAGGCGCAGTTTGTCGGCACACAGTTGCAAGGCGTCGTCGGCGTCAGGGGCAGGGGCATGCATAGGGCGGCACTGGTGGTTGGGCTAATGCCTACGATACCCCAAGGTCACGGGGAGTTTCGCCCCGCCTCTGGGCGCCTTGGGGTCTCACTCGGCGGGCGAAAGGCGGCGCGGTAGCGCGCGGGGCTCAAGCCCAGGCGCTTTTTAAAGGCGGTGGACAAATGGGCCTGGCTGGAAAATCCCACCTCGGCGGCGATGTCGGCGATGGGGCGGTCGGTGGCGGCCAGTTGATCCCGGGCCCGACAGATGCGCCGCGCCAGGATAAAGTCCTGGGGAGACAACCCCGTGGCCACCTGGAAAGCCCGGCTAAAGTGGGCCCGGCTCCACCCCGCCCGGTGGGCCAGCTGGGCGACGCTGAGGTCGGTGTCCAGGTGGGTTTCGATGTGCTCACAGAGGCGCCGCAGCGTCGCCGGCGCCAGTCCCTCCCGGGGCTCGCGCTGGGTGGCATCCCCCAGGAGTTTGCAGGCCAGGCGGGCCATAAGGGCCTCCCCCAGGGCCTCTAGGTAGCTGGGTTCGCGCAAAGGGTCGCTGAGGAGGGAGCGGCGCAGTTCCCGGGCGATGGCCGCCACCCCCGGGTCGACAAACTCGGCGATCAGCGCCGGCGTCCACGCCCTGGCGCGGGCGGTGCGCTCCACGGCGGCGGCAAAGCGTTCGGCCTCGACGGCCATCACCAGAAATTCCACCGGCTCGGCGACCTTGGCCCGCACCGGCGTCTTGGGGGGCGCCATAAAAACACCCCCCGCGGGCAGGGTCAAGCGGCGATTCAAGGGCCCCTCCCCCACGGCCCATTGGCCGGTCATGGGCCCATAGGAGGTGACGATGACGTACTCGTCGACGCAGTAGTTGATCTCGAAGTCCATGGGCAAGTGCAGGATAAACCGCAGGCCCTCACAACGGACCACACCGCCCCACTCCGGCAGCTCGGTCGCCGGGAGGCCCCGGAGGTCCATGGAGCGCTCCTCGGGGAATGGCAACAGCAATGGCAAAGGGTTTTGACATCCTCCCCGCCCTGAAGGACGGGGATTCCTACGGCGCTACGCACGGACGGAGCCCTGCGCAGTCGCTTCGGCGGGTTCCTGCTGCTGGCCCCCGATGGGGCTCACTTCACAGGCGATCCGGGCTGTGGGTTCCCACCCGGCGGAAGCGTCCGCCGTGTCCTGCCCTTCGCACGAAAGCCATGCTTCGCCGCGGCGAAGCACGTTGAGGGCGCCGACCCGATCGGCGTTGTCCTCGGCCAACCAGGGCGCGAGGCGCCCGCTCGCCATGGGC
>JBHJHK010000101.1:0-3665 GCA_050330975.1 Candidatus Competibacterales bacterium | reverse complement strand
GGGCGGGGGGCGGGCGGCGGTCCTGCCGCGCCCCCCCCCCCCGCGGGCCCGCGGGGGGGGGGGGCCGCGGGCGGGGGGCCAGGGATGCTGTGGCTGCTCACCCGGGGCTTGTCCGGTGCCCTGGGGTTTTTGATGGCCGGGGTCGCCGGGCTTTTGCTGGTGGAAGGCCTCTACCCCTTTGTCCTCGCCCCCGCACCGCGGGACTTTGGCTGGGTGCCCTTTTGGGGATTCTTCCGCAGCTCCCCCCTGTTCGCCTTGGCGATATTCGCCAAAAAAGTGTTTTTCTACGGCCTATTCCTCTGGCTGGGCCGCCAGTTGGGGATACCCCTGGCCTTGGGGGCCCTCTTGGGGGCTTTGTTGACCGCCACCATCGAGGTCGCCCAATTGTTTTTCCGCCACCACACCCCCGAAATCACCGATCCTCTGTTGGTGATCCTGACGGCTTTGGCCATCCACCTGGGGTCGTCCCCTCGCCGTCGCCCAATGACCACCCCCTGAGGGGTATCTTTCACCCAATGGCAATGTCCAAGGTCTTAAAGAGTTCTTAGAGTCGTCAATTCAGCGCGGGCTTTTGGCCCACCACACCCCAAAGACCGAGGAGGGTTGCGATGCTTCAACTCGACCCAACCACCCCATCCCCTGCCCCGACACCTGCCGTTGACTTCGCCTCTGGTAGCCAGCCGCCCTTTGTCGAAGAGGTCGTCCACACCCTGGCCGCCTGGCGGCGGGAGGGGGTAGCGGCGGCCCTGGTGACCCTGGTGACCATCGAGGGCTCTTCCCCCCGCCCCCTGGGGGCCCAGATGGCCGTGGCCTCGGATGGCCGGGCCGTGGGCTATATCTCAGGGGGTTGCCTGGAGCAGGCGGTGATCGCCGAGGCCCAAGACGCCCTGGCGGCGGGAGCCAACCGCACCGTGCGCTATGGCCAGGGCTCCCACTACATCGATATCGCCCTACCCTGTGGTAGCGCCCTGGATTTGTACTTCGACGTCGGCATCGACAACGCCCTGTTGGAGGCGGTGCTCAGCCACCTGGACGCCCGTCAACCCGTAGCCCTAGCCACGGATCTGGCTACGGGATCTTCCCGATTGGTCGCCGATGGTGACCACCTGACCAAGGCCTGCCATCGAGAGGGGCAGTTCCTGCGTCCCTACCTCCCCTGTGTGCGGCTGTTGATCTTTGGCAAGGGACCCATCCCTTGGTACTTGGCGAGGCTCGCCCAAATGATGGGCCTCGAAGCGGTGCTCTACAGCCCCGAGGCCGAGCTGCGCCAGCGGGCCGCCGCCGACCACCTCGCCCCCAAACCCCTCACCACCCCCGCCCCCCCCCTGGACTTCGCCGCCGACGACCGCACCGCCGTGGTCACCCTGTTCCACGACCACGAATGGGAACCGGCCATCCTCCAGCGGGCCGTGGCCTCCGAGGCCTTTTACATCGGCGCCCTGGGCAGCCGGCGCACCCACGCCGCCCGCCGGGAGGCCCTGGCCCAGTTGGGTCTGCCGCCCGCCGCCGTCCATCGGGTACGGGGGCCCGTGGGCCTCATCCCCCGGGCCTAGCACCCCCCGCAGGCGGCGCTGTCGATCCTCGCCGAAGTGGTGGCCGCTGCCCGCCCAACCTAGGGGCTGCTCCCCCCGGGCGCAGCCGCGCGGGGCGCCTCTATGAGCCCCTCGACGACGGCCGTCCACGCCCGGCCCACGTTGTGGAGTTCGTAGCCACCCCCCCCCACCGCCACCAACCGCCCGGCGGCGAATTCCTCCGCCAGGGCGCATATATCCGCCGTCACACAACTGTGGGGGCGGGTGGTGAAGTGCAGATGGGCCAACGGGTCGCCGGTGAGGCCGTCGGCGCCGCAGTTGAGGAAGAAAATCTGGGGTTCAAAACGGCGCAAAAACTCCATCACTTCCCGCCAGTGGGCGAAAAACTCCGCATCCCCCGCCAAGGGGCGCAGGGAACGGTTGAGCTTGTGGCCCTCGGCCGCCCCCTTGCCCACTTCGTGGTCAAAGCCGCAACGAGGGAAGTTGTATTTGCCGTCCTCGTGGATGTCGGCAAAAATCACCCGGGGATCGTCTTCAAAGGGGTAGTACAAACCATCGCCGTGGTGGGCGTCGATGTCTATGTAGGCAATGCGCTCCAAACCGTAGTCGTCTTGGAGACACTTGATGGCCACCCCCACGTCGTTGAAGACGCAAAAACCCGCCGCCGTCTCGGGCATGCCGTGGTGGAGACCGGCGATGGGCAAAAAGCAACGCCCCACTTCCCCCGCCATCACCCGCTGGGTGGCGTCGACCACACTGCCCACCACGTGGGCGGCGTCGTCGAAGATGCCCTTGTAGCCCGGGGTGTCTCCGCCGTCGAGATGCCCCTCTCCGGTGAGGGATACCGCCTTGACCCGGTCGACGTAGTCCGGGGTGTGGAAGCGCCGCAACTGGTCTTCGTCGGCCGCCACGGGGTGGAGAATCTTGACCTGGTAATCCAAATGGCGGCGGTACATGGCATCCCAGAAGGCGTGGATGCGGGCGGTGCTAAAGGGATGGTCTTCGAAGCCGTAGCGCCCCAATTGATCGCCGTCGTAGACGGCCACTGTGTTGTTGTGACCCATGGTGACTCCTCCCGAGTGTTTTGCCTTTGCCGTGGGAACTTTTGCCCCATGGCCTACTATGAGTTAACCATACACCAAGACCTAGGCCCACTGCAGCAGCCCGGCCGCCAAGGCGGGCAATACCGTCTGGCAGGGACCTTCGACTTTGAGGGTCAACGCCCCATCGGCCCGGGTGCGACCCAGATTCACCGCTGCCACGGGCTTGCCCTGGTCGCTGGCCGCCCGACAAAACCGGTAGCCGGAATAGACCATGAGGGAACTCCCCACCACCAACAGCCCATCGGCCTCGGCCAAACGCTGGCGGGCCCGCTCCACCCGATGGCGGGGGACCGGTTCGCCAAAAAACACCACGAAGGGTTTGAGGATTCCACCACAGTGGTAGCAGGGGGGCACCTGGAATTGGCTGAAGTCTTCTTCGAGATAGGCGTCGCCGTCGGGGGCTGGATTGGCGCGGCGGTGGCGATAGTCGGGATTGAGGGCCTCCAGGGCTCGTTGAAATACCTCCCGCCGCCAACGCCAACGACACTGGAGGCATACCACCTGGTCCAGACGGCCGTGGAGGTCCAACACCTGGCGACTGCCGGCCCGCTGGTGGAGGCCGTCGACGTTTTGGGTCACCAACAACGCCACATGCCCTAGGGCCTCCAGTTGGGCCAATGCCCCGTGGGCGGGGTTGGGCTCAGCTCGGCCCATGGTCTGCCAACCCACCGTGGACCGAGCCCAGTAGCGCCGCCGCGCCCCTTCTGAGCCGATGAACTGGCGGTACTCCATGGGGGGCGGCCGCTTCCAATCCCCCGTGCTGTCGCGGTAGTCGGGGATACCCGAGGCGGTGCTACAACCGGCCCCGGTGATGACCAACAGCTTGGGGTAACGGCGGACAAAGGCCACCAAGTCCGCCACGACGGCGGCATTCGTCGCGGGTTCTGCCCCTTGGTGGGGCAAAATGGGCGATGACATCAGACAGGGTCCCAGGACAAAGGCCCAAAAGACGCGGCCCCCCCCCCCAATTGTGGGTGGGCGCGCGGGGGGCGGGGAAGGTGTGGGTGGGGGGGGGGGTGTTTTGGGGGGG
>JBHJHK010000100.1:0-2264 GCA_050330975.1 Candidatus Competibacterales bacterium | reverse complement strand
CGCCCCGCACCGTGGACGATGGCGGCGACATTCTCGCCGTGGAGCTCACCGTCGTCGAGATGGCCATCGCCACCAGCCAGCCGGGCAAGGTGGGCGTCGTCGCCAGTGGCGACGCCGAGATTCCCTTGACTTCCACCGGCGACACCACCTGGCGCGGTCAGCTCACCGTGGCGGGGAACGACCAGTACCGCATTCGCCTCAAAACCCCACGGGGCAACTGGGTGGACGCCTCCCCCCGCTACACCATCACCGCCGTCGCCGACCAAGCCCCCCAGGTCACCTTCAAATCTCCCGGCAGGGACATCAAGGTCACCCGGTTGGAGGAGCCCCGCATCCAAGTGGAGGCCCGCGACGATTTGGGCCTCGCCGAACTCACCCTAGTCACCCGGATCAACGGCGGACCGGAACGACCGGTGACCCTGGCCGCAGACCCTGGAGACCCCCTGGGGGCCGATGGAACCCACGATGATAGTCGCACCTTCAGCGGGGAACGGGTGATGTACCTGGAGGACCTCGAGCTGCGCCCCGGGGACTTCATCAGTTACTACGCCCGGGCCACCGACCAGGGTCAAGCCCAACCCACCACCACCGACATGTACTTCTTCGAAGTGCGGCCATTTCGTCGCACTTTCCGACCCGCCGATCAAGGGGGCGGTGGCGGAGGGGGCGGTTCCCTGGACGGGGCCCTGTCGGCCCAACAGCGGCAACTGGTGGTGGCGGTGTTCAACACCCTGCGGGACCGGGATACCTACCGCCACGAGGCCCTCCAGGAGACTTTGGAGGTGCTGGCCCAGTCCCAGGGGCGAATCCGCCAGCGGGTGGAAGCCATCGTCCGCCGCCTCCAGTCCCGCCCAGTGGTGGGGGAAGAGCCGGGTTACCAACAAATGGTGGAGTCGTTGCCCCAGGCGGTGACGGCCATGGCAGACACCGAGGCCAGGCTTGCCGAGCAAGACCCCGAAGGGGCGTTGAGCCCCGCCCAAACCGCCCTACAGCATCTGTTGCGGGCCGAGGCGGCCTTTAGGGAGGCCCAGGTGGCCCGAGCCAACCAGGGGGGGGGCGGCCAAGGGGGGATGACCGACGCCGAAGACTTGGCCAACTTGTTCAAGCTGGAGATGGACAAGCTGCGCAACCCCTATGAAACCGTCCAACGGGCCCGGGAGCGGGCCCCGGAGCGGGAACTGGACGATATCATGGAAAAGCTCAAGGAACTGGCGGAGCGCCAACAGCGGGCCTTGGAGCGCCAGGGGTTGCCATCGTCGAACAGTGGAGGGGGAGAGTCCCGCGATCTGGAGCGCTTGACGGCGGCCACCGAGGAGTTGGCGCGGCGCCTAGAGCGCCTCACCCGCGAGCGTCCCGAAACCGATCGGGGGACGGGGAGCGAAGTCCAACGCCAGGCCATGGAGCAGGCCTTGGAGGAGCTACAACAGGCCGCCCAGCAGCTCGCCGAGGCCCAAGACCAGGGCTCCGAGACCCAACGGGAGGCCGCCCGCCGGGCCCTAGACCGGCTCCAGCAGGCCCAAACCCAACTGGAAGAAGGGCAACAGCGCCAGCTAGCCGAGGGTTTGGCCAGTGCCCGCCAGCGGGCCGAAGCCCTCGACCGGCGCCAGGAGGAGATCCGCCGCGCCGTGGCCGAACGGGAGGGGCCGACGGACTTCTCCCGGATAGAAGACTGGCAGCTCTTTGACAACAAGACCGAACTGGCCGACGAAGTCCAAAGCCTAGCGGGAGAAGTGCGCCGCCTGGCTCAAGAAGCCCGGGAGCAAAACTCCCCGGCCCAAACTCCCCTGGACCAAGCCGCCACCACCTTGGGGGACGACTTGGCGGACACCATCCGCAATTCGAGGCAAGATCTGCGCTTGCGGACCCCCAACTATGTTCTCGACCAAGAGGACCGCATTACCACCGCCATCGATCGAGCCAAATCGAGCCTCACGGACGCCGATCAACGCCAACGGGGTGCCGCCACGGGCGACGACCCCACCGCCACCTTGGAGGCCATGCGCGCTCTAGTGCGCGACCTCGAGGCCGCCCGGCAGCGCCTCGCCCAGGGAACGGATGGCCAAGGCCAGGGGCGCCAACCCGGCGCAGGCCTCGCCAACGCCGAGGCGACCGCCCAAAATCAAGCCCAGGGACAGGGACAGGGACAGGGACAGGGACAGGGACACGGCCACGAACACGCCCAAAAACACGCCCACACACACGCACACGGACACGCCCACTCACACGCCCAGGCCACGGCCCCAGGAACCCAGGCCGTCTCCCTC
>JBHJHK010000099.1:0-5684 GCA_050330975.1 Candidatus Competibacterales bacterium | reverse complement strand
CCCGGGGTCGGCCCTCAACGCCTGGGCCACGGCGTAGCCGCTCATGTCCGGCAGCTGTAGGTCGAGGAACACCAAAGCGATGTCCGGCTGGGTGGCGAGGAGCTTGAGCGCTTGGGTGCCGTCGAGGGCCACGCTCACATTGCAGCGCGTCGTCAACAAGCTGCCCAGGAGGCGGAGGTTGGTGCGATCGTCATCGACGATCAGCACGCGCGGGCGAGGGGTTTCCGTCATGGACCAGCACCTGAGGATCGTGGGGGGCGAGGGCGACCGCCAGGGCGTCGAGGGCCGTCCGAGCGCCTTCAAAGTCCAAGGCGTCGAGGCCCTGGGCGAGGTCGTCGTAGATTTCCACAAAGTGGCCGGCCAGGGCCCGGTGGAGGTCGGGCAGCAGATCAGAGGCCTCCAAACTCTGGGCAGCGAGGTGCAAGCCGAGTTCCTCGAGGAGGGGCTCCAATGCGGCGCGGTCCAAAGGACCCACCTCGTCGCCCATCCCCGGTTGTGCCCCCCGACGTCCAGGGGACACAGGGGCCTCGAGGGCCGCCAGCCCCGCCATGACCTCGTCAAAGGACCCCTCAAAAGCCGCCAACGCCCGGGACAATTCGGTGTCCGATGCCATGGTCGCTGATTCCAGGCCCTCACAACAGCGATGGAGCCCCACGGCCCCCAAGTTGCCCGCCACCCCCTTCAGTTGGTGGAGGGCACCCATGGCCCCGGCGGTGTCGCCCCGCCGCAAAGCCGCGGCGATACCCGCCCTGGCATTGCCGTAGTCGCGGTGAAAATCCAGCAGCAGGCCCTGGAGAAGCGCCTCGTTGTGACCCACCCGAGCCAAGGCGGCCTCGAGGTCGATACCCGCCAAGACCTCGGGGTCCAAGTGCCGTCCGCGCTGCTCCTCCACCGACTCCACCGCTGCCTCGCCCGTCCGGCTGGCGGTGGGCGGCGCGGTTTGATGAGGGGGGATCCAGCGCGTCAGGGTGATAGCGAAGGCCTCGGGATCTATGGGTTTGGCCAGGTGGTCGTCCATGCCGGCGTCCATGCAGCGCTGGCGTTCGTCGGCCATGGCGTGGGCCGTCTTGGCGATGATGGGTACCCCGAGGAGACCCAAGTCGTGGCGCAGGTGGTGGGTCGCCTGGTAGCCGTCCATCCCCGGCATCTGAATATGCATGAGGATGGCGTCAAAAGTGCCCTGGGTGGCGGCGGCGATGGCCCCTGGACCGGTGTCGACCACGGTGACCGCGAGGCCAAAACCCTGGAGCAACTCCCGGGCCACCTGTTGGTTGATGAGGTTATCCTCCACCAGCAACACCTTCGCCCCCGTCAGGGGGTGGGGCGGGGAGGGTGCTTTGGAGGTGGTCGGGCTCTCCTCGATGGCTTTGCCATAGCCCAGGGCTTCCATGATGCCGTCGAGCAGTTGCGAGGCGTTGATGGGTTTGCTGAGGATGGCTTTGATGCCGACATCCAGGGCTCGGAGGGCCGCTTCGCTGCGATCGTAGGCGGTCACCATGACCACGGTGGGGGGCGACTCAAAGCCCAAATCGGTGCCGATCCGCTGGGCAGTGGCAATGCCGTCCAACCCCGGCATGCGCCAGTCCATCAGGATCACGTCGAAGGGTTGGCGATGGAGTTGGTGATTGTGGAGCAATATCGCCAGGGCCTCGGTCCCCGAGGCGGCGAGGTGGGGCTCAAAGCCAAAGCCCTCGACGAGGGTGCGAAGGACGGTGCGGGCACTGGGGTTGTCGTCGACAATCAAGACCTTCAACGCCCCCAAATCTCCCTTGCTGCGGCGCAGCAACTCGGCGGGCTTTTGACTGAGGCCAAAGCGGGCACCGAAGTGAAACCGACTGCCGCGACCCGGTTGGCTGTCGACGTCGATGCCGTCGCCCATGAGTTTGGCCAGGCGCTGGCTGATGGCCAAGCCCAACCCCGTACCGCCAAACCGCCGGGTGGTGGACTCATCGGCCTGGGAGAAGGACTGGAACAACCGCGCCCGTTGGGCCTCGGTCATGCCGATACCGGTGTCTTGCACGGCAAAGCGCAGCACCGTCGCCCCTTCGGCGACAGTGACGGCCTCGACGCTCACCACCACTTCGCCGCGGTCGGTGAACTTGACGGCATTGGAGACCAAATTGACCAAAATCTGCTCTAGACGCACCGGATCGCCCCGCAGGGCGTCGGGGACGTCGGGGGGCTGGAGCAGCAAAAATTCCAAGCCTTTGGCCTGGGCCTGCTCGCAGAGCAGGTCCATGGTGTTTTGCAACACTCTCGACAAGGTGAAGTCCACTACCTCCAACTCGACCCGTCCGGCTTCGATCTTGGAATAGTCGAGGATGTCGTTGATGACGTTGAGCAACGACTTGCCGGCGGCTTGGATCTTGTCGACGTAGTTGCGTTGTTTGTCGCCCAACGGGGTTTGGCTCACCAGGTAGGTCATGCCGATGATGGCGTTCAAGGGGGTGCGGATTTCGTGGCTCATGTTGGCCAAAAATTCGCTCTTGGCCCTGGCGGCCTCCTCGGCTTGTTCCTTGGCCGCCAACAGCGCCCCCTCGGCCCGCTTGCGCTCGGAGATGTCGGTCATGGTCACCACCGCCCCCCCTCCGTCCAAGGGCGCCTTGCGCACCAGCAAGGGGCGGCGGCCACAGACCTCGATCTCCCGTTCGTCGTGGTCGCCGTTGGCCAGGACCGCCATGCGCTCCACCGCCAGGGCTTTGGGGTCGCCGGAGCCGTAGTAACCCATAGCCGCCAAGTCGTTGGCGACGGAGGCCATGGGGGTGCCAATGCGGATTTTGTCGGGATCGATACAGGACAACAGGGCCCGGTAGCGGTCGTTGACCACGGTGTAGCGCATCTCGGCGTCGAGAACGCACAAACCGTCGGACATATTGCTCAAGGCGGTGTTGAGGAGACCCTCCTGGGTGATCAAGGCCTCCTCGGCGCGCTTGCGCTCGGTGATGTCCGTGGTGGTCAACACAAAGCCCCCACCGGGGATGGGGCTGCTGAGGAGTTCCAGGTGGCGGCCGTTGGGCCTCGCCACCTCGTGGCGGACGATGGCGGTCATCCGCTTGGGGTCGCGGCTAGTGCGCAGCCTTTCCTCGGCCTCGGCACGGGGGTAATCCCGGCGGAGCACCAAGCCGACGATGGCCTCAAAGGGGGTTCCGGGCACCAACGCCGCCCAGGGTAGGTTGAACTGCTCTCGATAGCGTTCGTTGGAGACCACCAGCCGCCAATCGCCGTCGAACATGGTCAGCCCCTGGCCCATGTGTTCGAGGGTGGATTCCAGCAGCCTGGCCTTTTGCAGGGCCTCGTGCTCGGCGCGCTTTTGGGAGGTGATATCGAGGAAGGTGCGCACCTCCCGCCCGTCGGGCAAGGGTTGGTACATGGCCAGAATCCAGCGCCCACTCTTGAGTTGTCGCTCGTGGCGCAGGGCTTCCACCGGTTCCCCCGCCGCCTTGCGCTCCGTCCAAGTGGCGATTTGCCGCTGGATGGTCTCGGGGGTGTTGTCGAAGTCCCCCTGGGCCATGTGGTATTGGTAGAGGGCCTGGGAACTGGCGTTGTTTTGGTACATCGCCTTGGGTACCCCCAAGAGTTCACTGAGACGGTCGTTGAACAGCAAGATTCGGTCGTCGCTGTCGCGGACGATGATCCCCTGGTCCATGTTGGCCAGAATCACCTCGAGATCCCGGGCCTTGTGCTGGGCTTCCTGCTCGGCGTGCTTTTGGGAGGTGATGTCGAGGAAGGTGCGCACCTCGCCGCCGTTGGGCAAGGGCAGGAAGTTCACCAGTAGCCACCGCCCGTCCTTGAGCTGACGCTCGTAGCTCAAGGGCTCCAAGCGCTCGCCGGCCAGCTTTTTGCTGACCCAGCGGGTGATTTTGTCGAAGGTGTTGGGGGCTAAGCTGTCGTAGTCCCCCTGGCTGTGGTGGTAATCGTTGAGGATCTCTGAGCTCGTGTTGTTCTGATACAGCTCCTTGGGCACCCCGAGGAGTTGGCTGAGCCGGTCGTTGAACAACACGATGTTATCCTTGGCGTCCCGGACGATGATGCCCTGGGCCATATTGGCGAGGGTCAATTCCAGGTTGTGGGCTTTGTCCCGGACCTCCCGTTGGGCCTCGACCAGCAACTTGGCCTTGCGTTGGGCTTCTCGTTCGGCCAGGAGCAACTCGCGAGTGCGCTCTTGGACCCGATTTTCCAGGTGGTCCAAGGCCCCCTTGAGGGTTACGGCTTGGTCTTTGATATAGAGGTAGCCCAGGGGCAAAACGGCCCCCATGGCCAAGAGGTTTTCCAGGGCTTTGGTGAGGGAGTCGCCGGTGGATCCCAAGGCCAGATTCACCAGGGCCATGCAGGTCTCCCCCCAGAACAACGACAAAGACAAGCACACCACGGGGAGCATCCAACCCCTGGCCTCGCGACTGAGCACCACCAGAGCCAAGGCGAGCCAGAAGCCGGCGTTGATGGCGAACAGCCCCGCTCCCCAGTGGTGGTGAAAGGCGGTGTTGGGATCGGCGGCGATCGCGGCGATCCAGCCGCTGGAGACGACGAGATAGCACAGCACAACACTCCCCACGGCCCCTAGGAGGTAGCGCCGCGCCAGGTGCTCCCGGTGGGTGAGGTAGTGGACAAACGCCCCGGCGATGACCACCGCCGCCCCGTCGGCCAAGGCGTGCTCTAGGGGGAGCAACAGGACGACGGTGGTGGACTCCATGACGCCATAGGCCCCCGCCAGGGTGGTGGCGATGAGTAACACCTCCCGCAACAGACCAATGCCAAAACCAAACTGCAGCCACGCCTCGTGGACGGCGAACTGGACCCGTTGTTTGAAGTGCGCCAGCATCACCAAGGTCCCCCAGAAGAACGCTTGGAGGATATGGTGCATCAAGACGTGCTCTGGTTCGCTGCCGATACCCGTCAGTTCGGTGAGCAAAATCAGAGAAATCGCCAGGGGGTCATTCATAGCCGGGTCATCCTAGGCGCCTTGTTGGGTGGTGGGGCTTGGAGTGTGGGGCGATGGTCTTGAGGTGCCTCAAGGACTCTGGGCAAGCCCCACGGTAGCGGGCGCGTCATCGGGGCGTTCCAGGGCGCGCAATCGATCGACGAGGTCTCGGGCGCCCTCGAAGTCGAAGTGTTCCACGGCGCGCCGCAGGGCGCCATAGGGTTCGGTCATGTGCCCTGCCAAGGACGCCTCCACGGCCTCCAGCCCTCGGGGGGCGTCGAAGCTGCGGGCGTCGATGAGCGCTGCCAGGTCGTCCAGGGCTCGACCCAGGGCGTCACTATCCAAGGTTCCGGCCTCGCCACTGGGGGGGGTGGCGGGGGCCGTGGGACCCCTCAAGACCTCCAGCCCGGCGAAGACCCGCCGGTGCTCGGCGGCGACCTGGGCCAAAGGGCTGTGGAAATCTCCCCCGGATGCCAAGGCGGCCTCCAGGTCGCGGGCGGCGGCGTGGAGTGCCACGGCGCCGACATTGCCCGCCGCTCCCTTGAGAGCATGGACCAGGGCCGCCGCGCGCTGGTGTTCCCCGCCGGCCAACAGCGCCTCCAGGCATTCTAGGTCGCGGCGATGGTCTTCGTCGAAGGTGCCCAGCAGGTCTCGGTAGGCGGCGGCGTTGTGGCGCAGGCGGGCGAGGCCTTGGGCGGTGTCCACCCCGGGGATGTCCCGGGGGGGGGTTGGGGGGGACGGCAGAGGTGGAGAGAGGGCCTGGATC
>JBHJHK010000098.1:0-3824 GCA_050330975.1 Candidatus Competibacterales bacterium | reverse complement strand
GGTCGTGTCCCTTGGCGGGGGACAGTTCGGATCTTCCGTGAACCTCACATCCAGCACCCCTGGGGAGAGGTCGCTGGCCGTTTGCTCAGTACTGAGTTCCAGGGCCCGAAGGCGCGAGATCGCCTCGTAGCAAAACTAATGCTCCCAATCGGTTTGTTGTTGGGCGTCGACAGCTCGCCGCGCAAGCTCCACTGCGTCTAAAAAAGGACGACCCTCGGGATAATAGATCTCTGGGGTTTCAGGCGTTAGGTCAAAGCGGATCTTGAAACGCGGGCTCGCCCAAGCGATATTGCTAGGTATGCTCCGTCATGGGTTGGCCATCACTATCGAGATGGGGATCATGGGCACCACAGTGGGGAGGGGATACGAGATCATCGGCGACCTCCTGGGAGAAAATGGGGGTCAGCCCCCAATTCAGAGGGCAGTGCCATTGAAAAGTGGGATTTTTCCCCAGGCCCTGTCCTCGGCTCGAGGGCTGGTCGACTGCGGCTAAAACCCTTTGACCCTCGAGCTATTCCCCGGGTACCAAATCGGGAAACATCCCCGCCAACCCCACCCGAGAGGCCTCGGCCACCCCCCGCTCGGTGACCAACCCCGTCACCAACCGCGCCGGAGTGACGTCAAAGGCCGCATTGAGGGCACTGGTGCCATCGGGGGCCAATTGTACCGTGGTCAAGCGACCATCGGAGGCCCGACCGGTGAGGTGGGTGACCTCCCGGCCGTCCCGCTCCTCGATGGGAATAGCGCCGCCGTCGGACAACGACCAGTCGATGGTGGAGGACGGCAACGCCACGTAGAAGGGCACCCCGTTGTCAAAGGCCGCCAAGGCCTTTAAATAGGTGCCGATCTTGTTGGCCACATCTCCCGTGGCAGTGGTGCGGTCGGTGCCCACCAGGCAAAGATCCACCTGCCCCCGCTGCATCAAATGCCCCCCGGTGTTGTCGACGATCACCGTGTGGGGTACCCCGTGTTGGCCCAGCTCAAAGGCCGTGAGGGCCATGCCCTGGTTGCGGGGCCGGGTTTCGTCCACCCAGACGTGGACGGGGATACCGGCGTCAAAAGCCATGTATATGGGGGCGGTGGCCGTGCCCCAGTCCACCGTGGCCAACCAGCCGGCATTGCAGTGGGTGAGGATATTCACCGGCTCCCCGGGCTCCTTGGCGGCGGCAATCCGCTGGATGAGGGCCAGACCTTGCTCGCCAATGGCCCGGTTGGTGGCCACGTCCCGGTCGCAGAGTTCCGCCGCCCAACGGCGAGCCTCGGCCGATCGGTCGTCGACGGCCACTTCCTTGAGGTGCCGCCCCATGGCCTCCACCGCCCAGCGCAAATTGACCGCCGTGGGACGGGTGGCAATCAGTTGGGCCGTGGCCGCGTCGAGGCTTTTGTCCGAGGGATCGTCGGCCAACGCCAACGCCAACCCGTAGGCAGCGGTGGCGCCAATGAGGGGGGCGCCTCGCACCTCCATGGTCACAATGGCCCGGGCGGCGTCTTCCAGGGTGTGGAGATGTTTGACGCTGAACTCGAAGGGCAAGCGGGTTTGATCGATGATGGCCACGGTATGGGCGTTCACCGGCCACAGGCTGCGGTAGGAAGTGCCTTGAATTTTCATGGGACGACGCCCTGTAGAGGGAATTGAAAGGGGGAATCAAAAGGGCTAGGGCCGAGAGCGCTTTTCTCCCGGACACAGTTTGCATAGCATAGTGGACCCCAACTTAGCGCTTTAGGGCCTCGGCGTGAAACCGCAGGCGCCCTGGACCCTCCAAAGGGGGGTGACCCACGAGCGACCCGACACCACCGACACTATGATCGACGATCCCAACGACCTCTCCACCGCCTTGCCCGACGTCGAATTGGACCCCGAGACCCTGGGGAAGTTGTTTGGCGTTACCACCACCATGACCGTGCCTGGTTTTTCCCAAAAAGAGGCCCACGTTCCCGAGGTGGACGAGAGCTATCGCTTTGACCCCGCCACCACCTTGGCCATCCTGGCGGGCTTTGCCCGCAACCGACGGGTGTTGATCCAAGGTTACCACGGCACCGGCAAATCCTCCCACTTCGAACAGGTGGCGGCCCGCCTCAATTGGCCCTGTATCCGCATCAACCTCGACAGCCACATCTCCCGCATCGACCTGGTGGGCAAAGACGCCATCGTGCTCAGGGACGGCAAGCAGGTCACCGAATATCGAGAGGGACTGTTGCCCTGGGCGCTGCAAAGGCCCTGTGCCTTGGTCTTTGACGAGTACGACGCCGGGCGACCCGACGTCATGTTTGTCATCCAGCGGGTGCTAGAGGTGGAGGGCAAGCTGACACTCCTCGACCAAAACCGGGTGATTCACCCCCACCCGGCCTTTCGCCTGTTCGCCACCGCCAACACCGTGGGCCTCGGGGACACTTCGGGGCTCTACCACGGCACCCAGCAGATCAACCAGGGCCAGATGGACCGCTGGAGCATCGTCACCACCTTGAACTACTTGCCCCACGACCAAGAGGTGGAAATCATCGCCGCCAAAGTGCCCCAGTTGGCCGCCACCGCCGATGGGGCCCAACTCGTCGACCGGATGGTGCGGTTGGCAGACCTCACCCGAGCCGGGTTTATGGCCGGCGACCTGTCCACGGTCATGTCCCCCCGCACGGTGATCACTTGGGCGGAGAATCACGAGATTTTCAACAACGCCGCCTACGCCTTTCGGGTGACGTTTCTCAACAAGTGCGACGAGACCGAGCGCCCCACGGTGGCTGAATACTACCAGCGTTGCTTTGGCGTCGACCTCATCAAGGCCAGCGCCCTGGCGTGAGCCAAGGCATCGCCCCTCGTCCACCCATCCCGTTCCCTCCAGCGCCCGTCGTCACTGTCCCTCGCCATGGCCGATTCCCGTTCTGACGCCTCCACCGTCGCCTTTAAACGCGCCACCGCCGCCGCCGTCCGGGCCATCGCCGAGCGCAAGGATGTCCAAATCAGCTACGAGGGCGACGGCACCTCTGGGGGGGTCACCCTCAACTTGCCCCTGGGCAAGATCACCGACTTCGCCCCGTTTCGCGGCCAAGCCGACAGCCAAGCCCTCAAACTGCGCCACCACAACGCCGACCTCCACCGCCGCCGCCTCCCCGACGATGTCAACGCCAGGGTGGCCTTTGAGATCCTCGAACAGATTCGCTGCGAAGCGTTGGGGGCCCGGGAGATGGTGGGGGTGAAGGGCAACCTCACCGCCGCTCTCGACCGGCGTTGCAAGCGCCATGGCTTCACCCGGGCCAACCAGAAAAGCCAAGTGCCCAAGGCCGAAGCCCTGCGACTTTTGGCCTTTGAGAGTTTGGTGGACGAGCTCCCCGACAGCGCCAAACCCGCGGCCGATCTGTGGCGGGATTGGGGCGACGAGTTTCGCCTCAACGTCAAAGAGCTAGCGAGGCTCCTAGACGACCAAGAGGCCTTCGCCCGCCGGGCCCGGCGTCTCATCCACGCCATGCACTTTAGCCCCCACACCGATTTGGATGGCGACGAGGACGAGGCCGATCCCCCCGAACAAGACGAGGGCAATGAAGCCGAAGGCCGAGGGGAGCCGGAAACCGCCGAGCAACCAGTGCCCGCCTCCCAGGCCGGCGCCAGCACCGAGACCGCCGACGAGGAGGTGGTGAGTTCGGCATTGCCCGATGAAATGGGAGACGACGACGAGGAATCCGCCCCTGGCCGCTCCCCCCACCCCGGGGTGAGCCCGGCGGCGGCCCCCAGCAACAAGGCCATTACCACCCCCTTTGACGAGGTGGTGCACGCCCCAGCCCTCTGCGACACCGACGAACTCCCCAGGCTTCGGGCCAAGCACCCCCAGCGC
>JBHJHK010000097.1:0-5448 GCA_050330975.1 Candidatus Competibacterales bacterium | reverse complement strand
GGGGGGGGGGGGCGCCCCCCGGGCCCCCCGGGGGGGCGCGGCCCGGCGGGCCCCCCAAAACCGGCCCGGGCCCCCCGGCCCCCCCCGCTCGGCCGGGGGCGGCCGGGTCTCTTCGCCACCCCCGGGGGCGTCCAGCTCCCGGGCGATGGCCTCTAAATCCCGCACCTCGGACAAAGGTGGCAGATCCCCCAGGCTCTGGAGGTGGAAATAGTCCAAAAACGTCCGGGTGGTGGCGTAGAGGGCCGGCCTACCCGGCACTTCCCGGTGGCCGATGACCTTGATCCAGTGGCGTTCCCTGAGGGTTTTGATGATCTGGGTACTCACCGCCACCCCGCGAATGGCCTCGATCTCCCCCCGGGTGATGGGCTGGCGGTAGGCGATGAGGGCGAGGGTTTCCAACAGGGCCCGGGAGTAGCGCCCGGGACGCTCCTCCCACAGCCGGTTCACCCAGGGGCTCAAAGGCATGGGCACCTGGAGGCGATAGCCACTGGCCACCTCCACCAGTTCCAGGCCCCGTCCCCGGTAGTCCAACCGCAGGGCATCGATGGCCTTTTGCAACGCCGCCTTGGAGGGGGGATCGTCGAACAACCCGGCGAGGCGCTCCAGGGATAGGGGCTCGCCGGCGGCCAGCAGTACCCCTTCGACGATGGTCTTGAGAGACGGTTCCAAAGGGGTGTTCACGACACGGGGGACACCACAAAGGGCCTATTGGGGGGTTGCCAGGCGCAGGTGGATGGGGCCAAAGGGCTCATTTTGGACCAATTCTAGCAAGCCTTCCCGGATCAGTTCGAGGCAGGCCAAAAAGGTGACCACCACTCCGCGGCGGCCCTCGGCGGTCTGCAACAGGGTTTTGAACTCGCAAAACTGTACCGGATCCACGCGCTCTAGCAATTCGCCCATCCGTTCCCGCACCGACAAGGCCTCCCCTTGGATGTGGTGTTGGCCGTGGAGGTCAGCCCGCTGGAGGACGGTGTCGAGGGCTTGGAGGAGCTCCTCTAGGGTCACTGGGGGGGGCGGGCGGTTGCGGCGCGCCGGCAAAGCGGCGGTGGCGGCAAAGACATCCCGCTCCAGGCGCGGCAGGGCGTCCAAATCGGCGGCGGCGTTTTTAAAGCGCTCGTACTCCTGGAGGCGGCGCACCAACTCCGCCCGAGGATCGATGGCCTCTTCGTCCCCATCGGGCTTGGGGCGGGGCAACAGCAGCCTGGATTTGATCTCGGCCAGCCAGGCCGCCATCACCAGATACTCGGCTGCCAGCTCCAGCTGGAGGATTTCCATGGCTTTGAGGTAGCCCAGGTACTGGCGGGTGATTTCGGCGATGGGGATGTCGAGGATGTCGAGGTTGTGGCGCTTGATGAGGTACAGCAACAAATCCAATGGTCCCTCGAAGGTCTCCAGGAGCACTTCGAGGGCGTCGGGGGGAATGTAGAGGTCCCGGGGTATTTGGCTGAAGGGTTGGCCATGGACCCGGGCGATGGGGAGATCCTGGTCCTCGGGGACGGCCTCCCCGGCAGAGGCCTGGGGAGCCGGGGAGATGGATGGAGCCATCAGCGGGGATGGGACACGGGAGGCGGCATCAGGCCAAAAACGGGCTGGCGTCCCCCAGACCCTGGCGCAGCACGACGGGGACGTCGTCCACCAGGTCCAACACCGTGGTGGGGGTTTGTTCGCAGGGACCGCCGTCGATCACCAGCCCCAGCTCCCGCTCCAGGGCGGCGCGAATGGCCTCGGGGTCGTTCATGGGCGCGTCCTCCCCGGGGAGGATCAAGGTGCTGCTCATCAAGGGTTCCCCCAGTTCCGCCAACAGCGCCTGGGCGATGGGGTGGTGGGGGACCCGAATGCCCACGGTCTTGCGCTTGGAGTTTTGCAACCTTTTGGGTACCCCATGGGTGGCTTTGAGGATAAAGGTAAAGGGGCCTGGGGTCGCCGCCTTGAGGAGGCGGAACTGGCGGTTATCCACCCGGGCGTAGCTGGCGATCTCCGACAGATCCCGGCACACCAAGGTGAAGTTGTGGTCTTGGTCGATGCGGCGGATGGCCGCCACCCGCTCCATGGCGCCCTTGGCCCCCAGGCAAAACCCCAGGGCGTAGCTGGAATCCGTGGGGTAAGCGATGATGTGGTCGGCTCGGAGAATTTCCACCGCCTGGCGAATCAACCGCGGCTGGGGGTGGGTGGGGTGGATGTGGAAGAATTGGCTCATAGGTGTTGGGTTGGTTAAGGTAAGAGTTTGAGATCGCAAGCTCGGGGAGAGCCAAGGGCTTTTAAACGCGACCGTAACCCCATTGTAGTCCCGTTGTCACTGCCGTGCCCCGGGGTGACAACGGTCAACCCCAGGGAGAAGCTATGCTCTACGCCATCATCGCCCGGGACTGGCCCGACAGCACAGAAAAGCGCCCCCGCGCCCGGGCCGCCCACCTCGCCCGCCTCCAGACCCTCCAAGACCAGGGGCGGTTGCTGCTGGCGGGGCCGTTTCCCGCCGTCGACGGCCCAGACCCGGGTCCGGCGGGGTTTACGGGCAGCTTGATCGTCGCCGACTTCGAAGATCACCGGGCGGCTCAGGCCTGGGCCGAGGCCGACCCCTACCGAAGTGCTGGGGTCTACGCCGAAGTGGACGTGCGGCCCTTTCTGCGGGTACTGCCCCCATGAGCCAGCGCGTGGCCCTCATCGAGCAGCGGCTCCGTGCCGCCCTGGATCCCCAGGCCATCGCCATCCGCGACGACAGCGACCGCCACAAGGGGCACGCCGGGGCCAAAGAGAGCGGCGGTGGCCACTTCAAAGTGCGCATCGTCGCCGCGGCCTTTGGGGGTTTGAGCCCCCTCCAGCGCCACCGCCGGGTGAACGCCGCCCTCCAGGATCTCATCCCCCACGAGATTCACGCCTTGAGCATCGAGGCCCTCACCCCCGCCGAGGACGCCTAAGGGCCCCCCCAGCGCCCCCAAAAATCCCCGGGGTCGGCCAACAGGGCCAGGAGCTGGTCCTCGTCGAGGACGGTCACCCCCAAGCTTTCTGCGTCCGCCAGCTTGCTGCCGGGATTGGCCCCCCTGACCAGGGCGTGGGTCTTGCGGGACACGCTCCCCGACACCTTGGCCCCCAGGCGCTGGAGGCGCTGTTTGGCCTCGTCGCGGCTCATGGTGGCCAGGGTGCCGGTGATCACATAGCTCTGTCCCACCAGGGGCTGACCGGTGGTGGTGGGGGAGTGGGTCGTCTCGGGCCAGTGGACCCCGGCCCGGCGCAGGGCGTCGATGACCTGGCGGTTGGCCGGGGCTTCGAAGAAGGCCCGGATCTGGGCCGCCACCTTGGGGCCGATGTCGGGCACGGCCTGGAGGGCGGCCTCGTCGGCGGCCATGATGCCCTCCAAGGTGCCAAAGTAGTCCGCCAGCAGCGCAGCTGTGGCCTCCCCCACCTCGCGGATCCCCAAGGCGTAGAGAAAACGCCCCAGGGAGGTGGCTTTACTGGCCTCCAGGGCCGCCAGGAGGTTGTCCGCCGATTTGGCGCCCATGCGCTCTAGACGCGCCACATCGTCGGGGGCCAGGCGATAGAGGTCGGCGGGGGAAGTGACCCAACCTTGGTCCATGAGCTGGTCGATGAGCTTCGCCCCCAGTCCCTCGATGTCCAGGGCCCGGCGGGAGGCGAAGTGGCGCAGCAGACCCCGGCGCTGGGCGGGGCAGATGAGCCCGCCGACACAACGGGCCACCGCCTCCCCCTCGGGGCGGACGATGGCAGAGCCACAGGCGGGACAGGTGGTGGGGGGAACAAAGGGAGCGGCGGTGGCCGGGCGGCGTTCTTTGGCGACGCTCACCACTTCGGGGATCACATCCCCGGCCCGGCGCACCGCCACGGTGTCTCCCACCCACACGTCCTTGCGGGCCACCTCGTCGAAGTTGTGGAGGGTGGCGTTGGTGACCGTCACCCCGCCCACGGCCACGGGCACCAGGCGGGCCACGGGGGTGATGGCCCCGGTGCGCCCCACCTGGACCTCGATGGCCGTCACGGTGGTGAGCTCCTCCCGGGCGGGAAATTTGTGGGCCAGGGCCCAGCGGGGGGAGCGGGCCACGGTGCCCAGGTCCCGTTGCTGGTCCAACCGGTCCACCTTGTAGACCACCCCGTCGATCTCGTAGGGCAAGGCGTCCCGTTTGGCCAGCAACTGGTGGTAGTAGGCCAACAACGCCTCGAGCCCCATCACCTGTAGGCCCTCGGGGCACAGGGGCAAGCCCCACTCGCCGAGGACCGCCAACACCTCGCTGAGGCGTTGGGGGAGCTCGCTCCCCTCGACGGCGCCGACCCCGTAGCAAAACAGGTCCAAGGGCCTTCTGGCGGTGATCCGGGGATCCAGCTGGCGGAGGCTGCCGGCGGCGGCGTTGCGGGGGTTGGCAAAGGGTTTTTCCCCCGCCTCCAGGGCCCTTTGGTTGTAGGCGGCAAAGCCGGCCTTGGGCATGTACACCTCGGCCCGCACCTCCAAAAGCCGCGGCCAGCCCCGCCCCCTCAGGGCCAGCGGCACCCGGGGGATGGTGCGGATGTTGTGGCTGATGTCCTCCCCCCGCACGCCGTCCCCCCGGGTGGCGGCCCGAGCCAGTTGGCCGTCGCGATAGGTGAGGTTCACCGCCAGGCCGTCCAGCTTGGGGGAGGCGTCGTAGTCCACGGTCGCCACTTCTAGATGTTCGCGGATGCGGCGGTCGAACTCCAACACCTCGCGGTCGGCGAAGGCGTTGGCCAGCGACAGCATGGGTTGGCGGTGGTGCACTTCGGCAAAGGCCGAATCCGGGGTGGCCCCCACCCGCTGGGTGGGGGAGTCGGGGGTGGCCAGGGGGGGGTATTGGGCCTCTAGGTCTGCCAAGCGCCGGAGGAGACGGTCGTATTCGGCGTCGGGGATGGTGGGGTCGTCGAGGACGTAGTAGCGGTAGTTGTGGGCATCTAGGCTGCGCCTTAAATCCGCCGCCTCGGCGCGGATGGCCTCGGGTATCGGCGTGGCCAAGGTGTCAGACCTCGGCTTCCAACCAGCGCTGGTAATGGCTGTCGTACTCGTGGGCCCGCTCGCGCAGTTCCACCACGGCATCGTCGCTGAGCTTGCGGCGCTTGGCGTCGCACAGGGTGCCCCCCAGGTGGTGGCGCATACGGCTGGCGACGTTGAGCATGGTCTCCACGGTGGCCCGGGCGTTGAGGGGGCCGGGGAGCTGGGCGCAGAACATCAACCCCGGGGCCTTGAGGGTATCGATGTGCTCCAAGTCCAAGGTGCCGGGCTCGCCGAGGAGGCCCACCCGAAACACCCGGGGGTCATCGACCTGCTCCTTGGTGAGGTAGTCCAAGACGCCGCTGCGGGACAGCTTGAGCTGGACTTGGTGGGCCCCTTCGAGGATGGCCACACCGGTGAAGGGCCGTTCCACCGGCGCCAGGAGGACGACGGCGGGAATCGCCATCGCGAGGATGCCGGCGATGGCCAGCTCGAAGGACGCC
>JBHJHK010000096.1:0-7867 GCA_050330975.1 Candidatus Competibacterales bacterium | reverse complement strand
TCGCGGTCCTTGCCCTCGGCGACGATGTTGATGGCCCGGCCGACGCCCCACTGGATGGACTCGACGTTGATCCAGCTTTCATAGCCGACGATTTGGGAGGTACCGGCGATGACGCCGCCTTCGAAGTTGATCAGAATCATGACTTTGTTCCTTTTGATATGAGATTGACTGATTAGGTGAGACAAGCCTTTTTACTTGTCACGATGAGTTAGTGCAGAGGTTATGCCAGGCTCATTTTGAGCCATCAAAATGAAAACTAAATCACCCCCTTGGGGGTAACCACTTCTCAAATTGCGGCAAATCTAGCAAATTAATGGGTGGTGTATTGGCAAATTGCCACGATCAATCCGTGGGTCAATGGGTTCTATAGGGTGTCTATAAGGGATCCATGGGTAATCGATCCTGCGTTGTGTGCCGATATAGGGGCTGGGGCCGCGGCTGGCAGTGACCGCAATCATGGCCCCAGCCCCCGCAAACGCTACTGGGAAAAGTGATAGTGGAATTCCCCGTCCTGCACTTCCACATGGACCCGCTCTACACTTTCCCCCTCCATCATTCGCTCCAAAAAGGCCCGACTCACCGCCGGCAACATGGTGTTGGTGAGGATGGCATCGATCATCCGCCCGCCGCTCTCCAGCTCGGTACAGCGGGAGACGATGAGGTCGATGACTGAAGGATCGTAAGAAAACGGCACCTTGTGACTCTGGCGTACCCGCTTTTCGATGCGACCTAGCTGCAGGCGGGCGATGGAGGCGATCATCTCGTCGCTCAAGGGGTAGTAGGGAATGACGATCAAGCGCCCCAACAACGCCGCGGGGAACACCTTGAGCAGCGGTTCCCGCAACGCCTTGGCGATCCCCTCGGGTTCGGGCATCAGATCGGGATCGCTACACAGGTTCATGATCAAATCGGACCCGACGTTGGTGGTGAGCAAGATCAAGGTATTCTTGAAGTCGATCATCCGCCCTTCGCCGTCTTCCATGACCCCCTTGTCGAACACTTGGAAGAAGATTTCGTGAACATCCGAGTGGGCCTTTTCCACCTCGTCTAGCAACACCACCGAATAGGGCCGGCGGCGCACGGCCTCGGTGAGGACACCCCCTTCGCCGTAGCCCACATACCCCGGCGGGGCCCCCTTGAGGGTGGATACGGTGTGGGCCTCCTGGAACTCGCTCATGTTGATGGTGATGACGTTCTGCTCACCGCCATAGAGAGCCTCGGCCAGGGCCAGGGCCGTCTCGGTCTTGCCCACCCCCGAGGTCCCCGCCAACATAAACACCCCGATGGGCTTGTTGGGATTGTCGAGACCGGCGCGGCTGGTCTGGATGCGCTTGGCGATCATCTCCATGGCGTGGTCCTGGCCAATGACCCGCTGGGCCAACAACTTGGACAAATTGAGGACCGTGGCCATTTCGTCTTTGACCATCCGGCCCACGGGGATGCCCGTCCAGTCGGCCACCACCGAGGCCACCGCCTGGGCGTCCACCGTGGGCAGGATCAAAGGATTTTCCCCCTGGAGATTCTGGAGTTGTTGTTGGCGCTGTTTGAGTTCCACCAGCCAGCGCTCCCGGTCGGCGTCGGAGGCCTCACTCGTGGCGGTCTCCTCTTGGTCGGCGGCGATCTCGGCCGCGGCTTCTAAGGCGCTGCCGGTGCCCTCCACCACATCTCCGTGACCCCGGAGCTTGGCCCGCAGAAAAAGAATGTCCTCCACCAGACTTTTTTCTTGGTTCCACTGCTCTTCAATGGTCTCTAGACGGGCCCGCTCCTCGGCCAGGGCCGCGGCTACCGTCGTCTCCCGCTCGGCGGTTTCCACCCCCACGGCCTTTTCCCGCCCGATGATCTGCTCTTCGGTCTCCAGCGCTTCGATGCGCCGCCGGCAGTCGTCCACCTCGGCGGGTACGGCGTGGAGGCTAATGGCCACCCGGGCACAAGCGGTGTCCAGCAAACTCACGGATTTGTCGGGCAACTGCCGGGCGGGGATGTAGCGATGGGACAGCCGCACCGCCGCCTCTAGGGCCTCGTCGAGGATCTGTACCTGGTGGTGGCGCTCCATGGTGGAGGCGATGCCCCGCATCATCAGCACCGCCTTGTCCTCCGAGGGCTCGTGGACCTGGACCACCTGGAAACGGCGGGTGAGGGCCGGGTCTTTTTCGATGTGCTTTTTGTACTCCGCCCAGGTGGTGGCGGCGATGGTGCGCAGGGTACCTCGGGCCAGGGCGGGCTTGAGCAGATTGGCGGCATCCCCCGTGCCGGCTGCCCCCCCGGCCCCCACCAGGGTATGGGCCTCGTCGATGAACAAAATGATGGGCTTCTCCGAGGCTTGAACCTCTTCGATCACCTGCTTGAGACGGTTTTCAAACTCCCCCTTCATGCTGGCCCCGGCCTGGAGCAAGCCCACGTCCAACACCCGCAACGTCACATCCTTGAGGGCTGGAGGCACGTCGCCCCGGACGATCCGCTGGGCAAAGCCCTCCACCACGGCGGTCTTGCCCACCCCGGCCTCGCCGGTGAGGATGGGGTTGTTCTGGCGTCGGCGCATGAGAATATCCACCACCTGGCGGATCTCGTCGTCCCGGCCGACGATGGGGTCCATCTTGCCGCTGCGGGCGTCCTTGGTGAGGTCCACGGTGAACTGCTGCAACGCCTCCTGGCGCCCCATGGCCGCCGGCCCCATGGCCTCGCTGGCTTCCCCAGGGGCCGCCCCGCCGCCGGCGCCCGCCCCTTGCTCGGTGCCCGTCTCGGGGGAGCCGTCGGTGATGGTGCTGAACTCCCGTTGCAGGGTCTCGGCGTTGATCTTGTCGAATTCTCGGGAGATCCCCACCAACCCACTGCGCAGCACCGAGGTCTTAAGCATCCCCAGCAACCAGTGGCCCATGCGCACCCGCTGGGCGTTAAACAGCAAACTACCGTAGACCCAGGCCCGCTCCACGGACTCTTCTAAGTGGGGGGAAAAATCGGAAATGGAGGTCGCCCCCCGGGGCAGGCGATCCAGGGCGTCCACCACGTCCTTGGCAAGCCTAGCGGGCTCCAATTCAAAGTGGCGCACTACCCGATGGAGGTCGGAATCCGGCTGCTGGAGCAACTGGTGGAGCCAGTGGGCCAGTTCCACATAGGGGTTGCCCCGCATCTTGCAGAACACCGTGGCGCTTTCGATGGACTTGTAGCCCAAGGGGTTGAGCTTGCTGAACAGGGCGGCGCGGCTGATGCCCGACATGGTGATGGTTCTCCTATGGTCGTAGCTGTGATGGGCTAAGGCCCGTCTCGTAGGCCCTGGCGTCCAAGTACAAGTCATCCCCGTCGCGGTCGAGACCCCGGGGGGCGAGCCAAGTGGTCCAGCCCAGCTGGCCCTGGCTGCCCAGCACCACGGGGGGCACCTCCTGGCGGCGCAAGATCAAGTTCACATCAAAGGCGAGTTCATCGCCCGCATAAGTGCGCACCAAGGCCACCAACGCCTTGAGACTGTCCCCCCCGGGGAGCAGGCGCCGGTAGTCGTCGAGGCCCAAGGGGCCCATCACCAGGCGAAATTGGTGCTGGCACTGCCACACCCGGCCGCCGATGACCGCCATCCCCAACTGCCCCTCCGGTTCCCCCAGCAGACAGTGTTCGTCGGGGCCCAAGGTCAGCCAGTGGGGGACAAACTCCTCCAGGGCTACGGGCAGGCGAAAGTAGCCGCGAATCATGGCCACTAACCCCTCGGGATTGCGGGCCTGGGGCACCAAGTGGCCGGCGAAGTGGCGTTTGACCAAGTCTGGCAAGGCGTCCCGGTGGTACAAACTGGCTATCCCCAGGCCAAACAGCGCCCCTAGGTGGTCGCCAAAGCGGTCGTCGTCGGGGCGATCGAAGTTGATGGCCGGGTTGGGATCGGCCCAGGCCCGGTAGAACAGTGTGAGGAGCCGGTGGTGAAAGATGTCGGCAAACCGCGCCAAGGTGTCGTCTTGAAGGCGGTGTTGGCGCTCAAAGACATACTCGGTGAGGTGGAGGGGCAAGGGCCCCTGGGGGCCAAATAGCCCAAGGAAATAACTCAGCAGACGGGGGGGGAATCCCTGGCGCTGCTCCAGCCGGGCCAGGGTGCGGGGGGGGAAATGGAGATGGGGTGCCTGCCCCAACCGCACGGGTTCATCGGCTGGACGCTTGGCCCGCCCCCAACGGGGAGCCTTGGGGTGGGCGCACTCCAATTGGCGCAGCACCAAAAAGAAGTCGTGCTCCCAGGGGCGCCCAGCGAGGGCGCGTATGAGGGCCTCGGCGCCGCCCTTACCGGGGCTGTCGTCCCCCGGGCCCTCGCGCCCCGGATCCTGGCGTTTCCCATTCACAGGCGCTGGCGCCGCCCGATGCGGGCTTTCCATCGCATGACCTCTCCGCGGTCGCGACTTTTGAGCACCGTTTCGGTGAAGGCGTTGATACCGGCGTAGCGGGCGAAAAATACCTCCAACACCCCCCCCAGTAAAAACGCCCCCGAACCGGCGAAGGGCTGCTCGTCGCACTCCACGGTGATTTCCAAACCCCGACCGTGGCTGATGGGGCCGGGCAGGGGCATGCGCCGCACCACCGACCGGGAGGTCACCGCCAAAACGGCGTCGATTTGCTGGCGCTGGGCGGTGGCGTTGGGGTCGGCGTAGAGGCGCAAGATGTCCCGCAGGGCCGTCGCGCCTTCCTCGCTGCCGGGGGTGGCGCCGTCGGCGTTGACCAAGGACAGGTAGTTGAGGGACAAATGGCTGATCAAGCGCCAGTTGATCTCACCCCGCGCCGGGGAGGGTCGAGGGGCGGTGGGGCCGGCCAGACACTTGATTCCCGCCACCGGGGCGCTGATGTCCAAGGTGAAGTCGCTGTCCTGGCGCCCCACCAATAAATGGGCGGGCAGGTCGCGGTTGGTGCACCACAGCCTCGGCGCCAACTGGCGCAAGTCCCCCCCGTAGGGGGCCTCCCGGGCGTCCACCAGGGTGATAAACACCTCGTTACCCAGGTAGCTAGAGCGCACCCCCCGCCGCCGTTGGCGCTGGGAAGGGCGCCGGGGTTGGCGGTGGACGGTGAAATAGCCATCGGCGTCACGGCCGTCGTGGAGGGTGTAAAACGGCGCAAAGTCCCGCACTTGGGATAACTCTTCGCCGTAACCCGTGAGACTCGTCACCGTGTGGACTTCGTAGTCCATGGGGCGGGTGCGGTCGGGGACCACGTGGAACTCCGCCTCCCGTTGACCCACGGCGATGCGGTCGCCGCCCATGGGGAACAGGTTGATTATCGGGGTACAAAACAGGGCAAAGCGCCCGGCGTCCACCTTGTCCAACAGGCGCTGTTCCAGCCGGTCGAAGACCACGATCACATCCAGGCGTTCCCCCTCGTTGCCCCGAACCGCATCGGCGAGCCCGGTGAGGGCCACCTGGAGGTAGCGCTGGGGAAAGGCGAAGTACTCCCGCAGCTGGCGATAGCCCTGGACGGTGGTGGGGGTGGGGGGCAGCAAGGCCTGGTGGTCGGCAAAGCCCACCGCCTCCAGGGTCTGACCCGACAACGACCAGTGACGCCCTTGGCCCTGGAGGATCACCCGCTTGGCGCGACCGAGGAGCTGTTCGTAGAGGATCCCGGGCAAATCTTCGCTACCCCGCAAAAAGAGCGCTAAACGCTCCAGGGGTAGGTCGCAAAACGGCACGCCACCGACGGTGTTGAACCGCAACTTGCGCCCCGCCCGCCCGCCGGGCACGTCCACCTCCAGGGCCGCCAAGGCGGCGGCGCTGGGGAGGTACTCCGCCTCGGCGAGGGTGAGGGGCCACAGGGTGACGTCCTGGGCGGTGCGGTACTGACACGGTAGCAGGTCGTCGCCCATGGTGGTGGCCCGCATGACGCTGTGGCGGGGAACGGTAAAACCCGCCGCCAGATCCCCCTGGTTCATGTCGGGCTGCAGCTGAACTGCCGCCATGGAGGGAATGGGCGCCAGGTAGTCGGGGTACACCGCCTCCATGAGGTGGCCGGTAAAGCGGGGGAATTCGGCGTCGATTTTCAGCTGGATCCGGGCTGTGAGGAAGGCAAAGCCCTCCAGCAGTCGCTCGACGTAGGGGTCGGCCACCTCGAAGGTATCCATCCCCAGCCGCTCCGCCACCTTGGGGTATTGGCGGGCGAACTCCCCCCCCAACTCCCGGATGTACTGGAGTTCGGCGTTGTAGTAGCGCAGCAGCTCGGGATCCACTTAACCGTCCCTCTGGCCCCTGGCTAGGGCGCTCAAGGTGGCGGGGCTGGCGCTGCCCCCCCGCTCCTGAATGGAAATGTCGCCGTTGTCCAGATCCAACTCGGTGCGCAGGCGCAAGAACAAAGGCGCCGGCCGCGCCCACAGCTCCCCCTCGATGTCAAAAGCCAGGGCGTTGCGATTCATCTGCTCGGTGTCGGTGCTGATCTGCACCTTGAGGGTCTTGGGCAGGAGGCGGGGCTCGAAGAAAATCAGGGCCCGTTTGAGGGTCTCTTCTAGATCTTGGGCATCGCTGGCGATATCGCTGATGGTTTGCCCCGTGAGGTCTGGCAAGCCGTAGTTGAGCACCGAGCGCCGCACTTCGGGGTAGGCGGCCAAATCCATCCCGGCCTCCAGGCGGCAGGTGTTCATCAGCCACGCCAGGTCCCGCAGCACGCCTTGGCGCAGTTTCTGCCACGACATGGTGCGGGACTCCCGGGATTCCACCCGCTGGCGGGGGTTGTCGTCGCTGAGGCGATCGAGGAGAAACGGCTGGAGGCGCTCTTTGGGGCTCAGTTCCGCCACGGGTCGGGTTCTCGGTTGCGGGATCGCGGTTAGGTGTGGTCGACGTCGGCGGGAAGGGCGGGATCTTCCTCGGAGGCGGGCAAATCGAAGTCGATCTGCCGCACCTCCAACAGGGGATAGTCGTCTTGGTCGCTGGCCAGTAGTCGTTGCCCCAGGCCCCAGTAGCCCTCGTGGACCTGGCGCCACTCGGTGCGCCGGGCCAGGCGCAGTTCGGCATCTTGGGCCTCGGCGGTATCGGGGTAGCGACTGGGTATGAAGATCACCGCCTGGCCGCCGTTGCTCCAGGTGGCCGTGGCCGGTAGCCACACCAGATCCCGCAAATCCGACGGCGCCTCTATGGCCAAGGCCTGGATGCGCTCCATGGGAATCCAGTAGTAGCGGCCATTGACGATCCCCTCCACCACTGGGCCAAGCCGTGAATCGGCGTCGGCCAGCCAGGCGAAGGGTTGCTCGTTGAGCTGCCCGGGGATGGCGGGGGCGGCATCTAGGGCCTGTTGGCGCAGCCCGTGGGCCTGTTGGTGGTGCCCCTGGGTGTCGAGCTTGAGGGCCTCGAGGAGCGGCGCAATCCACTGGGGGGGATTGCCGAGGATCAACGGCGAGCGCAAGCCCTTAAACACCTCGCTGCGCAACGCTTCGCACTGGAGGGTTTGGCGGTAGGTCTGGACCATGGCCAGGGACTTGTCGTCCAGGTCCGCCAGCACGTCGAGCTGTTTAAGGGCCTTTTGCCATTGGCCTTGGACGGCCTGGAGCTGAAAAAAAAACGTCCGCAAGGTGGGGTCGGCGGGGGACTTGCGGACGCGCTCTTGGAGGGCGGTCAACGACCCGTCGAGGTCGCCTTGCTTGAGGGCCTGTTGGGGATCCATGGGCACTGTTCCCGGGGTATGTGGAGGGAGGAGGGCTTTGAACCCCTCCTCCAGGGGAAAGATGCGGGTGGGCGCAAGCCGCCCTAGGACTAGAGTTTGAGGACTTCTTTTTGGCCCTTCATGGTGCTCCAGCCCTGGGCGGTGCCCTGGGTCATGGTGCCGCCCTCGTCGAACAGGTCGTAGCGCATCTCGAACTGGTTGAAGTTGACCGAAAACGTCTCCGAGGGGCGATCGCCACCGCTGCTCTGGGTGTAGGCGGAGATGATGG
>JBHJHK010000095.1:0-20464 GCA_050330975.1 Candidatus Competibacterales bacterium | reverse complement strand
GGGTTATCCTTTTTTGTTGGGCTTTGACAAACCGTTTAATCCACACCCTGTATCCCAATACCCGGGCGGTAAACAACATAAAAAACCCGGTCACCACCACGGGCAAAGCCTTCTTCCCCTGGGCGTGTAGGGGGGGGGGGGGGGCGGGGTTGAGCTGTTGTTGGATGAACATGCTTCCCCCCATGAGCAACGGCAAGACGTAAAAGGGATCCCGCACCGCGAGATCTTGGATCCACAAAATCCAGGGGGCTTGGCGCAGTTCCACGCTCTCCAGCAGCATCCAGTAGAGGGCGATAAACACTGGTATCTGGACGAGAATCGGCAAACAACCGCCGATGGGGTTGATCTTCTCTTGTTTGTAGAGATTCATCATCTCCTGCTGCATGCGCTGCTTGTCCTCCCCGTAGCGCTCCTTGAGGCGCTGGAGTTGGGGCGCCAAGCGCCGCATGTTGGCCATGGAGCGGTAGCTGGCTTCGGACAACTTGAAGAACGCCGCCTTGATCAACACCGTCAACAGCACGATGGCCCACCCCCAGTTGCCCACCACCCCGTGGATGGCGTCGAGGAGCCAAAACAGCGGCTGGGCGATGATGGTGAGGAAGCCGTAGTCCACGGTGAGGTTGAGGTTGGGGGCCACGGCCGCCAGGCGGTCTTGGAGCTTGGGGCCGGCGTAGAGTTGACTCTCCAACACCCCCGCCTGTCCCGGATCCAGGCGCAGCAGGTCGTGGCTGATGATGCCCAAGATGTAGTGGTTGTCGGGGGTGCTGCGGCTGTAGGCCGTGTTGATTTGGTCTTGGTTTTGGGGAATCCAAGAGGTGAGGAAATAATGCTGGATCATGGCGATCCAGCCGCCGGTGATCTGGCGCTCCAGGTCTTCATCCACCATATCAGAGAAGCTGACCTTCTCGTACTTGGTGGCCTGGGAGGACAGCACCCCACCGGTGTAGGTGTAGATGCCGAACATCGTGGTTCCCTCCTGGGGAGGGGTGCGCCGCAGCTGGCGGTACTGGCTGCCCACCCAGGGGGCATCGCTTTGGTTTTCCACCGCAAAGCCCACATCGATCACAAAGCGGTCCCGGTGGAATACGTAGGTTTTAGTGACCCGTACCCCCGTGTCCCCCTGCCACACCAGGGGTACTTCCAGGCGGTCTTGCCCCTCCTGGAGGACATAGCGCTCCCGTTCGGCGGTGAAGCGCTGGTAGTGGTCGGGGGCTTCCCCTTCGATGGCCCGCAGGCCCGACTGGGCGACGTGGAGCTGGCTACCTCGGTCCACCATGAGCTCGAAGGGCTGGTCCTGACGTTCCAGGGACTCGGGATAGGTGCGCAGCCCCAGGTGGCGCACATCGCCCCCCAGGGTGTCGATTTCCACCTCGAAGAGGTCGGTGGTCACCCGGATGCGCCGGGCGGTCTCCAGACCTTGGGCGATGGCGGGGGCTTCTGGCAATGGCGACTCGACATTGCCCGCGGCGTCGCGGGTGGCTCTGGCGGGGATGTCGGGCACCGTCGCCGGGGCCGTCCCCTCGCCCGGGGCCGCGGGGGTGGACGGGGCGCTGGCGACGGGGTCTTCTGCGGCGCGCTTGGCCGCTTGCTCGCCGAGCCAAGCCTGCCAAATGAGGAACAATACGCACCCCAGGGCGACGAGGAGGAAGAATCGTTGGTTTTCCATGGCGGATCGACGTCAGTGGATCAGGGGAGGAGGGTGGGGAGGGTGGGATCCTCACGGCGAATCCCCCGACGAGGAGGACGGCGGCTTTGAATCCCCACCAGTGCGATTCGGGGAGGCATGGTGCCCGGCGTCCATTCGCCGCCTGAGGCGCGCCCAGTGGCGTTCCAGGGCGCAAAACAGTCTCTCGTTGGTCGAACGACGAGCCGTGGACCTGGCGACCACCACGATGTCCAAGGCCGGCAAATGGACGTGGTGCTGGCGAAAGCTCTCGCGCACCACGCGTTTGATGCGGTTGCGCACCACGGCCAACTTCGACACCTTGCGCGACACAGCGAGCCCCAAGCGCGGGTGGGTCGAGGCATTGCACCGTCCGAGCAGGGTAAAGTATTCGTCGTTTGACTTGAAGGGGTCGGCAAAGACCCAGTTGAATTCGGCCCGCCGCCTCAGCCTCAAGTGGCGAGGGAGGGAAATGGTTCCGAACTCTAGGGGGTCAGTCGAGTCCGCCCCTTGGCCCGGCGCGCCTTGATGATAGCCCGGCCGTGACGGGTCGCCATGCGGGCGCGGAAGCCGTGGGTGCGCTTTCGCTTCAGAACGCTGGGTTGAAAGGTCCGCTTCATGGAAAGGTACTCTTGAACGATGAGCCAGTGGAAATGGGGCCAACGACCGCGGTGTACTCCAGGTATATTTGGAGGCGCGAAGAGCGACGGGAATGTGTGGGCCCATCGCCTCGGTCAAGCCAAATCGTTAGAACCCATGGATTAATTTGGCTAGCTGGAACAGCTCGGGCGAGTAGCACCGGGGTGGCGAGATCGCAAAAAGTACCGACTAACTCTTTCTCTGTCAAGAATAACCCGAGAACTGAGCTGGTTTGGCACCCCAGAGTGTCCCTGTGGATTGCATCGAGGGGATCGCGCTAGGCTAGGAACAGCCGGTGCAAGGCACCGCGGGATAGCTAGCTCAAGGTCTCGATGAGGTCTCGATGAGGTCGGTAAAGCCGTGGAGCACACCCTTTGGAAAACTTCTCTAGAGCACTTGGAGCGCGAGCTCTCCGAGCGACAGTTGAACACTTGGATCCATCCCCTCCAGGCCATCGAAGAGGGGGATCGCCTGCGGCTTTTGGCTCCCAATCGCTTTGTGTTGGACTTGGTGCGCAAGCACTACTTGAGTCATATCCATCAAGCCCTCGGACAAGTCCGTCCCGAACGCACCGTGGCGGTGGAACTGGAAATCGGCAGCAACGCCCCATCGGGACCCAAACCCCCCCGCAGTTCTCCCCCAAATCAGCGCACACCTTCCCACCCCGGACCCAGAGCCGCCGCGTCTCACCCCCCCGCCTTCAAATCTCCCGCCCCCAGGGCTTCGCCGCCCAAAACCTTCGGCGGAGGGGCTCCTGCCCCCAAGTCTTCTGCCCTTGGCCCCTTTCAGGTCCTGGGGGATGAGCCCCAAGAAGCGGCTTCCCGACCGGCCAAGAGGCCTGAGGCTGTCTCCAACGGGACGCCACAGCCCCAGGGCAAAGTCCTAGAACCCCACCGCAACCACCTCAACCCAGAGTTCACCTTTGCCAGTTTCGTCGAGGGCAAATCCAACCAGTTGGCCCTGGCGGCTTGCCAACAGGTGGCCCGCAACCCCGGCAGGGCCTACAACCCACTGTTCATCTACGGCGGCACCGGCCTCGGCAAAACCCACCTCATGCACGCCGTCGGCAACCTTCTCCAGGGACGCCAGGGGGCTCAGGTGGTCTACCAGCACTCCGAGCACTTTGTCGCCGATCTAGTGGGGGCGTTGCGCCACAATGTCATTGGCGACTTCAAGCGTCACTACCGCTCCCTCGACGCCCTGCTCATCGCCGACATCCAATTTTTGTCGGGGAAAGAACGTTCCCAGGAGGAGTTCTTCCACACCTTTAATACTCTCCTCGAGGGACGCCAGCAAATCATCCTCACCTGCGATCGGTTCCCCAAGGAGGTCACGGGGTTGGAGGAGCGCCTCAAGTCCCGCTTTGGCTCGGGGCTAACCGTGGCCATCGAACCCCCAGAGCTGGAAACCCGGGTGGCTATCCTCAAGGCCAAGGCCCGCCACTACGGCCTCGAACTGGGGGACGAGGTGGGATTTTTCATCGCCAAGCGGGTGCGCTCCAACGTGCGAGAGCTCGAGGGCGCCCTGCGGCGCGTCCAGGCTAACGCCCAGTTCACAGGCCAAGCCATCACCATGGCCTTTGCCCAAGACGCCCTGCGCGATCTCATCAGCCTCCAGGACAAATCGGTCACCATCGACACCATCAAACAAGTGGTGGCCGACTTTTACCACCTCGAACTGGCCGACTTGAGCTCCACCACCAGGCTCAGGGCCGTCACCCGCCCGCGCCAGTTGGCCATGGCCTTGGCCAAGGAACTCACCGACTACAGCTTGCCCGAGATCGGCGATGCCTTTGGAGGCCGCGACCACACCACTGTCCTCCACGCCTGCCGCAAGGTCCAGACCCTGCGCAAGAGCGATCGCGAGGTCCGAGACGACTTTATCCATTTGCTGAACCTGCTATCGGGCTGATGGGGGTTGGATATCGACTCCACGGGATTTTCCAAAGCCCCAGGGAATCGGCGTGGGAAAATTCATCGAGCCTCCATTCCCAAATGATTAACTGGTAATAGGGTCATTCTATTTGATCATTGCGAAAATAACGCATTTCATTGTGAAATTTTTTTTCTCAATGCGAAAAACTGTATATACATCCTGTGGATAACTTTGTGGATAAAGTGGCCATATCCTGTGGATAAGTCTGTGGATAACTTTGCCTCCAAAAGTTATCCACAAGTTATCCACAGACTTATCCACAGACTTATCCACAGGCAAAAGCAACCTAAGTTTTTGTTTTTTATAAATAAAAAAAAGTTATCCACAGGAAAAGCCCGCCCCTACTACAATAGGTTTTTATATATATAAACTTCTTGTTGTTGTAGACGGAGGCCCGCTTGCCTGCCATGAAGCTCGAAGCTCCCCGCGAACACCTGCTACAGCCCCTGCAGAGCATTATCGGCGTCGTTGAGCGTCGCCAAACGATGCCCATTTTGGCCAACGTGCTCATCGGCGCCCAGGGGGAAAATCTGGTCATGGGCGCCACCGACCTGGAGGCGGAGCTGTGGATTCAGCTACCCCTGGCGTCGACGGTGGGGACGACGACCTTGCCCGCCCGCAAGCTCCAAGACATCCTGCGGGCGTTGCCCGAAGGCGCCCAGGTGAGCCTCCAGGTGGACGACGGCGAAGCGCTCTTGCGCTGTGGCCGCAGCCGCTTTAAACTATTTACTTTGCCTGCCGACGAGTTTCCCACCCTGGAAGACGTCGCCTTCGATTTGACCCTGGAACTGCCCGCCCGCGCTCTGAGGACGCTGCTTGAACACACCCACTTCGCCATGGCCCAACAGGACGTGCGCTACTACCTCAACGGGCTGTTGCTGGAGTTCGACACCCAGCACCTGCGGGCAGTGGCGACCGACGGTCATCGCCTGGCCCACTGCCAGGTGGATGTCGACCTCCCCGGCCTCGAGCGCCAGGTCATCGTCCCCCGCAAGGGCATCCAGGAACTCCTGCGGCTGTTGGCCGACGACGATACCCCCGTCACCCTGTCCCTGGGGACCAACCACATCCAGGCCCAGTGGCAGGGGTTGCGCCTCACCTCAAAGCTCATCGACGGCAAATTTCCCGATTACCAGCGGGTTATACCCCGGCAGCAAAACCACCTCATCGTCGCCGACCGACAGGCTCTGCGCACGGCCCTCACCCGAACGGCCATCCTCTCCAACGACAAACACCGGGGCGTGCGCCTGACGGCTCACCAGTGGGCGATGCAGATTCAGGCCCAGAATCCCGAACGGGAGGAAGCCGAGGAGGAAGTCGAGGTCAATTACGACGGTGAAGCTCTGGAGCTGGGTTTCAACGTCACTTACCTCCTCGATGCCCTCAACGCCCTGGATGGCGAACTCGTCGAACTGAGCTTTGCCGACGCCCACAGCAGTTGTCTCATACGCCAACCCGAGTCAGACCTCTGCCAGTACGTCGTCATGCCCATGCGCCTCTAGAGCGCCCCACCGACCCACCCATGGGTCTCTTGCAACTCAAAGTTCAGGGTTTTCGCAACCTGGAGGCCGTCGATGTTCCCTGCGCCGCCGGTCTAAACGCCATTTCTGGTCCCAATGCCTCGGGCAAGACCAGCCTCCTCGAAGCCATTTACTTCCTGAGTCGAGGGCGCTCCTTCCGCACCCGGCGGCCCGGCGAACTCATCGGCCACAACGCCCACTATCTGCGCTTGGTCGCCACGCTAGAGGGCGCCGGCGAAACCCGCCACACCCTCGGGGTAGAGCGAAGCGCCAAGGCCTTCACCGCCCGCCTCGACGGCGAGGCGGTCACCGCCCTCACCGCCTTGGCCGACGCCCTGCCGGTGCTGCTGTTGAGCCCCACAAGCCACCTGCTCTTGGAGGGCGGTCCCGGCTTGCGGCGGCGGGTTATCGCCTGGGGATTGTTCCAGGGACAACCCGACTTCTTGGCCCCCTGGCGGCGGTTCAGAACGGCCCTGCGCCATCGCAACGCCGCCCTAAAGGCCAACGCCGCCGACCGGGCCCTCCTCCCCTGGGAGCGAGAACTCGCCGCCGCCGCCGCCACCTTGGATCACCAACGGCAGGCCTTCTGTGAGGCCCTAGAAAGGGCCTTAGGGCCATTTTTGCTGGCGACTCTAGGGGCACCCTCTGCCGTGGTGAACTATCGCCGTGGTTGGCCCGCTGGGGCCGATTTGGGGCGATTGCTCGCCGAGGGTCGCGGAGGGGACCGCCGCTTGGGCCACACTCGCCTCGGCCCCCAGAAGGCCGACTTCGCCGTGGTGGTCGACGGCCACAGCGCCGCGGAGCGGCTGTCGCGGGGTCAACAAAAGCTCTTGGTCATCGCCTTGGTGTTGGCCCAGGCCCAGCTCTACCAGAGCTGCCGAGGCCGGCCCTGTGTGCTGCTCATCGACGACTTGCCCGCCGAACTCGACGCCCACCACCGCGGGCGGATTCTCAGCTGTCTGGCGGCGACCCCCCACCAGCTGTTCATCACGGCCATCGAGCCCATTCACCTTTTCGAGGCGCCGTGGCGGGCGGTGCACCACCTCGCCCTGGAGGCGGGACAGGTGCGAAAAATGCTATAATGGCGCGTTTTCCAAGCGCAGGTTCAAGAGCCGTCTATGACCGCAAATCCCAGCAGTTACACCTCTTCCGACATCAAAGTGCTCGAGGGCTTGGAAGCCGTCCGCAAGCGCCCTGGCATGTACATCGGCGATACGGACGACGGCACGGGTCTCCACCACATGGTGTTCGAGGTGGTGGACAACGCCATCGACGAGGCCCTGGCGGGATTTTGCACGGCCATCCGCGTCGTCATCCACGCCGACGAGTCCGTCACCGTGGCCGACAACGGCCGCGGTATCCCCGTGGATACCCACTCCGAGGGGCGCTCGGCGGCGGAGGTCATCATGACGGTACTCCACGCCGGGGGCAAATTCGACGACAACGCCTACAAAGTCTCTGGGGGCCTCCACGGGGTGGGGGTGTCGGTGGTCAACGCCCTGTCCAACCACCTGCGTCTGACCATCTGTCGCGAGGGAAAGGTCCACCGCCAAGACTATCGCTTGGGCACTCCCCAGACGCCGTTGGAAGTGGTGGGCGAGATCGACACCACCGGCACTGAGGTCCATTTCTCCCCCAGTCCCACCATCTTCAGCAATATCACCTTTGACTACGACTTGTTGGCTCGGCGGCTGCGGGAGTTGTCGTTTCTCAATTCTGGGGTGTGTATTCAACTGCTGGATGAGCGCACGGGCAGAGAAGAGACCTTCGAATACCAGGGGGGATTGAGGGCCTTTGTGGGACACCTCAACCGCAACAAGACCCCCATCCACGAGACCGTGCTGTACTTTGCCCTGGAACAGGGGGGCATTGGCGTCGAGGCCGCCCTGCAGTGGAACGATTCCTACCAAGAGAACCTGTTCTGCTTTACCAACAACATTCCCCAGCGGGACGGTGGCACCCACTTGGCGGGGTTTCGCAGCGCCTTGACCCGCACCCTCAACCAATACCTCGAGGCCGAGGGCATCGCCAAGAAGGCCAAAATCACCGTCACCGGCGACGACGCCCGGGAGGGGCTCACGGCGGTGTTGTCGGTGAAGGTGCCCGACCCCAAGTTCTCTTCCCAGACCAAGGACAAGCTGGTCTCGTCGGAGGTCAAACCGGTGGTGGAGTGGGCCGTGGCCCAAAAGCTCCAGGAGTTTTTGGTGGAGCGACCCCAGGAGGTCAAGGCCATCGTCGCCAAGATCACCGAGGCCGCCCGGGCCCGGGAGGCGGCCCGCCGGGCCCGGGAGATGACCCGCCGCAAGGGCGCTTTGGACGTGGCTGGCCTGCCGGGAAAGCTGGCCGACTGTCAGGAGCGGGATCCGGGATTGTCGGAGCTTTTCCTGGTGGAGGGCGACTCCGCTGGAGGGTCGGCCAAACAAGCCAGAGACCGGCGGTTCCAGGCGGTTTTGCCCCTCAAGGGCAAGATCCTCAACGTCGAAAAGGCCCGGTTTGACAAGATGCTCTCCTCGGTGGAGGTGGCCACCTTGATCACCGCCTTGGGGTGCGGCATCGGTCGTGAAGAGTTCGACATCGACAAGTTGCGCTATCACCGCATCGTGCTGATGACCGACGCCGACGTGGATGGCTCCCACATCCGCACCCTGTTGTTGACGTTTTTCTACCGCCAGATGCCCGAACTGGTGGAGCGGGGTTACATCTACATCGCCCAACCACCCCTGTACAAGGTCAAGCGGGGCAAGCAGGAGCGCTATCTCAAAGACGACGCCGAGCTGCAGGGATTTTTGATGCAGTCGGGCCTCGCCGACGCCGAACTGGTGTTCGATCCCGCGGCACCGCCCTTGAGGGGCGAAGGTCTGGAGGCCTTGGTGGCAGAGCACGTGGTGGTCATGGAGCTGATCCAGCGTCTGGCGAGGCGCTACGACGACCGGGTCTTGGAGGAACTGCTACACCTGCCCAAGCTCAGCCGCGACGATTTGGCCTCTGGGGTCGCCCTGGACCGTTGGTGCCAATCCCTCGCCCAGGGTCTCAATCGCCACCAGCAAAACGGCCACGGCGCCCACTACCAAGTGACCTGGGAGGGCGTCGGGGACGCCGCGTCCCCCGGTGGGGCGAGCCCCGGGGCCATTGCCGTCACCCGGCGGGTCCACGGTCTCGACCGGGTCATCGGCTTTGGCGGCGAGTTCTTCGCCACCCCGGAGTACCAGCGCATTGCGGCCCTGGGGGAAAAGTTGGCCGGGCTGTTTCGACCGGGTGCTGGGGTGCGCCGCGGCGAACGTCGCCGTCCTGTGGAGACCTTGCGCCAAGCGGTGGACTGGCTCATGGACGAGGCCCGCCGCGGCCAGACCATCCAGCGCTACAAGGGCTTGGGGGAGATGAACCCCGATCAACTGTGGGAGACCACCATGGATCCCGAGACCCGCCGCCTGCTCCAGGTGCGCATCGAAGACGCCATCGCCGCCGACGAAGTGTTCACCACCCTCATGGGGGACCACGTGGAGCCCCGGCGAGAGTTCATCGAGCAAAATGCCCTACGGGTGGCCAATCTCGACGTTTGACGCTGCAGAAGTCCCTCCTTCGGGGTGCTGGGGTTGGCGCACTGGGGGTGTCTTGGGCCCTTTGAGCCCTGTGTCTTCCAAGGCAGCGCCGCAACGGGGGTGCTTGTTACTTTTCGAGGCCCATTCCTTCTTCTGGGAAGGAGTGGTGGAAATCCATTGTCGCCACTGCCATGGAGACCTCGAAGATGTGCAACAACCTCATGCTTTACCTCTGGGGCGGGTTCGCCGCCCTGATCTTCCACGACCCCTCCCACGGTCAGACCATCTATCGCTGGGTCGACGCCGCGGGCACGGTGCACTTTTCCAGTGTTCCGCCCCCAGACCACTTGGCCAGGGGATCCAAACCCTACTGGGTCAATCTCCCCCAGGGGGCGGGTCCCGACAAGGCGTCCGCCGCCAAGGCCATTCGGGCGCGAGTTGCCGCCATGGAAGGGGCCATCGAGCTGCTCCACAGCTCGAGTCGAGATCGAGGCGGCGGAAAATCGCCGTCGAACCCGCGGCCGAGGCTCGGTTACCACCAGCGGGAGCGGCTTGAGTATCTCCGTCGCGCCGAAGGACGGGTGCGGCGGTCGCGGGTTTTGAACGACGAACGCAAAAGGAAGCGCTTGCAGGAGGTGCGGCGGGAAATCGAAGCCCTCGAAGGTCAGGCATCTCGATGATCCCCACTCGAGCCGCTGGAACCCAACTGCCGGGGCTCGCCTGGACGTCGGGACGCCGCGCGATTGGCGGCGCCCCGGCGACTGGGATTTGCGCCCCGGACGACTCGAATGAACGGGTACGCCGAGCCGATTTGCCTGCGCTATACTCTCCCCTGACTTTCCACCCCGTGCTCCCCCACCGCAACATCCCAGCCATGTCGTCGTCGAGCCACCTTGAGTGACGCGGTCTGGGCTGCATCGGTTGAAGTTGAATGAGACCACCACAAATAGGATCAGGAGATTAGCACTGTGCGTTACCAAACCAGCCGCCGTACCCTGCTTCAGCTCGTCCTCGCCAGCGGCACCCTTGCCCTTCTGCCCAGCCGCGGCCTGCGGGCTGCAGAGGACTTCACCTTGCCCGATCTCCCCTACGCCGTCGACGCCCTAGAGCCCCACATCGACGCACTCACCATGGAGATCCACCACGGTCGCCACCACGCCGGTTATGTGCGCAATCTCAACGCCGCTCTTGGCGAGCATCCCGATCTCCAGGGGCAGAGCATCGAGACCCTGTTGGCCGATCTCGAGGCTCTGCCCGAGGACATTCGCACGGCGGTGCGCAACAACGGCGGCGGCCACCTCAACCATACCCTGTTCTGGAGCGCCATGAGCCCCCAGGGGGGCGGCGAACCTCAAGGTGACCTCGCCCGGGCCATCGAGCGGGATTTTGGCGGCTACGACGGCTTCCAAACCCAGTTCAACAACACCGCAAGGTCGCAGTTTGGCAGCGGTTGGGCCTGGTTGAGCCTCGATGGCGATCGGTTGGTGGTGGAGGGCTACGCCAACCAGAACAACCCGGTGATGCAGGGCAAAATTCCCCTGTTGGGCATCGATGTGTGGGAGCACGCCTACTACCTCAAGTATCAAAATCGCCGCGGCGACTACATCGCGGCCTTTGCCAATGTCGTCGATTGGCAGGTGGTGGCAGAGCGGTTTGAGACCGCCCAGGACGCGACGGGCTAGTGTAAAACCCAGCCGGCGCGGTGGCTTCTCCCCGGTCTAGGGGAACTACGCCACCGCGATCACCCCCATCAATCCCCCCCCCTGATGGGCCAAGGTGTGGCAGTGAAACATCCACTGCCCCGCTCGCTCGGCCACAAACGCCACCTCGACCCGCTCCCGGGGCCACACCAGCACCGTGTCTCGCCACGGTTGTCGCGCCACTGGCTCGCCGTCGCGGCTCAGCAACCGGAAGTGAAAGCCGTGGAGGTGCATGGGGTGGGGAAAGGACGTCTCGTTGACCAGGGTCAATACCGCGCTCTGGCCCACCTGGAGGGACATGAGGGGGGGATCGTCGTAGCGCCAGGCGACTTGGCCGTTGATGGCCCAGGCCTTGCCCTGGCCCACTAGCTGGCGAATCCCCAGGGAGCGTCCACCGAGGTTGCCCTGGCGCAGGGAACCCCGGGCACCGCCTTGGAGGCGAAATTCGCCCCGTACCGCCCCCACCAGGTCGGGCTCGGGCACCGGATTGGCGGGCAGGGGGACCACTTCGGTCAGCGGTGTGGGGCGCACTACCTCGGCCCCGTAGTGCAATTCGGTGAGCCAGTAGGCCCCCTCTGGGTAGGCGTCGTCGATCACCCGGTGGACGCTGCCAGGGGCGGCCACGGCGTCGAGGATGAGGTCGACCCGCTGGGCGGGACCGAGCCAAATGCGCTCGACCCCGTGGGGTGCCACGGGCATCCCGTCCAAGGCGATCACCGTCGGGTGGTGGTTCTCAAACCGAAGGGCGAACAGCCGGGCGTTGGCGGCGTTGATCAGCCGCAGGCGGATCCGTTCGTGGGGGCGCAGGTCGACTCGGTCCGAAATCGCGCCGTTGAGGGTCACCACCTGGCCGATGCGGCCGGCGTGGGTCATGTCGTGGCGCTGGCCAAAGGGGGGGATGGCCGCCTGGCGATCCAGCCGCCAGTCGTCCAAGACCCACACCAGATCCCGATCCACCTCCGGTGGCCTTGCTTCTTCGACGATCAACGGCCCATGGAGGCCACGCCCTATTTGTTCGCTGCTGTTGACGTGGGGGTGGTACCAAAAGGTACCCGCATCGGGCACTGAAAAGCGATAGTCAAAGCGCCCACCGGGGGCGATGGGTGGTTGGGTCAGGTGGGGCACTCCGTCCATGGCGTTGGGCAGGCGGATGCCGTGCCAGTGGACGGTAGTGGCCTCGGGCAATCGATTCTCGACCGCCGCCCTGAGCACGGTACCCTGACCCAGGCGCAGGGTCGGGCCGGGAACGCGGCCGTTGAAGGCCCATACGGCGGTGGTGGGCTGGTTCGCGCCCACCAGGTGCACCCGAGCGGGGGCGGGGATCAGGGTGTGCTCGGCGGCGGCGGCGCGCCCTTGACAGAGGCCCGCGCCGAGGGCCGTCGCGGCGCCCACCTGGAGGAAGTGGCGGCGGGTGAGGCGAGGATTCATGGCGGTCAATGGTGGCCTTGGTGGCGAGAGTGTCCGCCCTGGCCATAGCCCCGCAGTTGGGCGTAGCGGTGGCGCTGATGGGGGCTGAGCACGGGCTTGGTGCGCAGGTGTGCGACCAGATGGACCGCCCGCAGTTGGCCTTCGAGGTCGGCGATGCGGGCGGTGGACTCTTCCACCGCCTCGGGGGAGGGGTGGGGGGTGTTAAACAGCCGCTCCAGGGTGGCCTCGGCCTCGATGAGTGCCGCCCCCAGGGGCCGAGCCTCGGCGAGCATCTGGGCTCGCAGCGCCTCCAACTGGGTGCGCTGGTCGGCGGAGAGGGCGAGCTCATCGGCCAGCTCCAGGGCGTGGAGCGGCCCCGGCCAGCCGTTGAGTTCGGCGGCTTTGGCGTAGCCAAGTCCTGCCCCCGCCCGCAGCCCCTCCAGCCGGGCCGTGGACAAAGCTTTGATCGGACGCGCCTCTTGGCCGGCATAGGGCTGTTGGGCGCTGTCCACTGGGCCCAGCAGTAGCAGCAAGGTGGCCAGGGAAAATGGCGAGTTGTTCACGATGTTTGTTCCTCGTAATGTCTGGGAAGGTTTAGGTGATCACCGGCGCTGTGGGCACCACCCCAAGGGTTCCCCAGAGGCGTTGTCAAGGGCGGCCTTGGCGTCGAATAGCTGATCTGACGACATCCTAATCCACCAGGGGATATTCCATGGCATGCGCGAGCATTCCGCGTTGCTGATCTTCTAACTTGAAGATCGGCGAAGAGCTTTTGGTCGATATCGAAAATCGCCGCGTAGACTGCGGCTTTCTCTGCCATCGCCAAGGCGTTCAAGCCCTTACTTGTCATGGCACGTGTCGCGGTATCTCTCGAGCGGCAAGGTGGAATGCTGCGTGTACGCTGGCAATATAGCTCAAACTTATCAGCTGCTTCTGCCAATTTTGGTGCAGCGTCGAGCTCGTATTGTAAATGGCGGCGGCATTCATAACGAACATCGTGCAAACGCTGGTGGTGAGCATCATCATTGTCAACTTGTGACTGATGCCAAAGCCCTTGAGGGCAAATAACTTCATCGACCCAACCTCTTGGTGAGAGGACGATTTGCCTTGGGGTAGGTCGCTTCTTGGGCCTGGCGCGACGGCGGCGTGGCCTTTTCATCTGTATCGGGGAGCTGCAGAACCACTGATTCCCACCCTACGGCTGTGCGTCCAAGCTGGTCATCGCTTTGGGTGATGGCCACCATCTGGAGCCTAAACAGGCCCGCGAGCTCCTGCAACTCCGCCGCTGAAACGGGATACATGGCCCGCTCTGGCGGTGCGGGGCCATGGCGTAGGGTGACGATCAATCGTCCCCCACCGGCCAACGACGCCACCAGGTTGCCAAAGGCACCATGGCGCTGTCCCGGAGGGACATGCATCCAAACAGCGCTCAGCCAAACCAATTCAAAACGCAGCCCCATTTGGCCCACCTTGCTCAACCCGGGAAGCCCATCGGCAAGCCAGCAGATCCGCGCCGAGGGATGACGAACCTTTGCCCAGTGGCGCATTCGAGTCGCCGGTTCCACGGCGACCACCTCGTGACCCCCCCGGGCGAACCAGGCCGCGTCTCGCCCTGAACCTGCGCCGACATCCAACACCCGACAGGGCTGGGTCGGAAGGAATCCCAGGGTGTCGCCATGGACGACTTCAAAGGCTAGGGCTTCGTAGGTTGGTGCGAGCACATCGGCGACTCGGTTGTAGTATTCAGTCGATGGGTTCATGGCTCATGGGACAGACACCGTCTTCAACCTTTTTTGCGCGCAAGGGCTCTCAGCTGAGGGCTATGGAATTTCCCCCATGACAACTTATCTTAAAACAACAACCGCCGTTGGAACGATTATCCTCGGGGCGAGCTAGCCGGGTCTCCAGGGGGGCTCGGCTGGGGGTACCAGTCCCCCCCGTAGCGTGGGTAGCCGGTCAACTTTGCAGGCCAAGCGATCAACCCCGGCGCTCACCACACTGGGGTTCTCCAGTAGTATATTCGCTTTTTATAATTTCGATAGTCACTATATAACTGACTTGCAATGACGTCATGAGCTCAAAAGTTCACCACGAGGAGTGACGCAAATGGCCAAACAGTTAAAGCCCAATGAAATTCCCTGGAGTGTCGATACCCATAGTTATCGCAAGGACTATGAAGGACGCGGCAAGAATTATTGGCAAGACGATCCCTTGAGTTACCAGGCTGGCAAAGAAAAGGCGGAGCGAGAGTTTTTAGCAGCTACTTTCCCGAGGCAGTACGCTAAAAATAACCCTTTTGGTTCTACTGGCCATACCTTGGCCTAGACCTACGGCACTTGATGCAGAGTTACATTGCTGCCAGTGGCCTTTCTCTAGGGCAGTGGTATGGCGATTTTATTGCTGGAGATTTGGATACAACCAACACTGACCTTGGCCATTGGCCACATCGATGGCGATGATTGGGAAGTGTTGGGCGTGTTGGGGATTTGCACTGCATTCCTCCTGACACCCATGTGGGCCTGGAGCTTTAATACTCTTGTCGAATGAGTACAGGATAGTTCGCCCCTGAGGCGGCTGGCCATCGTCAAAGGCGTGGTGACGTCATTGGCGCTGTTGGGTGTGGCGGTATGGGTAGGGGTACTCTATCCACTGTTGAGCAAGTAGGTTTCATCCTACCCGCCGTCCATGGCCTTGCCGACTGCGCCATAGGCCTTTGCCGAGGCCATGGCCAATCACCTGTTTAGCGATTTGCGCCAGTTCCAGGGTACGTTTGTAAACTCCAAGAAAGGGGAGCTTTGAGTTTCTTCCTTTGCTCAGGGAGAAAGGCGCCCGCTGGGGGTACTGCCACCAAATTCCCCTTTCGGGATGGCTCTGGGTTGGCACTACCCGACGCGGTTCACGACGTCAACTTTGATGTGCCGCCGACAAACGACTGATGAAACATACGTAAAGGGATAAATCCGTAAGGGCCAATCCCTTGTTTTGATTGGCGCGCCCGGAAGGATTCGAACCTCCGACCACCTGGTTCGTAGCCAGGTACTCTATCCAACTGAGCTACGGGCGCTGAAAAATCTGGAGTGAGGATGGCGGAGAGAGAGGGATTCGAACCCTCGATACGGTTTTAGCCGTATACTCCCTTAGCAGGGGAGCGCCTTCAGCCACTCGGCCATCTCTCCTTGGCTTCGTGCAATAGCCCAGAATAGTATCACTACAAGTTGGCTGAAGTAAAGGGCTTAGGTCGAGGGCCTCGAGATCTCAACGACTGCCGTTGGTGAAGGCCGAAGGGCCACTGTTGCCGCCCTCCTGCTCTCGCTTGATGCGTTCGTAGATCTCTTCGCGGTGAACAGGGACGTCCTTGGGGGCATTGACGCCAATGCGGACCTGGTTGCCTTTGACACCCAATACAGTGACGGTCACTTCGTCACCGATCATCAGTGTCTCTCCTACCCTGCGCGTTAAAATGAGCATTTGGTTCTCCGTAACTCACCAAACAGAGAAAGTTCTGTGGTCGTTATCGCAAAGGAAAGTGGGTTCCATGCGCTCATCGCTTCCATACCCATGCCTCTATGGTGTCCCTGGAGCCTCAGGGACCCTGGAGAGCGTCGTCGCCGGGACTTTGGGGAGGTTGATGAAGTTGAAAAGCCTCGTGAAGGGCTCGGGTGCCGAGTTCCAGATACTTTTCGTCGATGACCACGGAAATCTTGATCTCTGAGGTGGAAATCATGCGAATGTTGATGCCCTCTTGGGCCAACACTTGAAACATCTTACTGGCGATGCCAGCGTGGGAACGCATACCCACACCCACCAGGGACAACTTGACGATGCGGTCATCGCCTTGTATTTCTCGGGCCCCCAGGGTCTCAGCCTGGGTCTGGAGGATATCCAACGTCCGGTGGTAGTCGTTGCGGTGGACGGTGAAAGTCATGTCGGCGGTGTTATCGCGACCGATGTTTTGCACGATCATATCGATCTCGATGTTGGCCGCCGACACCGGGCCCAAGATACTGTAGGCCACGCCCGGCTGGTCGGGCACCCCACGTACGGTGAGCTGGGCTTCGTCGCGGTTAAAGGCAATCCCCGAAACCAGGGCTTTCTCCACTGGTGATTCCTCAAAGGTGATCAGCGTGCCAGCACCCGCTTCAAAAGTGGACAATACGCGCAGGGGAACGTTGTACTTGCCGGCAAATTCCACCGCTCTGATCTGCAACACCTTGGCCCCCAGGCTGGCCATCTCCAACATCTCTTCAAAGGTGATGCCCTCTAGACGCCGAGCTTGGGGCACAATGCGCGGATCAGTGGTGTAGACGCCGTCGACATCGGTGTAGATCTGGCACTCATCGGCCTTGAGGGCGGCGGCCAAGGCGACGGCGGTGGTGTCAGACCCCCCCCGTCCCAACGTGGCGATAGCGCCTTCCTCAGTCACGCCCTGGAAGCCCGCCACCACGACCGCACGTCCCAAGGCCAAATCCGCCTGGATGGCCTCGGTGTCAATGCGCTGAATGCGCGCTTTGCCGTGGGCCGCGTCGGTGTGGATCGCCACCTGAGCACCGGTGTAGGAGCGGGCGGGACAGCCCCGTTCCTCCAAGGCGAGGGTGAGTAGGGCAATGGTCACCTGCTCGCCGGTGGCCAACAGTACATCCAACTCCCGAGGTGGGGGAGTCTCACTCAAGGTTTTGGCAAGGCCCAATAGCCGATCGGTTTCGCCAGCCATGGCTGAGACCACAACGACACAGCGGTGGCCCTGGGTGACAAATCTTTTGACCTTGTCGGCAACGGCGGCGATGCGCTCGGGAGATCCCACCGACGTGCCACCAAATTTTTGCACCAAAAGAGCCATGGGCCAATTTTCTTGTGTGATTAAACTTTACATTTTAATGAAAAGCTTTGGAAAGTCAAAAATCATCGCCAACTGCGACCCTTAGGTGCGCTGACGCACCCAGTCGCTAACACTGGCCAAGGCGGTGGCCAACTGGGTGGGGTCGCCGCCGCCAGCCTGGGCCATATCGGCCCGGCCGCCGCCCCGGGCGCCGATGGCGGCGGCCACGGATCTGACCAATTCACCGGCGGCGCAGCGCTTGGTTTGGTCGGGGGTGACCCCGGCCACCAAGCGGGGGGTGCCATCTTCCACGGTGGCCAAGATCACCACGGCGCTCTTGAGCTGCTGGCGCAGGCGGTCCACCGCCTCCCGCAGGGTCTTGACGTCGACGTCGGGGAGTTCTGCGGCCACGACTTTGACGCCGTCCACCTCCACGGCCCCCGCCGCCAGATCCGTCCCCCGACCGCTGGCGAGGCGGCCCTTGAGCTGTTCGGTCTCTCGCTCTAGCTGGCGGACCCGCTCCACCAACTGCCGCACTTTGGCTTCGGGATGATGCCGGTCCCCCTTGGCCACTTCGGCGATGCGGGCCAACTCCCCCTCCAGATCCGCCAGCCAGTCCAGGGCGCCGTCGCCGGTGATGGCCTCGATGCGCCGCACCCCGGCGGCCACGCCCCCTTCCTGGGTGATCTTAAACAGGCCGATGTCGCCGGTGCGTCGGACGTGGGTACCGCCGCACAATTCGACGGAAAAATCGTCCATGGCCACCACCCGCACCCGGTCGCCGTACTTCTCGCCAAACAGGGCCATGGCCCCGCGGTCGATGGCGGCATCGTAGGCCATGACCTCGGTGATCACGGGGAGGTTGTCCCGCACCCGTCGATTGACCAAGCGCTCGATGGTGGCGAGGTCGGCGGGGGCAATGGGCTCGCCGTGGGTGAAGTCAAACCGCAGGCGCTCGGGGTGGACCAGCGACCCCCGCTGGGCCACATGGTTGCCCAACACCTGGCGCAGGGCGGCGTGGAGCAAGTGGGTGGCCGAGTGGTTGAGGGTCGTGGGCCAGCGCCTGTGCCAATCCACCTCAGCTGTAGCGGCTTGGCCGTTCTCCAGAACGCCTTGGACCACCTTGCCCGCGTGGAGGAATACCCCCCCCTGTTTCTGGGTGTCCTCCACTTGGAATTGGCCGCTTTGGGTGGTGATGGTGCCGGCATCACCCACCTGACCCCCGGATTCGCCGTAGAAGGGCGTTTGCTCCAGGGTCACGATGCCTTCCTGGCCGCCCCGGAGGGCGCCCGTGGCGGCGGTTTCTTCGCCGCGGCGGACCCACAGGGCGCCGATGGCGGTTTCGGCGAGGTGGCGATCGTAGCCCACAAACTCCGTGGCCTGGGGAGTGGTCTCCAGGGCTAGGGTGGGGCCGGCGCCGAACTGGCTGCCCTCCCGGGAGCGCTCGCGCTGTTTGTCCATCTCCCGCTCAAAGCCCTCTTCGTCGACCCCAAGGCCCCGCTCCCGGGCGATGTCAGCGGTGAGGTCCAGGGGAAAGCCATAGGTGTCGTAGAGCTTAAAAGCCGTCTCGCCGTCGATCACCGAACCCCGGAGGCCGGCGATGGCCCCCTCCAGGAGGTGCATGCCGCGGTCGATGGTCTTGCCAAACTGGACCTCTTCTTGACGAATGGTCTCCTCGATGCGGTCTCCATGGGTGAGCAATTCCGGATAGGCCTCCCCCATCTCGGCCACCAGGGTGGACACCAGGCGGTGGAAAAACGGAATCTCGGCCCCGAGTTTGTGGCCGTGGCGAACGGCGCGGCGCAGGATGCGCCGCAGCACATACCCCCGACCCTCCCGGTCGGGCAACACCCCATCGGCGATCAAAAACGCCACGGCGCGGATGTGGTCGGCGATGACCCGCAACGAGCTATTGTGGGGGTCGGTCGTGCCGGTGACGGCCTGGGCGGCTTCGATGAGGCGCTGGAACAGGTCGATTTCGTAGTTGCTGTGGACCCCCTGGAGCACGGCTGCCAAGCGCTCTAAGCCCATACCCGTGTCCACCGACGGCTTGGGCAACGGGGTCATGGTGCCGTCTTGGCTGCGCTCGAACTGCATAAACACCAAGTTCCAGATCTCGATGTAGCGGTCGCCATCTTCGTCCGGGGAGCCCGGGGGGCCGCCGGGAATCTCGGGGCCGTGGTCGTAGAAGATCTCGGAACAGGGGCCACAGGGACCCGTGTCCCCCATGGCCCAGAAGTTGTCCTTGGCGCCGATGCGGGAGAAGCGCTCGGGATCCACTTTGATCTCATCGAGCCAAATGGCCGCCGCTTCGGCGTCGTCTTCGAAGACCGTCACCCACAGCTTGTCGGCCGGCAACCCCCACACCTCGGTGAGCAGTTCCCAGGCGTAGTGGATGGCTTCCCGCTTGAAGTAATCGCCAAAGCTGAAGTTGCCCAGCATCTCGAAGAAGGTGTGGTGGCGGGCGGTGTAGCCGACGTTTTCCAGGTCGTTGTGCTTGCCCCCGGCCCGCACACAGCGCTGGGAGGTGGTGGCGCGGTTATAGGGGCGCTGCTCTTGGCCGGTGAACACGTCTTTGAACTGGACCATGCCGGCGTTGGTGAACAAAAGGCTCTGATCGCCCGCGGCGGGCACGAGGGAACTACTGGCCACCACCTCGTGGCCCCGGGCGCGAAAAAATTCTAGAAAAGTACGGCGTAGCTCGGCACTGGTCATGGTCGACACGTCGAAGGCACTCACTTTGCAAACATACCCAACGATGGGTGAACGAGAAATTAACTGATAGCTCGACCTAGCCGTTGCGAAACAGCTGGCTGATCTGCTCGAGGGTAAAACCGCGGTAGCGCAGAAAGCGAGTTTGCTGGGCCTGGGCGGCGGCATCATAGGGCCGGCTGGCGCCAAAGCGCTTGCGCTGGACCTGGGACAATTTGGCCATCCAAATCTCCTCTAGCTGGCCCAACACTCGTTTGACCACCGCTGGGCTCACACCCCGTTCCAACAGCTCGCTTTTGATCCGCAGCGGCCCATAGCCGCGGTCGACCCGGGCGTGGGCGTAGACTTCGGCGTAGCGGGTCTCGTTGAGGAGATCCTGGTCTTGGAGTTCGCTCAACAAGACGTCGACCCGGTCGGGGTCAAACCCCCGCTGGGTGAGTTTGTGGCGCAGCTCCAGGGGAGAGTGCTCCCGGCGGGCCAGCAAATTGAGGGCGCATTGGCGCAGAACAGCGGCGTCGCCGCGCTCAGGCGTC